>JAYSPI010000222.1:0-13003 GCA_043722215.1 Prosthecobacter sp.
GTCAATTTTTGACCCTCCCTGAAAAATCGGGTGCCCAGCAGCGTATGAGGAACTTCGCTCGGCTCTACCAGTCTGCCGTGGCCTCGCTCTTCTACGACCGTCATTGACCATGCATTATTCCAAAATTTCAGCCGTAGTTGCGTGCCTCATGATGTTAGCGGTGCGTGGCGGCGCGGCCCAGTGCGTCGCACCGCCAGCCGCGCGCATGACCCCCGTGGGGTCAACGGATTTGAAGGAACCCTATCCCGTCCTGCACGGCGGGGCTTTCGTCGGCCCAGCCATTCCTGCGTCGCGCGACCCACTCGTCCGTTACCACTGGCAAGCACCCAAGGCCAGCGATGGCTTCCAAACGTATTGCCTCCAACCGGTCGCTGCCGTCGCTCAGACCGTGGAATCCTTCAGAAATCTCGACTCTCTCACGTCTGCTCGCCCTGCCGTCACCGTCACCGCACCAGGCTCGATCCGCCTAGATTTTGGCATCGAGAGCGCCGCTTGGGTGGAGTTTGATAGTCCCGATTGCCCAGGTGGTGTGGAGATGGGTATCAGCGAATCCTCGGAACCAGGATTCGGGAAATCCGGCGTGCCCGTCCAACACGGCCATACCTACCGCCTCGAACTCAACCCCGAACTTTATGACGGCGTGCGGTTCGCCTGGATCCATGTGAAATCCACCGCCAAACCATGGCACATCACGGGCGTGCGCGCGGTCTGCCAGGTCAAGCCGGTGAATTATGCCGGTCGCTTCTCATCCAGCGATCCGCTCCTCGACCAAATCTGGTACATGGCGGCATATGGCGTGAAGGCCTCACTCTGCAAAGATTACTTCGGCTCAATTCTTATGGACCGCGGGGATCGCATGTCATGGACTGGCGATGCCCACACGACCCAGGCGGCGGCGCTGGTTGCATTCGGTAACTTTGACTTCATCAAGCAAAATATCGATAACACCTCAACGCAAAGCAACGGGATCCGAAGCTATGCTTTGTACTGGGTGCTCAGCCTGCTAGATTACTATCGGTACACCGGCGATGCCGCGACACTTGAAAAGTACCTCGCCAATGTCTGCGCCAAGCTCGATGATGCACAGGAAGTTTTTAGCGCCAATCCGCCACTCAAATTCTACGGCTGGGACGAGCGCTTGTGTGCCGGCTTTGAGATTTGGTTCAAGTCCAGCCCGGAAGCGCAGAATGCGTATAAGATGCTCTCGGTGCGCGCATGGAGCGATTTTTCCACCGCCATGGGCGACCTTGGTCGCGCCGATCTGCGTGATAAATACCACGCTTTTGCGGAGGCTGCCATGGCTAGCCTCCGGCAATCCAATACCTGGTCGGCTAGCTTCGGATTGCATGCGGCGGCGGATGCCATCAATACCGGCAACCTAACTCACCAGGAAGGCGCTGCGCTCGCGGATACACACTTCCTCGACCGCGTCAATCGCGTGTCGTTTTCACCCTTCAACCAGTATTTTGTGATTCAAGCGATGGCGCGCATGGGGAAATATGATGAGGCGATCAGCTCGGTTCGGGATCTGTGGGGCGGCATGATTAAGAATGGCGCCACGACGACCTACGAGGTGTACCGGCCGTCATGGAATGATGTCATTGCGCCAAATTCCGCAGTCCCTAACGGCCAGAGTGGAATCGTTAGCCTCTGCCATCCGTGGGGCGCTGGGGTCGTCAAATGGCTGAATGAGGTGGTTCTCGGAATTGTGCCCACACGGCCAGGGTTCGCCACATATGATATCTTGCCTCACCTCGGGAGGTCCTTGACCCAAGTGGCCGGTGAATCCCCAACTCCGTTCGGCAATATCGCCGCTAGCTTTGACCTGAAATCCGGCCATTGCTCGGTCACCGCCCCGAAAGGGACCCTCGGTCGGATCGGAATCCCCAAGGGGAATACCTCAATCGCCAGTATCACCATCAATGGAAAACTCGCTTGGGATGGCGTCTATCATCCCGCTGCTGGGATCGGCGGCGCGTGCCAAGATGATCAATTTGTCTATTTCACAGCCGTCCCGCCTGGCACGTATGCCATCAAGATCCAATCCACGGGAACCACACCGAACTACGTCGAACCCGCACTGCAATATGCGGCCACTTCGCTCAAATCCGATACCTCCACTGGCGGTAACTGGGGCGGACGCTACGGCAATGACGGGTATATCCTATGCAACTACAGCGGCCAGGGACGCGATCTGAGGTCGCTACCACCCTATGTCACGTCGATTGATTATTTCCGAGCGTTCCCAACAACCGGAATTCCCGAGGCGACGGTCTGGGCATCCGCCACATCGGACCCACGAGCGCTAGCGGGCGACCCGCACGATACCACGCCGCGCAATGCCACTTGTTACTCGAACCCAGATAACACAATGTCCGTCACCATTGGCATTGATGGTAAGCAGGACTATCAGATCGCATTGTATTTTGTGGATTGGGAGAAGAAGGATAATCGCATGGTGGTCGAAATGTTCGATGCCAAGACACTCAACCTGATTGCTCCGGTGAGGATGGTGGACCATCCTGCCGGCGGAACCTACCTAGTCTATCAGTACAACCAATCGGTGAAATTCAGAATTAACCGGGTGCGTGGCGATCGCGTGTCGCTGAGCGGTATCTTTTTTGATGCCACCTCGCAGCATTCGACGATCAAGGATTATGGGTTAAAAGACTACGTCCGTGTCTCTAAGGATCTGCCGCATTCTGAATCTCAACCATGGAAGTTGGTTTGCACGATGCCCTACAACTGCCACTTCCAACCGTCAATCGAGTTAGTCGCCCCGCTCGGACAAGTCGTGCGCTATGATTCTACTAACCCGCTCGTGCGCTTTTTAATACCGACTGAGTCGTTTGTGACCGCCGGTGGCCCGCAATCGCACCAAGCGAGTCACTGGATCAGTGGCGAGGGCGCAAGCTACACGATTCCTGCGGGAGTTACCGTGAAAGCCGTTCAGTATCGGGAAACGGGTTTCGCTACCACCATCGCGGGTTCGTTTAAGTGCAACGATGAGGACTACAATATTCTTTGGAAAAAGGCGGCGCGCACGGCCTACCTCTGCTTGAGAGATCATTTTTACGACTGCCCGGACCGTGAGCGCGTCGGATTTTGGGGCGACGGCACCCCGGAGTTGGATCAATGCTTTTACGTTTTTGATAGTGCCTCGCACGCGTTGGCCAGGGATTTGGTCCGGCGCAAACTCGAACCTAAGTTCTATCCGGGCCAGCACCTTGAGTTTCTCGGTGATTATGGCTTATGGTTCTACTACCTGCAGACCGGTGATTTGGAGACGATGCGGGCGATTTACCCACAGACCAAAGAGTTTCTTTTTGAGAAGTACCAATTTGGCAATCCCAGGACCTGGTTCGATTGGGGTAAGGAGGTCAAGGATACCGAGGTGCTCGAAACCTGCTTTTACTATAACTGCCTCAATACCCTGAAGAGGATCGCGCGGCTCACCGGCCACGAGGACGATCTGGCGCCCATCGACCAGAAGATCGATGCGATCAAGAGTCGTTTCGATAGCCAGTATTGGAAGGGTCAGTATTATATGTCATCGCAGGTGACCGAACCGGACGACCGCGCCAACGCGATGGCGGTTAATGTGGGATTGGCGGACCGCTCGAAGTGGCCTGCCATCTACGATCAGGTGCTCACCCGCAAGACGTATTCGAGTTGTTTCTTTGATCGCTGGGTGTTTGAGGCTCTCTGCACGATGGGCAAGCAGGATCAGGCACTGCTGCGGATGTATGAACGTTACAAAACGATGATCCCGTCCAGCATTACGACGCTGTGGGAGCACTACGATCGCTGGTGGGCGTCACGCATTGACGCCTTTGACGACGCATCCTCATTGAATCATGGTTGGAACCCTCCGGCATTGGTTCTTTCTCAATTGATCGCCGGGGTCTCGCCGATCGAACCCGGGTGGCTAACCTACCAGGTCATGCCTCGCGAAGGGTTTCTTACCGCCATCAAAGTCGTCGTTCCCAGCCTCAAAGGCAATGTCACCGTGGATCTTAATAAATCCACTTCGCAATATGGGTTGAGTCTAACGTCACCCGCGGGCACCACCGCCATCGTCGGTATTCCAAAACATTCGTTCGCTAAACTCGATACCATCGAGGCCAACCACGCCACTGTCTGGGATGGCACGACCCACCATGATCTGCCCGGCGTCACCTGGTTCGGTGAGGATGCCGACTACGTCAAGTTCTCGGTCACTCCGGGGACGTGGCAGTTTGTTGGCCACGGCGCGCTGGTGATTACTACGCCCAAGGCGTTGCCGGTCGCTCCGCCTAACGATACGGCGCTCGGTAAAAAATCATGGTCGGCATCCGCGTCGGTGGCGGATGGCTCGTTTCTGTTGAGTAGTGCAAAAATCCCGGTAGACGTAGCGGCAGCCAATGCGCTGGATGGAGATGCGTGGACCGGTTGGCGCGATATGACGCGCACCCAGTACCCCGGACAATGGTTTGTGGTCGATATGAAGCGCGCTCAAACGTTCGACCGCATCCAGCTCGATAATACCTGGGCGCTGTGGGATTCACCTACCCAGTATGCCGTGGCCGTTTCTAACGATGGCGAGAAATGGGGATCTCCCGTCGCCACCGGCTCTGGCCAACTGGGGCTGACTTCGATTAGTTTCCCTACGCAGCACGCACGATTTATCCGCATCACCCAGACCGGCAGCAATCCCCAGTACCACTGGTCGATCTATGAATTCGATGTTTTCAAAAAAAATGCGATTCCGTGAATGATTCGTTCGCCCCTCGTCGTAAACTACTCAAATTCAACTTGCCCCTATGAAAACACCCCATAAGCACCTCATTTGCCTGGCCTCCATGGCGGCGATGATCGCCAGCGGAGTCGCGGCCGAAGCTCCTCTCACCCCGCCAGATTTGACCCGCAGCGTGGCGGTTGACCGCGCACAGACATACAACCTCGGCGCTACGGGCATGCGGGGCTGGATATTTACCAAAGCAGCTAGCAACCTGGACAGCCAACAGGGACGCACCACCACCGCCGCTCGCCAGATCCTAGTCACTCACGTCGGCCCGAAAACCCCCGCCGACGGAGTGATCCACGTCGATGACGTCATCCTCGGCGCCGGTGGCAGTTTATTCACCATCGACGCTCGCCAGAGCATGGCCAGGGCGATTCAGGACGCTGAAAAACAGGCGAACGATGGAGTTCTCAAGCTGACCGTTTGGCGGGCTGGAACAACCCAGGAGCTCGCTCTCAAGCTGCGAGTCATGGGGGAGTACAGCGCGACAGCACCCTATGATTGCCCGAAGTCCAAGCTCATCTTTGAAGATGCCTGCAAAGTGCTAGAAAATGAGCCGCTGGAACACTCCTGGAAGGGTGCCGTGAATGGTCTCGCGTTGTTAGCGACGGGGGATGCCAAATACTTGCCGAAATTGAGCGAATTTGCCCATCTAGTAGGCCCCAGCACGCTGACACTGGAGCTCAAAGACGGACCGACGGTTTGGGATTGGGGGTACCTTAATCTCTTCCTCTGCGAATATTATCTCCTCACGGGTGACCAAGAGGTTCTCCATGCCATTAGCCAATATACCATTACGCTGGCTAAGGGCCAAAGCATGTTTGGCACATTTGGTCATGGAATCTCAGAGCTCACTCCCGATGGCAAACTCCATGGGGCCATCTCGCCCTACGGCCCAGTCAATGCCGCTGGCTTGATTGGCAATATGGCGATCGTCATGGGCAAGAAATGCGGCGTGAACGACCCAGAAATCGATCCAGCGATTGACCGGGCATCCAAGTTCTTTGGTTACTACGTCGATAAAGGCGCGATCCCCTACGGCGAGCATGAAGCGTGGCTAAACCACGAAAATAACGGAAAAAACTCAATGGCGGCCTTGTTCTTCACCCTCCAAGAGAATCGCTTGGTCGAGTCCAAATACTACGCCAAAATGGTCACCGCGTCCTATCGGAATCGTGAATACGGCCACACCGGCCAAGGCTTCAGTTATTTGTGGAGTGCGCTGGGGGTCAATACCGGTGGTCCCGACGCGCTGGCCGCTTATTTTAGTCAAGCATCGTGGCACTACGATTTGGTGCGCCGCTGCGATGGCTCGTTCACCTATGATGGCAGCGAGCAATACGGTGGCGGAAAAACTGACGATAATTCGTATTTCGGTAGGAGCGGGTACAACGGCCTGAGCCCGACCGCCAGCTATGTCCTAACGTACGCCCTGCCACTCAGAAAAATCTGCATCACCGGCAAGGGCGCCGATCAGGCTAAATGGCTTAGTAAAAAGGACGTTGCCGAAGCGATGGCATCCGGCCGTTTCGATCTCGATCGCCAGGCGCTGAGCGTGGAACAACTCATGAGCGCTTTAGGCGATTGGTCGCCGGTAGCCCGCAGTTGGGCAGCTGAGGAACTAGCAAAACGCCCTAACAGCAAGGATCTCGCCGGAGCGCTCATTGCCATTGCAGACGGTCCGGATGCTCGCAAGCGCCTAGGTGCAGTGGAAGCTCTGAGTTACATCCAAACGCCAGATGCTCTGCCGGTGCTGGTGCGGTTGCTATCCCATGACGACCGCGGCCTCCGCTTCAAGGCCGCACAGGCGATTAAAAAAATGGGTGGCCTAGCTAAACCTGCGCTTCCTAGCATCCTCACAGCCGTCGCCGCAACAGCCGAGCCCGCTGTGTCCATCAACTGGGCCGATCCGATTCAGATTACCCAAGGGCAATTGGCCGCAGCATTGTTCCATGGCCCGCTAACAGATGGCCTCAAGAACGCCGACCCCCAGCTCGTTCACTTAGTCATCCAGGTGATTGCTCGGAATCCTGATGGCATGGCACGGACGACTCTTAGCGAATATATTGAGAAGAAACTCACGCTCGATGAGGTCGTGGCATTGGCACCGGACCTTCTAACGGCGATTGTGATTCGCTGCCCAGCGGATACGATGTTTGGTGCGGCCATTCGCATGTCTAGCTTGCGTGCCTTGTCGAAACACCACTTCGTCGAGGCCATCCAAGCCGGTGTGAGCCTCGCCAAGACCCAGGGTGGCCACGGTAGCCAAAAACGGACCGAGGAAATTATGAAGGAGATAGTGAGTTATGGTACCGCTGCCCGTGTGGCCATCCCCGGCCTCAAGGAGGTGATCGATTCATTCAACGACCAATGCAAGCGCAACCAATTTCCCTCCGGTGAACTCAATAACCAGCGTATCCTCGCGGTTAATAATG
This sequence comes from Prosthecobacter sp., assembly GCA_043722215.1. Lineage (GTDB taxonomy): Bacteria > Verrucomicrobiota > Verrucomicrobiia > Verrucomicrobiales > Akkermansiaceae > Luteolibacter. Next base: position 7,219 of record JAYSPI010000222.1, read on the forward strand.
CGATCCAAACGATCGAGGCCGCAACGACCCAGCCAGAGCTGCGCAAAATCGAAGGGAGCAAATGATGAAATATAAACTCCAATCCACATCACTTATCCAGATGAAGATTTTTGCCACCCTGACCATGATGGCTAGCAGCCAATTGATCGCTGCTCCCACAAATCCACCAACCGTCCGTGGTTATGATGAAGTTGGCCAGGCGCAGGTTGAATTGCGCGGCGGATTCTGGGGACCGCGGGTCAAAACGGCGCACGAGGTTACCCTCGCCCATGCGCTTGATGAACTCGAGAAGGACGGGCACGTTACCAACTTCGATAAGGCCGCCGGTAAATTGCCTGGCCCGCTCAGTGGTCATCACGCATTTGACTCCGATCTCTACAAGGTGCTAGAAGGAGCGTTGATTTCCTTGCAACATTTCCCGGATCCGGCACTCAGCAAACGTGTCGATGGCATCATTGATCGCATCCTCGCCGCTCAACAAAAAGACGGTTTCCTGATCTCATGGTTCATCGTCAACGGCCTGGATAAACGTTGGGACGATCTTCGCCTGGAACACCAAATGTATAATGCGGGTCACTTTTTCGAAATGGCCGGCGAACATCAGCAACTCACCCATGATCCCAAGGTCATCGATTCTGCTAAGCGCTTTGCCGACCACATCGACAGTGTTTTCGGGCCTAAGAAACGCTACGATGTCGATGGTCATGAGGAAGTCGAATTGGCTCTTATCAAGTTATTTCGCTCAACCGGCGAGCCGCGGTACTTGCAACTTGCCAAGTTTTTCATCGATGAACGAGGGTACTCCCACACCAGCGAGCACAAGCTCTTCGACCCAAAATCAGCCGTCCCACCGGTTGCCCAGGAAACCAAACCAACACCCGAGCAACAGCGGGAATTCTGGCATGCCCGCCTGCGCCTTCGCAATGGTCGCATGCAGGACCACAAGCCCGTAGTTGATCAACATGAGGCCATCGGCCATGCCGTTCGCGCTGGATACTTATACTCCGCCATGACGGATACCCTGCGCTTCATGGACGCCCCCGGCTATGAACTGGCATTGGATCACCTGTGGAGCGATGTCGTCGGCCGCAAGATGTATGTCACTGGCGGCCTCGGTACCGGCCAATACGGTGACGAGGGGTTCGGCGATGCCTATAAGCTACCCAATGATTCAGCCTATAACGAATCATGTGCTGCCATCGCAAGCGTCTTCTGGCAATCGCGCATGAACCTGCTTAAAGGCCAGTCAAAGTTTGCGGATGTGATGGAGTTGACGCTCTACAATGGCATGCTCTCCGGAATTTCTATCTCCGGGGATCATTTCTTCTATCAAAACCCGCTCGCTAGCGAAAATGGCGGAGAACGCAGATCCTGGATTGGCTTGTCTTGCTGTCCGACCAACCTGGCTCGCATCATTCCTCAAGTCAGCGGCTTGGTGTATGCCCGCAGTCATAACCAGGTGCTCGTCAACCTCTATGCTGCCGGTGAGGCCAATCTCAAAATGGATGATGGCTCGGCACTCAAGTTAACCCAGCAAACCGAGTACCCTTGGAACGGACTGGTGAAACTAACGGTGACACCACAACAAGCGGCTGATTTCAGCCTTAATCTGCGGATTCCGGGATGGGCGTTGGGCCACCCGGTTCCTAGCGATTTATATCGACTGGGACCCGATGCAAGCAAGGCAGTTGCAGTCGCCCTTACGGTCAACGGTGAGAAGACCGACGCCACACCGGGCGAGGACGGCTACGTCCACCTGCAGCGGACTTGGAAACCCGGTGACCTGGTGGAGCTAAATCTGCCGATGCCTATCCGGCGCGTTTATGCTCATGAAAAAGTAGAAGCTGACCGAGGGAAGGTCACGCTGATGCGCGGTCCCTTGGTCTATTGCATTGAAGCAGCAGATCAACCGGATGTGGATCTAGCGCATTTGGTGTTGCCACGTGGTGTGGAGATGACTTCACGGCATCAGGCCGACCTGTTGGGTGGAGTCACCCTCATTGAAGGCACCGCAATGGTTGAGGGCAAGGGCCCAGTCAAGATGACGGCTATTCCATATTATGCATGGCAAAACCGCAATAAGGGCGCTATGACCGTCTGGATTCAGGAGCCGTCACAGCCATAATTTTCATTACAAAAACCCCTATCATCATGAGTCTGATGCATGCGTTTGGTGTTCAACTATTTGTGACGATGGCTGCGATCATTGCCAGCAGTCAGGCCGCCGAAAATCCACCGGGACTTCCGGATCTCACCCAAGGTGTCACGGTCAATCGTGAGCAAACGTATAACCTAGGTGCCACCGGCCTGCGCGGGTGGATCTACACCAAGGCTGCTAGCAATCACGATAGTCAGCAGGGACGCACCACCACTGCCGCGCGCCAGATTCTCGTCACCCATGTCGGCCAACAATCGCCTGCCGATGGCGTCGTGCAAGTCAACGACGTGATCTTAGGCGCAGGCGGAAAACCGTTTGCGTTTGATGCCCGCCAGTGTCTTGCTAAAGCGATTCAGGAGGCAGAAACCGATGCCCGCTCAGGAGTGCTTCAGTTGAGCCTGTGGCGCAATGGCAAGCCCAAATCGGTGCGCTTGAAGCTCAAGGTGATGGGTTCCTATAGCGCCACGGCTCCGTTCAATTGCCCGAAATCAAAACTCATCTTTGATGAGGCGTGTAAAGTCCTAGAAAAAGAACCGCTGACTTGCTCCTGGGCCGGAGCGGTCAATGGCTTGGCTCTACTGGCGACGGGGGATGCCAAATACCTGCCCAAGTTAACTGAGTATGCTCACCAACTGGGGCCTCGCTCGCTGAAACTTGAGCTCAAAGATGGCTCGGTGATCTGGGACTGGGGGTACCGCAATGTGTTTCTTTGCGAGTACTTCCTTCTAACCGGTGACCAGGACGTGCTTCATGCCATCAATGAATATACCGTCACCCTCGCCAAGGGTCAAAGCATGTATGGCACGTTCGGTCATGGCGTCTCGGAGCTCACTCCCACCGGTAAACTTCATGGGTCGATCGCGCCGTATGGCCCAGTGAATGCCGCTGGCTTGGTTGGCAATCTAGCCATTGTCATGGGCAAAATGTGTGGAGTGAATGACCCTGAAGTCGATCCTGCGATTGAGCGCGCTGCCAAGTTCTTTGGTTATTACGTCGATAAGGGTGCCATCCCGTACGGCGAGCATGAAGCATGGGCGAGTCATGAAAATAACGGTAAAAACTCGATAGCCGCCGTGATGTACACCCTCCAGAAGGGGTACCTTGCAGAGTCCCGATACTACGCAAAAATGGTCACCGCTTCCTATCAAAACCGTGAATACGGCCACACCGGCCAAGGGCTCGGGTATTTGTGGGGGGCTCTGGGGGCCAATACTGGCGGACCTGACGCATTGGCGGCCTACTTCAGCCAGATCTCATGGCACCTCGATCTAGTGCGGCGCTGCGATGGCTCGTTCACCTACGATGGCAGTGAGCAATACGGAGGTGGCAAAACCGATAACGATACGTATTTTGGTAATAGCGGCTACAATGGGCTGAGTCCCACGGCCAGTTATGTTCTCACTTATGCCTTGCCACTTAAGAAACTCTACATCACTGGCAAGGACGCCGATCAGGCAAAATGGCTCAGCAAAACGGATGTCGCCGCAGCAATCGCATCCGGTCGCTTCGACCTCGACCGCCAAACGCTCAGCGTGGAAGAACTCCTAACCGCCTTGGGCGATTGGTCGCCGATTGCGCGCGGCTGGGCCGCAGAGGAATTGGGCAGGCGCCCCCAGACCGCCGGACTCGCCGCCCGACTCATTGCCATGGCGGATGGTTCGAACGTCTACCAGCGCAGGGGAGCCGTGGAGGCGCTCAGTTATATCCAGACGCCGGAAGCTTTGCCGGTGTTAGTTCGTTTGCTCTCGCATGAGGACCGCAGCTTGCGGTTCCAGGCGGCTCGCTCGCTTAAAAAAATGGGTGACCAGGCGCAACCCGCTCTCGCAGGGATTTTGTCGGCAGTGGTTAGTACTGCTGACACGCAGCGACAAATCAACTGGGCCGACCCGATCCAACTCACCCACGGGCAACTGGCGGAGGTATTGTTTGCCGGTCCCCTGCAGGGATCACTCGCTTCGGCCAATCCCAAGCTGGTTCAACCGGCGGTGCGCGTAATTGCACGTAATGCCGATGGGATGGCGCGGGCGACGCTCGCTGGATATTTTGAGAACAAACTCACGCCCGAAGATGTGAATGCGTTGGCTCCGGATATCCTGGCGGCGGTCGTGACACGGTGTCCGGCGGACACCATGTTTGGCTGTGAGATCCGCATGGCTGGATTAAAGGTGCTAACGAAATACCACTATCAGGAAGCAATTGATGCCGGGGTCCAGTTTGCTAAAACCCAGGGCAGCCACGGCAGTGAGGGTCGCACCAGTGAAATTATGAAACAAATCGCTAGTTTTGGATCAGCTGCCCAGCGGGCGATACCTGGTCTCAAAGAGGTGATCGTTCGTTTGAACGATGAATGCCAGCGAGGAGGGTTTCCAAGCGGTGAACTCAATGATCGCCGGGTCCACGCCGTTGAAGATGCGATCAAGGCGATTCAATCGTCTCATACCTCGCCCGACTTGCGCAGAATCACCAGCCATGCGCTATGAGTCTCTATGTTATTATCTAACCAAAAAAGCATATCTACCATGAACCCATCACATAGTAATCGAGCACCATTGCTGCTCACACGCAGAATAGGCGTTTTAGCCGCAATGGTATTTTCGGTGGCGCTTGCCGGAGGCCAGGATCTGGCCCAAACGGCACCACCAGCGGTGCTGCCAGGGACGACGGCCGATCCGCACATCGCGGTGTTTGGGTCGACATTTTGCCTCTATCCGACAAGTGATTGCGAGGGCTGGAATCCCACGTCATTCCATGGGTGGACGTCCAAGGATTTGAGGACTTGGAAAGATGAGGGCGTCATCCTTGATATTCCACGTGACGTCAAGTGGGCCACCGGCGAAGCGTGGGCTCCTGCCATGGCCACCAAAAAGGGCAAGTATTACTTTTACTATTCGGTGAATAAAAACATCGGCGTTGCGGTGTCGGATCATCCAATGAAGGGATTCAAGGATCCGCTAGGTGCGCCGCTTGTCGCCAAGGGTGAGTATCCATGCCAAGTGATTGATCCCATGGTCTTCGTCGACGATGACGGATCGGCCTATTTGTTTTTTGGGCAAGGTAGGTGCATGGCCGTCAAACTCAACGACGACATGATCTCGTTTGACCACAAGGCGGTTCAAACGATCGAGATTTCAGGGTATAACGAGGGTCCATTCGTTCATAAGCGCAATGGAACCTATTATTTGAGTTGGTCCGAGTATGATACTCGCGACCCTCGGTATTCGGTTGCATATGCAACCTCCAAGTCACCGCTAGGTCCCTATCAAAAGGCAGATGGCCCACCGATCCTTCAACAAAAAGGTGTGATTAAGGCGGCGGGTCATCACTCGATTGTCAAGGTTCCGGGCCGCGACGTCTGGGCTATCGCTTATCACCGGTTCCTCATCCCCGCTAAGGGGTGCCTTCGTGAGACCTGCATCTCGCCGATGGAATATGACGCCAAGGGAGCAATTCTCCCTGTGAATGTCTTCGCCCCGATTCCAGAACACTTCAACCAGAAATCAAAATAATGAGAGTTAAATTATTATTCGCAGCGTCATTCTTGTTCGTCACACCTGCCTTCGCCACAGGGGGTAGTCCATTGAAGGTGTTCATACTAGCTGGGCAATCGAACATGCAAGGCCAAGCGGT
>JAYSPI010000223.1:0-3369 GCA_043722215.1 Prosthecobacter sp.
GGTCGGCTACGATTTCCTGCTCCACATCAACCGCCTTTATAACCATTACCGGGCGTGGCGCGGCAAAGACTATTTCTCGCTCAGCCAACGCGTCAAAGCCACCGTCAAATCCGCCGTGTGCTTCGTTGATCGCTACGAAGAATTGCTCCAGGACCTCGCCCACCACCGGAAATGCGATGGCATTATCTGCGGCCACATCCACGCGCCCGAAGACAAAATGGTCGGCAATATTCACTACCTGAATTCCGGCGACTGGGTGGAAAGCCTAACGGCCATCCTCGAACATCACGACGGGCGTCTGGAGTTGGTGCGCTACACCGAGTTTCTAGCAGCGCGGCAAACTCACCGTTGACGGTGGCCGTTACGGCACGCCGGCGAGCACCTTAAGGACATCGGCCGCCTGCTGGTCAGTCGAGGCCGCTAGATCGCGCCAGATGAGTTGACCGTCCTTGAACAAAAATGCCTGGCGCTTGGCAAACCCTAACATTTTTGGCACGCCAAAAGCGGTGACCACCGCGGCATCATCATCGGCGAGCAACTCGAAGGGCAGCTGGTATCTATCTTTGAACGCCTTTTGCACGACCACCGAATCCGTACTAACGCCCAGCACCTTGACCCCCTTGACCGTCAGCGCCGCGTACGCGTCGCGCAAACTGCACGCCTGCTTGGTACACCCCGGCGTGTCCGCCTTGGGAAAAAAATACACCAGCAAGTAGCCGGTGCTTGCCACTGCTGCCAACTGCACCAGCTGACCGTCCTGGTTTTTCTGAGCGATCGCAGGCAGAGCACTGCCCACGGTCAACGGTTCCGCTCGGGCGCTGGCCGTGGCGACGCCGACGACCACCGCAGAAAGAAATTGGATCAATTGACTCATGGTTTTTGAAGATCGCACCGGAATCGAGGATAACAAGCGGCGCGTGCTGGAAATTGTGTCTTGAACGCGGCGGTTAGCGGCGGCAAGGTGCTGCAAGCCCATGGCCAAAACCGGATCCGAACCCGAACTTATCTTTGAAGGGATAGCCGCATCTCCTGGCATCGCCATTGCCCCGGTGCATGTGGTCGCCCGCGGGTTCGCGGCACCCGAGATATATGAAATCGACGAGGCGGAGATTCGCCACGAACAGGATCGCTTCAGCCAGGCCATTGAGATCACCAAGCGGCAATTGATCGAACTCCAAAGCCGCCTTGACGACCTTTCCGGCGCAAACGTCAGCAGCATCTTCGAGGCCCACGTGATGATGATTGAGGACCGCACCGTCGTCCAACGCGTCCTCAGCGCCATCGCCAGCCGCCAGCAAAATGCCGAATTCGCCTTCTACGCGGTGATGCAAAACTTCCTCGAGGCGATGCGGCGGATCCCCGATCCCTACCTACGCGAGCGCACGGCCGACATCGAGGACGTCGCTCAGCGGGTGCTGCGCAATTTCCTCCCCGACAGCGACTCCCGCCACCAAGCCCCCGACGACCAACATATCCTCGTTGCCTACGATTTGGCCCCATCGGATACCGCATCGATGAATCGCCGCCATGTCCTCGGGTTTGCCACCGAGCAAGGCAGCCTGAATTCGCACACCGCCATCCTTGCACGCGCATTCGGCGTGCCGGCCGTCGTCGGACTGGAAAATGTGGTGATCGAGGTGATGGCGCTGGCTCCGGCGATTCTGGATGGCTATTCGGGCAAGCTGATTCTGCACCCGACGGCAGCGACCCTTGAGCACTACCGGCAACTCAGTGCAGCCAAAGCGAAGGTTCGTAGTGCCTTGGATGCCACCCGCGGTGCCGCCACCGAAACCCTAGATGGCCGGGCACTGACGGTCTCCGCCAACATCGAAATCGTCGATGAACTGCCGCTAGTGAAACGCAGCGGAGCCAAAGGCATCGGCCTGTATCGCACCGAATTCCTCCTCCTCAACGGCGAGGAAATGCCCGATGAAACCCGCCAATTTGAAATCTACACGAAGCTCGCCCGTGAGATGGCACCGCACACCGTGATCATCCGCACCTTGGATGCCGGGGGCGACAAACTGCCGGTCGAGCCGCTGACGGACCTAGAGCCCAACCCGTTCCTTGGATGGCGCGGCATCCGCGTTTCACTGGCGCGCCCGGCGATGTTCCGCGAACAAATCCGCGCCATCCTGCGGGCCAGCGCTGCGGGCAAGGTCGCCGTCATGTTTCCCATGATCTCGGCCCTCTCTGAGGTCTGGCGCTGCAAGGAAATGGTGCGTCGCTGCATGGACGAGTTCGATGCCGAGGGTGTCCCCTTCGACCGCGACCTGCCCGTCGGAATCATGATCGAGGTGCCTGCTGCGGCTCTATGTGCCGACCAACTCGCCCCAGAAGTCGATTTCTTCTCCATCGGCACCAACGACCTGATCCAGTACACCCTGGCAGTCGATCGAGTGAATCCGTACGTCGCCGACCTCTATCAACCGACCCACCCAGCAGTGATTCGACTGATCAAGCGCACGGTTGATGCCGCCACCAACCATGGGATTTGGACCGGGGTTTGTGGCGAAATGGCCGCCGACATCCGCCTCACGCCGCTGCTCATCGGCCTAGGCGTCGCCGAATTGTCCGTCGGCCCCCAACTCGTGGCCAGCGTGGGCCAGGCGGTCCGCTCGCTGAGTTATTCCGAATGCGCAGCGATGTCCGATGACGCCCTGCGCCACAACCGCAGCCAGGGAATTCTCGATCTCTCACTCGACCTCGCCCGCAAGCGCTATGGCGAACTGCTCGATTGATCCCCGCCCGGGAGCACTTGCTAGCGCCTGCGGTGTTTGAGTTTGCGCAGTTTTTTGCGGGCCGCCGGCGGACCGACCTTGGCGGCGGGCTTCCCCGCCGGTTTCGGCTGACCGTGGTGCTTGATCGCGGGCGACGGCCGAGTATCGAGCGGCCGGGTACCGGCGCTCGTCGGGCGACCGGCTACGCTAAAATCGACAAAGCGTTTTTCGCGGTCGATGGAGATGACGTGGAGTGGGATTCGCATTCCGAGTTGAATGATTTTACCATCGGTGGAGACCCATGCTTTGCGGTGGGCTTCGAGGCGCCACCGTCCCTGTGGGAGATCCTCACGTTTCACGACGCCACGGACCCCCATATCGGGAATTTCGACCATTAACCCCATCGGTCGAACATCCGTGATGAGTCCATCAAAAATATGCGGGTCTCGCATTTCCACCACCCGCTGGAGGTAATCGAAAAGCTTGATTTGCTTGGTTTCGCTCTCCGCTTCCGCCGAGGTGCGTTCGGTGTCCGAGATGTGGCGGGCCAACTCGCGCAGGTCCGCTTGGCTGGGCGTACGGTCCGGACGCGCCGGAGGATTGGCCAACAACGGCTGCAGCGCACGATGCACAATCAGGTCCGCGTAAC
>JAYSPI010000224.1:0-14235 GCA_043722215.1 Prosthecobacter sp.
CCAGCAGATGCACCGCGCGGGCAATGGTTAGCGAACGCAGCGGGTTATAACTGTCGCGCCACAGGTTGGCGGCCGCCACATGGACGCGATAGGAAACCGAGGCGATGGCCCGGTTCATGATCTGGCCCATCCGGCGGACGAACCCGACTTGGGATGGCTTCTGCGTGGTCTCGATCCGGTTCATTCTGCGCCTCCGTTAGTGGGTAAAAGCTGAAAAGTGGAAATTCCTGATGCCGCAAAATCACTGATGACCTCAGTCCGCCATGCACGGCCATGCAAGCCGCCGGAAACCGATTGCAGGCGCAATGACGCGCGGGCCGCCGACCCCCGGCTAGAATCGCCTCCTGCGGGGCTGTTTTGGGGGCCTGAAACGAACGTTCCGAGGTACTCCTGTTGGAAATGAGGCGCGGCGGTCATTGGCAGCTCCTTTCCGTATTTCGGGTACGGCGGCCCGCCGGGCGTGGGGGGAAGCTGAATGATCCATTTTCCCCGGCCGCCCTAACGCACAGCGCCAGCGCCGTGCATCGGTCGCTGTGGCCGGACTTGGTGCGGGCGGCCCAGTAGTTATACTCCCCGTTTGAAATGACCTGTTTCATTTCATGTAGGTCCTCGCGGATCGTCACGCTGATAGGAATGCGCAACTTGGTGGGGGACTCGAACAGGCGGCGCATGCGCGGGAATATCTGGCGCTTGAATCCGCTGGTGAAGGTGCAGAGCTCGACCTTGCCCATCTTGTGCTCGGCAGGCTTCCACTCCTGATGCTTGGCGACCATGTAGTCGCCGAGGCCCACGCCTGGTCCCGTGTAGTCGAAGCACACCCGGTTGGCGGCGCGGATCCGGTCGGATAGAATCCGCTCCTGGTCGGGCGTGCTCATCTTGTCGAGCACCAGCACCTCGCGCGTCCACAGGATGTCCCCCACGCGTTGCAGCGTCCACGCTACGGTCGGGTCATTGCTGCGCCCGAAGTCGATGCCCATGAAGGTTTGGCCGGCGTGGAGCATGTCATCCAGGCTCCAGCATTCGGTGGCATCGGCGGATTCGGCTAGGGCGATCAGTTCGTAGGGTAGCAGGACGTTGGTGGTATCCAGCCATTGGCAGAGGAACTCCTGGGCGAATCCATCGGGATCGTCCATCAGCTCGCGGATCTGCTGCACATCCACCGGCAGGCCCATCAGCACCGCATGATAGATCGTGACCAGGTGGCGGCTCCACTTGATCTTGTCGTTGGTGTCGTCCTTGGTGAAAATCTTGTGGGCCGCGCTGCCGGTGCCATTGGGCGTGGTGCCGATTCTAACTTTCTTTTCGCCGCCCCGTAACGGGTTGGTGATAGATGGAAGGATCGCCTTCCAGGTGGCGGCGGGTTGCTCGAAGAAATCGAACTCGGTTAGGATCACGTTGGTGCTCTTGCCGCGCACGGTGTCGGGCTTGCCTGGCACCGCCCGCATCCGGCTGCCGTTCTCAAATAGGATTTCGGAGCTTTTCAGCAAGTGCTGTGAGGTATTGCCCTCGCGCTCTTCAAAGATGTCCTTGATGTGGAACTGCCACGCATCCGCCCAAAGCTTCCCCTGGTCAAGTGAGTCGAGAGCCTGGCGCTCGGATGGCGCGGCAATCATCCATTCGGTGGCGTGGTCGAGGCAATCCTCCACGGCCTCACCCTCCATCGTGAAATCCTTACCGGTCTGGCGCGACTGGATCTGGATCTTGGCGCGGCTGCGGTCGTGATGGGTCACGAACTGATATTCCAGATAGATGCTGCGCGGGTCGCTGGCCGGATAGGGATTCTTCCAGCCGCTGTGGGTGGTGCCAAGCGGGTGGGTTGCCACCAACTGTTCCAGCCCGGCGATGTCCATCTGCCACAGCGGATTGGTGCAGGCCGCCTGGTTGGCTGCTGCCACCTGCACCCGCAGTTGCTCAATCGCGTCTGTCTTTGCGTTCGCCATAATGGTTAGCCCATGCGGAAGATTCGTTTCAACTCGGCCGCCTTCTCCGCATCGGTGAGCTTCCCGTCGTGTGCCACCGCGCTGGCCTTGTCTGCCTGGGCGGCCTTGGCTTCCAAAATTGCCAGCTTGCGCTCGTCGCGCGCCCCGGCCTTCTTGAGTAGCACAATCTTCTTCTCGGCCTGCTGGAGCTTGATCGACTCGGTAGCCATCTTGGCCGCACCAGAGAATTGTCGGAAATCCTTGTTGATGATCCCCTCGGCCATGAATAGCCGCTGGCCCGCTTTGCATATCTCCTCCTCGGAATTCTCCGGGTTGCGCGCTAGGTCCTCCTTGAGCTGATCCGCCGCATTCTCCCGCGCTTCCATGCGCAAGTTGAGTGCATACCAGGAATGCCACTCGTAGAGTGTGGAAGTTGCGACGGAAATCCCATGCTCTTCCTGGACGTGAACCAAGGCGTCTTCCGGCGAATAGGCCGGAACCGTGGAATCCGTCGGGTTCATCAACAGCCACAGCGTATCCTGGTCGGTTCGTGCCAGGTTCTTGAGCTTGGCGTCCGAGCGGGTTTTTGGCACCCGTGGTTGTTTGATTTTCGCCATTCACGTCAGGGATTTTTGTTTGGCGATGCCTTCCTTGGTGATGAACCACAGGAGCTGTCCCGATTCCTCGTCTTCCTCGCTGCGGATATAGGCCTTGCCATGGTTCCATTCGCGCGCATCGCGCAGGTCTTGCAGGGACACCCCGCCGCCGTTGAGTTCGTTGACGTATTCCAGCAGCATCGCCTCGGTTTTGCCATAGCCTGGGGCCATGGCTAGCACCTCGCGGAACTTGCGTCGGATGATTGCGATTGGAGTGGTAGGTTGGCCGGACATAATCAGTTAGGATGGTTGCTTGTTGGCCAGGGCCATAATGGCACCGGCAGCCTTGCTGATGGATTTGGACACGTCGGTGCGCGCGTCAATGTGGGCGATCAACTTGTCGTGCGCGTTGACCTGGTCGTGAATGCGCCGGCGGCCTTCCAGGTCGCGTTCGCCCATTTCCTGGATCTGGGAGTGCATTTGATCGGCGAGCTCTTTGGTTCGGAGCGATTGCCGTTCGTCGCGCTCCAGGAGCAGGGTGACGGTTTTGTCATAGAGACCTTTAATCTCTTTTAGCTCGGACTTGGCATCGGTCTTGCATGCCAGGCATTCGGCGCGGGTGACGAGCTGCTCGCGCACCTCCACGTCGAGCTGGGGATTGGTTAGGGTGATCTTGGTACCATCCGAGATCTTTTTGCCCAGCACCCCACCGCCGATGAGCGTGATGAGGATGCCGCCGATAAGCGTGCCCACCGTCATTGGGTCCAGGCCGGGCGCGGCGGCCGTGGCCGTTGCTTCTGCTAGCATCGTCATCATGGCAGCAGCCCTTTCCCCTTCGGAATCTTGGCAAACCGCTTGGCGGCCTCGACAATCGCGCAGGCCATGATGAGTTCGCCAGTGGCCGTCTCGGTGTGGGTGCGGCGGCCGTGGGTCATGTAGTGCAACAGCGAGCGCAGGTCACCGTTGCCGAACTTGCGGATCTCCACGGCGTAATCGTCGGCAGTTTCCAACTTGGCGAATATCTTGCGACCGCTCTTCACAGGATCGATCCCTCCTTTAGAAACTCGGCGCGGTCGGCTGCGGTGGGGCTGGTGTGACCGACATCGACCTGATAGTGCGGCTCATCCGGCATGCGGACCCATGACCGGCCCGAGACCAGGCCGCACGACTGGGCGTGCTGGCTGCATGCCGCATGCACCTTGGAGGCGCGGGCCTGTTGTTCGGCGGTGCCGTCGTCCAGATAGATCTTTCCGGCGAACACGCCGGCATCCACCGCGAGCTTGAGATTGTGGAAGCCGAATCCGCCAGGGGCGTTGGTGACGATCTTGCCCGGCGTCGTCCGCCCTTGTGCGTAGAGCGCGTCCTGGTCCGCCCAGGTGCGGGTGCCGCCAACCAGAACGTAATCATAACCGAGCGAGGCCGCCGTACCTTTGGCCAAGCACATGAACTCGCGGAACATCGGCACCGCTTTCGGATCGAGCGTGGCAAGGATGGATTCGGTACGCGCGTCCAACTCAAAATGCTGCGACACGGATACGGGCATTTCTTTTTCCGCTTCCGGGTCCATATGGCGGGTGCGCAGGGCGGCGAGCACGGCCGCGGCGGTAACCGGCCCGATCTTGCCGTCGCGCCGGGTGCCGACTTCACCCTGGATCAGGCTGATGATACTTGGGAGGTCCATGGAAATCGTTTGTTAGAGTAGGTTGGGGCGGCGGCGCTTGGGTGATCACGATCCTGTCGGATCTAGGCTGACCGCGCGCCCCTTTGGCCCTAGGGCGATCATTTGGCGCTGGCGGCATCCACGGCGGGCGGAGTCGGGATGCGTCCCTGAACATCGATCCCGCTCTTGCTGGAGTAGCTGGCCGAGCCGTAGTCGCTGGAGATACCAGCGCGGATCGGCACGTTGCACGACGGCAGGGATAACCCAATCCCCGCCGCCGTGACTCCCGTTAGGAGAGGCGCCACCCATGCCGGACTGGTGCCAGAGTTATTGGCGGCGGCATCCGTGCCGTCCGCGAAGATCGTGATTTCCCCGCGGGTTACAATCCGCACCGCGATGTTCAGCGCTCCGAGAATAGCGATTGCCGCCTGCGGATGGGCGATCAGGAATGTTTGCACCTGCGGAAAAAACGCGGCGATGAGGGTGATTACCTGGAGCCAGGCGGTCTTGGATTGATAGATTGGTTTGGCGCTTGCTTCGGACATGCACGCACCCTGCACGCTCGTCGCAAACCCGCCGCCACACCTCCCACAGATCACACACCTTCCGCTCTGGGGCGCGGAATTTATTCCGCTCCTCCCATCCTAACCGGCGAGCGCAATCCGCGCATCCGCCTGCTGGCGCTGCTTAAACAGCAAAACGCTACCGCTGTCGAGACGCAGCGCCGCGTTGGACGCCCGGCCGTCCTTGCGCTTGACCCTCGCGCCCGGCTTGTATCCGTCGAGCAGCCCGAGCCGGAACAGGTCGCTCACCGTCCACTCGCTGCATCCAAGCACCTTGGCCGCCTGTTTGCGGCTCATGTGCGAGAGCGGCCGGCGCGCCGTTACCGTCACCCGTCCCTCGCCGGATTGAACGACTTCGGATTCCCAGATCAATAGATGCAATTGCTCGGCCACGCGCCGAGACTACCACGGGTTTTTATTCCCGCCGGAAATATCTCCTCGAGGAGCGCGGGCTTTCTGCCTGCGTTATCCTCACAGCCGGTAGGTCGGAATTCCGCCATCATCGTGATTCATCACGGGAACGGTCTTTTTTTGGACAGCAGGACGCGCGGGAGTTGTAGGCCGCGCGGGAGTCTTGACCGGATCCTCTGGTTTTTGATCCGTCACATCAGTCCATCCCCGCATCAGGTAGTGGTTGCGGAAAATGCTATGCGCATACATCGGAAGCACGATGAGCTGAATGAGAATTGAAACTCCAGCGGTTAAAAATGCGCCGATGACACAAAATATCAGCGGCTTCCAAATTCCCTTCGCCGCGAAAAACAAAGGCCCGATTAACAAGGCCCAAAACACTGGCCTCTCGATTTCGAGAATGTAGCCGTTCACCGGATGCTTAAATCGGAGTGGTTTCATGGTTGTTTGTTTTTTGATGCTTTCGTCACTGCTTTGCTATCTTTCGTACCATACCCCACACGGGGTATGCCCAGGCAATCTTATCCTTTGAAATCTCCTCAACTCCCCATTGTGGGTTGAGCGGTATCAGACGCAGACAGTCGGTCCTTATTTCGACCCTGCGGAAAATATAGCCCTCCGAGTGCAACTTTAGGATCGCTAGGCATCCGTTATAGATCTCCTCGCCGGGCTGTAAAATTAGAATATCGCCCTCACAGAATTTCGGCTCCATTGAGTCGCCCTCCAAGCGCACGGCAAACGCTTTGGGATCGCGACATTCTGTAGGAATCCGCTCCTGCCAGCTTTCCGGGATCTCGTCATAATTGCCAGCATCTCCCGCGTGAGCCCACCCAAGGACCGGGATGGTCCTATTCGCCTCCTGATTCTGTGTTTTGGCAGCATCGGCACCGATTCCCGCTTTGACAGCGCTGATCCCGGCAGCCAGCTCGGCAGCTTCTAATTTGCGCCATGTCTTGCCGGTTATGGGCCTTTTCCCGGTCCGACAACAAAACAAGGTCGCCCTACCAATGCCTAAAATATCGGACAAATTCTGCACATTTATCCCCATCCGTTGAGCGAGATCATCGGTGCGTATCAAAAAGTTTCGGAAAGTATCGTTTTCCTCTTGCAAGAGTTCCAGAAAGTTTCAAAAGTCGCACCTGTCGCCCGCGAACGTCTGGAAAACAAACCAAACCCACCAGACCAACGCAATGAAAATCAGCCTCTCAACCTAACTGCCATGCCCTACGTCCCCACCACCGACCTGCACCTGCCGCGCCCTGTGGCCGCCGCGCGCCGCCACTTCTACGAGGCCGGATGGTCCTACCGCTCCGCCGCCCCTCACCTGGGCGTCTGCTACCAGCACCTCTGCCAGGTGTTGCGCGGCGAGCGCCAGAGCCGCCGCCTCATCGCCGCCATCGCCGACCTGCCCAAACGCCAGTCCTAACAATCCCATGACCGCCCCACTCGCCCGCTCCCTGCGCCGCGCCCAGCCGCGCTGGATCCGCGTCCAATACGCCATCAACCGCCTGGAGCGCCTCTACGTCATGCGCCGCGCGGCCGGCCGCGCCACCGCCCACCTGGTGGCACGCTGCGGGCAGCTCAATCACACCTACCTGCAAGCGCTGGCCGCCTCGGGGAACCCCTTCGCCGGACTCTGATTTCAGCTTTTACCCACCATGAAGACTCCCGAATCCATAGTTATCTCCTTAAATTTCCTCACCTGGCTCTGGCAGCATGGCGCAATCGGCTTTTTGGTCGCCCTTGCTTACTGCCTCCATCGCGATTTCCGCCATGGCATCCGCGAGGCCCGCATCCTTCGCGCCCTTGAGAAAAAGCAATATGGCCGCGATCTGGAAGGGCAAGGCCATCCACCACGCATCCCTGCCGGTGACGACTCCGGCCAAATAGAGAGCGGCGGCGCACACCTCGGCGGAAACCGCCTTGATCCGGTAATGCAGTGCCCGGTGCAGATGGAACAAGGCGGAAAATCCGTCCCCCTTGATGCCAGCGGCGGCATGAACGGTGCGCTCCCGAACCGCCTGAGCGCGGAGCTTTGCCCTCAATGCCAGACGCTTCTTCCCCCGCCGCATCCAAGGCCAGGTGATGAGCAGCGCCAGTCCGCAACCCAGGTCGATCAACGTGCTCTGTAATGCCGAATTCATCCGCCCATCCCACCACCCTCGCCCAATCCCGTCAATCCTCATGCCCACCACCGACCTAACCGATGACCAGATTTCAGACCGCGTTGCCGACGAGGTTGCGGCCCGCATTCTGGCCAGCCACCCCAATGCCAGCGGCCGATTCCTGCGCATGCTGGTCACCCTCTACACCGCCCAGGCCACCGGCCGGGAGCTACCGCCCGGCCAGATCACCGTCGCCCGCCTGGCCGTCTATCTCGACGAGTCACCCCAGCGCATTAGCGAGGTCCACGCCACCGCGATCAACCGCGCTTGGAAGGCCTGCCACGAGATGTTCCCCGAACTGCTCTGATTTTAGAGACCAGAAACCAGAATCCAGAAGCCACCACCCCACGCAACCCACAACCACCATGACAGCAGATCGCATCACCCCATCCACCGTTTCAACCGCCGCCGCTGACACCGCAAACGCCCTCTACCGATTCCGCGAGTTAGAGCGCCAGATCAACCGCAGTGAGGTTTCGCCCAAGAAAGCCGCCTCCGAATTCAACGCAATTACCCGCGACCTGATTGCCAGCATTCAAAAAGCCAACTCCTGAAAGCCCATGCAATCCACCGATCCACTCATCCCCATTTACGCCCTGGTCATTGGCTATGTCTCCTTTGCCCTTGGCTACCTGCTGGGCCGCGTGCGCGACCGCTGCCTGATCCGCCGCTACGAGCGCTCCTACGGCTCGCTCGTCACCCGCTCGCGCTGACCCTAAATCACCCAATTTAACCTAACATAAACTAACCACCATGCCAAATACTCTCCTCTCCTGCCCGGTTTGCCAGATCCCGAACTTCTCCCCGCGCGGCTTAAAGGCCCACAAATGCAAAGGCACTAAGGAAATTCCCCCGAGCTTAAATCTCCCCGACACTGAAACATCATGTTCAGCACCGGCTAAAATTCCCTGCCCCTTAAAGGATAGGGTTGCTGAAATAATCGCCGCCAAATCCGCCAAGGCAGCCAAAGCTGCCACGCCCGAGGTCACCACCGACCAACCCAAGGACCCGGCCTGGGACGGCATCCGCCGCACCATCGCCTCAGTGCGCAGCGCGGGCCGCGCCTACCTGTTCGGCCAAGCGTGGCTGGGGTGGCAGCTTTCCTGCAAGAAAAAGGATCATGGTTGCACCCACGGCGGGAACCGGCGATCAAGTCGCCAACTTGGCGACTTGAAATCCTGGCCGGAAATCGTGAAGGAAGAGACCGATTTTTCCGACCGCACGGCGGACCGCTTCATCCAGCTTTTCGAGGCCACCAAGGCGAAGCTCAAGCGGACCAAGAAAGACGCGCCGGCCAACAAGAGCGCGCTAATTCTGCTCCAGTCGGAAAACCCGCTGGCGCTGCCGCCCGAGCAGCGGGAAGCGGTGCAGGATGTGATTGCCTCGCTCTGCGACGGCGAGACCCAGGCCAGCCTGATGCGCGAACTAGGCGTGGTGCCCACACCCGCCGCGCCGCCAGTGGGTCCGAAGAAAAAGGCCGAGGGGAAGCTCACCAACGAGCAGCTCGCCTTTGATTTCTTCGACGGCCCAGCCAGCGCCATCGTCAAAGCCCGCGCCGCCAAGGACTACAAGACGCTGCTCTACATGCTGCCGGCCACCACCGACCAGGAAGGCAAGGTCTCGCTGGTGTTCCTGCGCGATGAGACCGCCGCGATGCTCGACGACATCAACGAGGCGCTGGCCGCCCACGCCAAGCCCGCCAAGTCGAAATCCTAACACCCAAACCAAACCCGACCATGCCACTGTCCCCTGACCTATTCGCCGCATTACCCATAACTGAGCGCGCGGCTATCTATAACAAGTTTCGTTGCGTGCAACGGATCATAGAACGCCAACGCGGGAGTGCGCTTGAGGCCGCCCACCGAGAAGCCAGGTCACTTAACGTGTCCGCGTCCACGGTGCTGCGCTGGGTGTCCAACTACAAAAAGCACGGCGGTACCGGCCTGATTGATTCCCGCCGCGTCCCCCAATCAATCCGCTCTTCCGCCCGCTTCCAATCCTAACGCCCGCCATCATGTCCTCAATCCTTACAATGATCGATCAACCCTCGTTGATGGCCCGCATCACGGCTGACCAGAAGCAGGACCTGTTTGCCAAGCTCGATGCCGTGCAGATGGTGTTGCAGGCCGGCTACGGACTCAAAGGGCAGGCTGTGGCCATTGCCGCCAAGCAGATGCGCGTTTCGCCCCAAGCGGTGAATGGCTGGGTGGGCCTGTTCCAAAAACATGGCTGTGAGTCGCTGGTTGACGGCCGGCGCAAGCGCGGTGAACAGCGCGGGATTTCCGAAACCACCCGCGCCTGGATCTTTGAGGAGTATTGCCGCCTGCAGCGCGAGGACTCGGGCGTAGAGATTTTCAAGCTGATCCGCGAGCGGGCGCGCCTGTGGTGGAAGACGGGCAACCCGCGCTTTGCCATCCCCGGATTCCTGGACGCCCCGGCGATCACCGCCAAGGGCTATCCCGAAGGACTCTCGCAGGAAACCATCCGCCGCTGCGGGCCGGACGCCTATCAGCGCGCGCTGGCCCACCAGGGCCGCAAGACGGCCAGCGGGCTACTGCCATCCATTCCCGACACCCGGCTCGGCGTGGGCTATCTGGAGCGCATCTTTTTCGACGACCAGATGTATGACCATTACATCCGCGAAATCGGCCACGACAAGCCGATGCGCCCGGTGGGCTTCAACGCCCTGGACTATCTAACCGGCGCGTTCCTGGACTTCCACATCCGCCTGCGCTGGTGGGATGAAAACAGCGAGACCCACAAGTCGCTCACCCAGCGCGAATACGTCTGGTTCGTGCTCGGCCTGCTCAACACCGTGGGCTACCGCACCGACGCGCGGGGCACGCGCCTGGTGTTCGAGTGGGGCACCGCCAATGGCTGGTCATCCGAAACCGGCAAGCTCCACACCGAAGGCGGGCATAACTCGTTTGATGATGCATTGCACGCCGTGACCGACCAGCACGTCACCATCGACCGCTCGGGCAAGTTCAACCAGGCCATCTGGAAGGAGATGATGTTTGTGCCCAAGAGCGCCGGCAACTTCCGCTACAAGGCTCCCATCGAATCGATGTTCCGCGCGGTCCGCACGCATGGCCTGCTGCTGCCCGGCGCCACCGGCCGCAAGGCGGACCTGGCACCCGAAGAAAGCTATGGCCAGGAGCGCGAGGAGAAGCGCTGGCTCAAGCTGGCCAACAAGTTTCCTTCACACCTGGCGGAGGCGGTAAAGTCTAACCTGTTTTCCTTCATGGAATACTTCATGGCCTACCGGACGATTTACGCGGGCATCAATGCCGACCCGGAGCACGCGCTGAAAGACTGGGATAAGATCGGGTTTTGCCTGCGCGAATGGCAATGGAACACCGACGAGCCGAATCAATGGCGGCCACGCTCGGAACTCGCCATCCTGGATGAAAACCGCCGCGCGTCCTTCGACGCCCAACTCGCAGCGGATCCGTCCTTGCAGCACGTCCGCCGCATGAGCCGTGCAGAAGCCGTGCGAGCCTGCGAAGACGACACCTGCATCCGCACGCTCAGTAAATGGAAGTTTCACCAGACGCTGCCATTGTCCTGGGCAATTCCCGTGACCGTTCGCAAGAACCGCGAGATCATCATCAGCGATCCGCTGATCAAAGGCTCCGGCGACCTGACATACTTCACCACCTGCCGCAACGAGCGCGGCCATGTCATCCACTTGCAGCCCGGTGACAACCTGCTCTGCCACCTTAATCCGTTCCGGCCTGACGAGTTGATCGTGCTCGACCAGCAAGGCGTGCCCATCGGCATGACTCCGCGCCGCCCGGACGATGTCCCTAGCAACTCAGAAATCG
The DNA here is from genome assembly GCA_043722215.1 of Prosthecobacter sp. GTDB lineage: Bacteria > Verrucomicrobiota > Verrucomicrobiia > Verrucomicrobiales > Akkermansiaceae > Luteolibacter. Next base: position 11,142 of record JAYSPI010000224.1, read on the forward strand.
CCAAGGAATTGTTGGGTGCCCGCGCCCTCATGACCGCCGACATGGGCGCTCCCGTGCGCGCCGCCTTCCAAACCGTGGCCGAGCGCCGGCGCGAAGTCCACGAAAGCAACGAGGCCCTGGAAGTCCGCATGCGCGATGTCTCACCGGCTGCTGCAAAAACCAAACGCGAGCGCACGCCGCATGTGGATCCGCTATCCGCCGCGCTCGCCCCCGCCGCCATCGCTGAAACCGAAGCTGACCCTTTCCTATAACTCTCCCATAACACCATGCCAAAGTACGACACCAACCCCGACCTGCGCGCCGCTCTATCCAAACTGCGCGCGGACCGCAAATTGACAAACCCCGCCGTCGCCAAGCTCTTCGGAGTCTCCACGACGTTCATCAGCAAATACATCAACGACAGCCTCGATCACGATCCCAAGGATTTCGAGGCCATCGCCGCCGACACCATCCGCGCCATTGAAAACCGTTTGGATCTGGCCTCGCAGTTGTTCGAGACCTCCGTTTCCCGCGCCATGGCCGGGCGTATCGATATCGCCCGGCGCACCGGCCACTCGTGCCTGTTCGGTTCACCGGCCGGCGAGGGCAAGACCTCGGGCGGCATCCTCTACCAGATCGCCAACCCCAGCAGCATCTATTTCAAGTTGAGCGGCACCGACCGCGACAGCGGCGCGATCAACTCGCACCTGTGGACCAGCCTGCGCCGCAGCGACTGGAGCGACAACGTCAAGCGCTGGTCGGTCATGACCGATGCCGTGCGCGGCTCGCAGCGCGCTATCATCTGCGACAACGCGCACCGGCTCGACACCTCCGGCCGCAACGCCCTGTTTGATTTTGCCGAGGACACCGGCTGCCCGGTGATATTTCTGGCCAACCCGGAAATCCTCGAGCTGATCAAAAAGAACGATCAGCAGCACAGCCGCATCGGCGTCTATACCGACTTGCGCCTGACCGATGCCGAATTGTCCGAGGTCTCGCGCCGCATCGCCGCCCAGCTCAGCGATGAGGAAACCGCCGAGGAAATCTCCGACCTGGTCGCATTCGTCGCCGCCAAGCCGGGCCGCCTGCGCGCCGTGCGCATGCATGTCATCCTCGCCCAGGAACTGCGCGCCAAGAACACCAAGCTCGACGCCCGCAGCGCCTTCCGCACCGCCCACCGCAACCTGGTCAGCGATTACGCCCTGCCCTCCGACTGATATAACTCCCACCCAACCAACCAATCCCATGCTAGTAAAATTCACCACCACGCCGGAAGAAGGAGCCCTGATCAAAGCCATTGCTGACCGGGCGCAGTCCGATCTCGGCATGAAGACCCGGCTCGATATTCAAATGGATGTCGCGGCCGTTCATTGCAATGGCTGCCCGCTCAAGCTGAAAGAACTGTTGGAGGCCGATGATTTCAATTTCGCCCATGACCTGATTGGGATCGCCTCCAACATTGATCGGACAACCGGCACGCTGCAAAACTGCTTCCTGCCGAGATTCCACGGAAAGGTCAAAGCTGCCTGATATGATCGAGCAGGCGTCATTCGACTTCACCGCCAAACCGGCCAAGCCGGTGGGTGAGGTCGAGCGCCTGGTCTCATATATCTACAACCGTGGAAACCAGTGGACGTCAGCCCGCCAGATTCTCGAAGACCTCGGAATCAACGACCGCAAGTTGCGGATCCTAAAGGGCAAATCGGCCAACCGCATCATCAGCGGACCCGGCGGCCCTGGCTACCGCCACATCAAGTTTTCCACGATTGATAACCTCAACGAAGCAGCCGCCCGTAAGCACTCCCAAATCCGCGCGATGGTTGCCGATTACATCTCCCTGAAAAAACTCGCCCATTCAATGATCCATTAATCCCATGCCATCCATGAAAACCGCAAACCGCACCACCGACAAACACCGCCACTCCGACCAGCGCTGCGCCGCTGATCGCATCGCCAACCGCCAGGAACCCGCCGCAAAGGAGCCCACTTGGGAACTCTACGTTGGCAACATCCAGCTCGTCATCATCGGACCGGGCGACAACCAATGGTATCCCGTCAGCAAGGCCGCTTACGCCGGCCCGACCGGAACCCCCGAGGAGCGCCTGATCGCCACCCGCGCCGTGGCCCACCTCAACGCCAATCACGCTGATGGAGAGGACGTCACCAAGGCCACCATCACCGCCATCATCAAACAGTCCGCCCTTGGCGTGACCACACTCTAATCGCAATACCACCAACACCACCATTATGCCTGCCAAGTCCGTATCCCCACAAGCCGCACAAATCCGCCTTTGGAAAGGCGACGTCAAGGAACTGCAAAAGCGCCGCCGCAAGATCGAGCGCGAGTTTAAATCCGAATGGAGCCGCTTATATAAACTCCACCTCGCCGCCAACGCCGCCCTCAAGAAATACGAAAAGCGCACGGACAAACTCCGCCCGCGCGCCCTCTCCGATATCGACCGCCGCATCGCCATCCTCAGTGGCCGCATCGGCATCTGATCGCCCATCAAATCCACCACCTATCCGAATTATGACACCCCAACAAATCGCCGCCGACGTCGCCCGCGGCCTCATCATCAGAGCCGAAATCACCCGGCTTGAAATCGAACTCGATGCCATCGAGGAGCGCCTCGAAGCTGCTGGCCTGGCAGGGATTCAGATCCCTCTCCAGGACAAGGAGCGCGAAGGAAAGCAATACCTTGCCATTGGCCTGGATCGCATCGTCCCGGTTCGTTTCGAGTCCGACCAGATCGTCGGCTCATTCGCCCCGGATTCCCTCATGCACCTGGCCGTCGCTCAGATCGCCGGCACGCACCTGGCGAAATTCTTCAAGGACGTCCGCAAGTTCGAGCGCGTGCCCAAAGACGGCAACGCCTTCCGCAAGCTCGGCCGCAAGCTGCTCACTCCCGACGCGTTCGCCAAACTCATTCATGCCTGCACCGCGGTCGATAAAACGGGCATTCCTAAATCCAAGACCATCATCGGATGGGATGACGCCAAACCCATCAACCAGGTGCCCGCCTGATTTCGGCCCGCAGGGGCCGGCGCGGTTTAGCCTCCGCAGCGTTCATCATGCCGGCCCCTCACCCCCTCCCTAAACTCCCTATCCCATGGC
>JAYSPI010000225.1:0-3670 GCA_043722215.1 Prosthecobacter sp.
CCGTGCCTCTGTGCCTCTGTGGTGAACGTGGTCTCCCCGCACCAAACCTGCGCCACGCGCCCTCTCCCCCGCGCACCCCTTCCACGCGGCCACGGCTAGATTCACGCCATGCCCGACCCCTCCCTCTCCCCCGACGTCCTCATCATCGGTGGCGGTCCCGGCGGCTACGTCGCCGCCATCCGCGCCGCCCAACTCGGAAAATCCGTCGCCTGCGTCGAAGCCGACCGCGCGGGTGGCACCTGCCTGAACTGGGGCTGCATCCCGACTAAGGCATTGCTGAAAAACGCGGAGATCTATCAGCTGTTGCACCACCGGGCCGCCGAGTTCGGGTTGAAAATCGATGGTCTATCGTACGATTGGTCGGCGGTGATCGGTCGATCGCGCAAAGTGTCAGACCGCCTCGCGGGTGGCATCGAGTTTCTCTTCAAAAAAAACAAGATCGACTACATCCGTGGCTACGGCTCGATCGATGGCACCGGCAAGGTTGGGGTGAAAGCGGCCGACGGCACGACCCGCGTGCTGGAAACCAAGGACATCCTGATTTCCACCGGCTGTCAGGCGCGCGGCTTGCCGACCCTGCCATTCAACGGTCAATCGGTGATCAGCTCAAAGGAGGCCATGATCCTGCCACAACAACCGAAGGAAATGATCATCATCGGCGCCGGTGCCATCGGCGTCGAGTTCGCCTACATTTACAATGCCTTCGGCACCAAAGTCACTCTCGTCGAAATGCTGCCACGCATCCTACCCGTTGAAGATGACGAGGTGGGCGCAGCCCTGGAAAAATCCCTGATCAAACAAGGCATCCGCTGCCTGACGAACACCAAGATCACCGCCATGGTGGACCACGGCACCCACGTGGAACTCTCCCTCGATGGACCCAAGGAAAAAGGTGCAATCCGCGCAGACGTCTGTCTGGTCGCCATCGGCATCCAACCGGTCTTACCAGGAGGGCTCCCGCCCGCACTCACGGAGCGCGGCTACATCAAGGTGGGCGACCATTACGAGACTTCACTTCCCGGCGTGTACGCCGCAGGCGACATCACCGGCCCGCCGTGGCTCGCCCACACCGCCTCGTTTGAGGCCGTGCAAGCCGTAGAAGGCCTCTACGTTGTCGGTCACCAACCGCGTAAGGTAACGAATTTCCCGGGCTGCACGTATTGCCACCCACAGGTCGCGTCGGTCGGTCAAACCGAGCGCGCCCTGAAAGAGGCCGGCATCGACTACACCGTGGGTAAAATTCCCTTTGCCGCCATCGGCAAAGCCATCGCCGCTGGCGAACCGGAAGGCTTCGCAAAGCTCCTCTATGGCAAGAAGCACGGCGAATTGTTAGGCGCGCACATCATCGGCGAAAACGCCACCGAACTCATCGCCGAGATGGGCCTCGCTCTCGACCAGGAACTCACCAGCGAGGAAATCCACGCCACCATCCACGCCCACCCGACAATGTCCGAGGTGATTCACGAGGCCACTCTCGCAGCCGAGGGCCACGCGATCCACGTCTGAATGACGTCGTTCCGCCATGATTCCCAGAGTCTCGCCGTTCCGCCTACCCGCCGCCCTCTGCTCCGCCATTTGGCTCACCCTCGGGTCCGCCACCCGCGTCGCCGCACGGGCTGGCGGGGCCGGCGGCCATAGCGGCAGTGGCGGCAGCCACGGCAGCAGCAGCCACGGCAACTCGTCATTTGGCTCCTCATCCTATCACGGCGCAGGCGGCTCCTACGGCGGCGAATCCTACGGCGGCGGCACCTGGATGATGTATGTCTTCCTCTTTTTCTTGGTGTGCATCGCGCTCGGAATCTATCAAACATTTTCACACCAGTCCGCGTCAACTCGCACTCCCGTCACCCCGGAAACAGACGACGAATCCTCCAGCCTACGGCAATTCTGCGCGAATCACCCGGACTTTGACCTCACCGCGTTCACCATCAAAGTACGCTGCGCGTTTCAAAAAATTCAAGCCGCTTGGTCAGCGCAATCCCTCGCCGAAATCCGCCCATTCATCACCGACGGGATGTATCAACGGTTCTCCACCCAATTCCGCATGATGGGCTTGTTGAAGCAACAAAACTACCTCGACCAAATCCAAATCCTGCGCGTCGAGCCACGATCCGCCCGCTCCGACGGCGCCTACGACGTGATCGATGTGCTGGTGGAAGCCACGATCCACGATGCCTTCATCTGCGACCTCGACCACTCGCTCGACTCACAGAGCGAAGACACATTCGTGGAATACTGGTCGTTCATACGCAAGCGTAACCTAACGAAATTTGATTGCGATATCTTCGACGATACCAACTGTCCATCGTGCGGCGCGCCACTACCCAAAGATATGGGTGAGTTATGCCGCTGCGCCTATTGCCAAGTCATGGTCAATAGCGGACAATTCGACTGGGTCCTAGCAGAAATCACCCAGCCGCCAGACTCCTCTCCCGCATCGCGAATCACCACTCTCGCCACACCCGACCTGCCCGCCGCCATCGCCCGCATCGCCCCTGAATGCGCCGACTTTTCCACCCAACTCGCGGAAGACAAGGCGAGCAACGCGTTTATGCAGATCATGACCGCCATCGCCACTCGCAACCCAGCCGCCGTGCGGCGCTTCGTCGCCGACGAGGTGCTGGCGCAAGTGACCGCGCGCATCACCGCCCGCAACCTCGTATTCAACCGCATCTATCTGAATGAAGCGGTCCTCCTGAATGCCGCCCGCGTGGGAACCCGCCACCAACTCGCCATCGGCCTCTCCGCCACCATGCAACAAATCGAAGTCCTTGCTGACAACCGCCTTGTGGCGATCGACTCCGCCGCCATTTGTTCTGACCACGTACTGGTGATGGAGCGCGACGCTGACGCAATGCCGCAACAAGGGTTACTCTATCAACACCAATGCGCCAACTGTGGCGGAGCCGTCGGAGACACCCTCGACCTAGCGTGCCCCTACTGCGGCGCCCGCCTCAACTCCACCCGTAACGAATGGATCGTGACCGAGTGGATCACCCCCACCCAATACGCATGCAATGCTAATGCGACGGTGCTGGCACAATGAGCGTGGGAATCACCGCCTTGCGAACCATTCCCTCGGCCACGCTGCCTAACAGCAACGACGCGATCACCCCGTGACCGTGCGAACCTAACACCACCATATCCGCTCGGCTTTCCTTCACATAGTCGAGCAATGCGTGCAGCGGGCTTCCTTCCGTACTGTGCGCGGTCGCATCCGGCAGTTCGATTTTCACCTGCACGAGCAGCTCGTCCAATTGGCTGGCAGCCCGCCGCCTTGCCTCATCCTGATAGGCATGCAGCGCTGGAAACTCGTCTGGAGTAAACCCATAGGCCGTGTAGCTTGGCTCCGGCTCCACAACGTGAAACAACTGCAACTGCGCCCCAAATGATTTTGCCAATTGGCAGGCCATGTCGAGCACCCCAAGCGTGGCATTAGAGAAATCAACGGCGACAACGATGGTTTTCATGATCTGACAACCCAACCATTTTCATCGTGTCACGACAATGAAATTCAACCGCATTGAGTGAAGTGGTCCCGCAATACGGAGCCAGTGTCTTAGCGATGGCGCGGGAGGTTTCGGGAGTCTAGAACGCCACCGAAACCAATGAAACGAACGAGAAGAACACACCGTGTGGAATCCAAGGCGCGAGTCGCCCTGGAGGCGCT
>JAYSPI010000226.1:0-6064 GCA_043722215.1 Prosthecobacter sp.
CACCACCACCACCATGGCCAGAACCAAAACCGAAGCAGAATCCGCCGATCTACCGATCACCGATGAAGAAATCGCCGCCAAAGTGGCCGCCGGGCTCACCCGCGACCAGGCGCTCGAAGTCATCGCCAACCAGCGCGCCAACGACAAGCAACTCGCCGAGTAAGCGCGCCACCACCAACCACACCCCACACACCCGTTAGAACACCATCATGAAACACCGCAATTCCCTGAGTCTGGTTCTGCTCACCCTCCCCACCCTCGTCGTTGCCACTTGCCGCAATCTGTTCGGCCGGCGCGAGGAATGCCATAACGTCGCCTCGACCGTGGGCACCCACGCCAACGGCGTGATTCCATGCATCGCCGAAGTCACCTTCGCCAGCCGCTATCTTCTCGCCCAAAAGGGCACGGCCGATACCGGTATCATCATCAACATCGCCACCACCCGACCGTGGGGCGTGTGCCTGGATGAGCCGACCTATGACTCCAACAAGGTGACCAAGGCCGCCGTGGCGCTGTTGGGCAACACGGACGGCACCGTCAAAATGGTCGCCAATGCGGCGGTCACCGTGGGGCAGTTGCTCTACACCGCGGCCGCCGGAAAGGTGTCTCCCACTTACGGGGCCACGCTGTTCATGGTCGGGCGCGCCCTGACGCCCGCCGCCGCCGATGGCGACATCATCGAGGTGGCGCACATGTTCCCGCTGATCAACGCCGCCGCTACGCTGTGAGGTAAATGCTGGAATTCTGAAAACTGAAATTCTGAAATAAGACACCTATCATGAAATCAAAAAGCAATCTCATCATCCTCAAGCGTGAGCAAGTCGCCAACGCACTCTCCGCCATCGAACGCCAGGAATACGCCCCGCGCGTCTCCGACGGTGCACACGAGCGCATCAGCATGTTCAATGCGGACCTCGCCACCGAGTCGTTCTTCAGCCAACCGTTGACCGACTATGCCGTCGGCTTCAGCGACATGGCCGATCTCGACGCGGAGCTGGAATTCTTCGCGCCGGGCGTGGAGGTTTCCAACCGCTTTGAATACAGCCTGCACGACAACGCCGAGGCCTTCCTCAGCGATGGCGACGATGACGAGCGGCCGTCGAAGTCCGACTTCAAGGAAGTCGAATACACCGAGAGCAAGGTCAATGCCGCCACGGTCAACCGCGGGCTGCAAATCACCCTCGACATGGACAAGCTCAATGGCCGATCCAACTGGGAGGAACACTACACCCAGAAGCTGTTGCGCCGCATCAAGCGCAACCAGCTGCGCCGGGGAGTGGCCCTGCTCAGCGCCGCCGCCACCAACAACGCCAAAACCTGGGATACCACCGCCGGCAAGGACCCCGACCAGGAAGTCATCATGGACTTGATCGCCGGGGCCGACCTGTCCGGCATCAAGGCCAACCGCATCGGCTACAGCGACACCTCCTGGAGCAAGCGCCAACTCGCCCACCGTGCGCAAAACACGGCCGGCGGCTTCGGCTCCGCCGCACTCACCCCCGAGGGGCTCGCCGGCGTGCTGGGCGTGGAGAAGGTGTTGCGCAGCAATGCCCGATACACCGCCACCGCCAGCGCGCGCAGCCAGGTGCTCGGCTCGCTGGTGCTGATGTTCAATGCCACCAGCGGCGTGGATACCGAGGATGCTTCCAACATCAAGCGCTTCTACTCCATGGGCGCGCCCGAAGAAGGCGGTGGAATCTACCAGGTGTATAGCGCCCGGATTTCCGCCAAACGCCATGTGATTGCCGTCGGCCACTACGAGCTGATGAAGATCACCAGCACCCTGGGCATCCGCAAGTTTACCGTGAGCTAAGCGCTGCCGGTCCGTGCGGCGGGTGGTGGTAATTTATCCTCCCGCCGCATCACCGACAGCGAGATAGGTCTATAAGACCTATATATATACCAACTACCATGTGGCGCAAAATAACCGAATCCGACGTCCTCGGCGTCCTTAACTCCTACGAGACCGCTGCCTATCAAAGCGTGGCGGCCGGCGCGGTCCAGGACGTCCTGGGCGACGTAATCGGCCAGGTGGTCCAGCACTGCCGCGGCTATATCGGCGACCACGCGGCCAACCGCCTGGCGGATGGAGTGACCCTCCCGGAGCGGGTCTTGCGACCCGCCCTGCACCTGATCCGCAAAGACCTGCTGACCCGACTGGATCTTGAGGTTTCCAAGGACCGCGATTCCGACGCGCGCGAAGCCCTGAGGTTTTTCGAGCGGGTGTCGGAAGGGAAAGTCCAGATCGAGCAACCCACCGGTATCATTGACGACAGCGGCACGGGCCAAACCATCACCATGCTCTCCAACTACGAACGTCAGGCCACCCGCGATTCGCTGGCAGGACTCTGAGGGGTAAATGCTGAAATTCGGAAAACTGAAAGCTGAAATAAGATGAGCAAGCCACACGCTAGAACTGTCACACTCCAACTGCCCGGCGGGCTGTCTGCCCTGGTGGGCATCACCGTACTGGACGAGCCGCACTACCCCACTCCCTGCGAGCCGGACACCCGCCGCGAGCCCACGCCGGTGGAACTCCATCAGATCGCCATGGCCATCGTGCGCGCGGCTTATCAGGACATCCCATAACTCTCATTATTCCCATCCATCCCATCCTTGCGGGCTAAATCCCGCGCTCCACCCGATGCCCGCCACCCTGCCCGACGCCTGGAAGCTGCTGGATGCCAAACAAAGCATCCCGGCGGAACTGCGCACGGCCGAGTGGGCGATGCTGCCGCAGTGGCTGCGCGAGCGCGCGTTCTACATGGCCGGGGTGTCCCAGGCCGAGTTGCTCGACACCTTCCGCGGCGAGGTGTCCGCGATTGCCGCGGGCAAGGCCTCCATCCCTGAAGCGGAAAAGCGCCTGTCGCAATACCTGGACGCCAGCGGCTACCAGCCCGCGCCCGGCCAGCAAGGCACGATCAAGGATTTGTCATTTTGGCGGAGGATGCGCGTCTCGCTGCGCACCAACGTCGAGCTGTTGCAGGGCTGGGGACAGCAACAGCGCGGCTTGCAGCGCGGCGCGATGATGGCCTTCCCGGCATGGGAACTGGTGCGCATCATGGCCCGCCACCACCCGCGCCACAACCCGGACTGGCACACCCGTTGGTCACTCGCCGGTGGAAAATTGCACGCCGGGCGCATGATCGCCCTCAAAGACTCGCCGGTCTGGCTGGAACTGGGTAGCTTCTCGGACGGCATGGGCGTGGACTATCCGCCATTCGCCTGGGGCTCAGGCATGGGCTGGCGCGCCATCGGCTTGAGCGATGCGGAAAAACTCGGGGTGATCCCGGCCGATTGGTCGCCGCCGCCGCGCAGGGCGGTTTCCTCACCTAACGAAACGCTGGAGTGCACCCCGCAAATCAGCGAGCGCGCGCTGCGCGATGAACTGGAGCGGCGCATGCGCGGCCTGGCCGAGTGGCAAGGTGACAAGCTCATATTCACCGATCCCAATGGCACGCGGCCGCTGCCACCGGCCAAAATCGTCGAGACCTGGGCCATGGGCATGCCCGAGGCTTTCCACGATCTGCCAGGTAATGGCCTGATGCAGCGGGATGCCGCGATCCGCTGGGTCGGCGATCATGAGCAATTCCGCGACCAGAACGATACCAACGCCTGGGAGGATTTATTGCGCCTTCAAGACCGCATCCTCAGCCGGCCGGTGGAACGCCTGTGGCGCGGGATGGCGATGGCCACCGAGAAGCTGGACCAATTCCTAAGCGGATTGGCACACGGTGTTTATTCCACCCGCAATGATTTCCCCCTGGAAAGCTGGACCGACTCGCAAGCAGCGGCCGTCAGCTATGCCCGCAGCGGCGGCAATGGCTGGAGCGTGATCCTGAACGTGACCAAGCCCGCCGCCGCTGCCGACCTGACACCGCTGGTTAGATCGTTCGCCGCCGAGGTGGCCAAGCAGTCGCGCCCGCCGGTGGTGACTGAAAGCGAGTGGGCCTATGCCACCGGCCAGTCATTCAAAGTGCTCAAAGTCACCAAGGACCCGGCGACGCGCCGGGTGCTCATCGAAGTGGAGGAACGGCCATGACCCCCGACCTAACGAACCTGCGGTCCCGGCCAGCCGGTGGCGAAGACTTCCGCCCAGGTTGCCTTGCGCTTGGCATTGCGCGCCTGGCAGCGTTTCTCGGCGGGCATCGCCAGCGCGGCCTGCAACTCCGCAATCGGAGCGTGCAGCTCCTTTGCATGGGGCTTGCCGGGCTTGTGCTTCACGAAGGGAGGATGCCATGGTAAGGCTGGAAATCAAGATCGATGACGCCTTGGTCAAGGCGGAGATCGCGCGCATCTCAGGCGCGCTGGAAAACCGCGCGGACCTGCACACCGCCATGGCCGCCGCGCTGGAAGAAACCGTGCGCGGCCACCTCACCGAGCTGGGCACGGCGCGCAGCCCCAACACCGGATATTTCTCCAAAGCCGCGCGCAGCGTGGAAAGCGCCGTCACCCCCGACGCGGCCACCGTGACCATTCCGCACCGTGGCATGGCCCTGCGCTATTACGGCGGGCGGGTGGTGCCGGTGACGATGACAAACCTAGCCATCCCCACCGAGAACGTGCCGATCCGTGGCGGCGAGCGCCTGCGACCGCGCGAAATGAAAGACCTGGCCTACCTGCCCGCCAAGAAATCCGCCAAGCCTGGCACCACCGGCTACCTGGTGGAAGGGATGGAAAAAACCACCCGTGGCGACAAGACCCGCATCATCCCCAAGCCCGGTGGTCAGCTCATGTATACCCTGCGCGAATGGACCGACCACCAGGAAGACCCCAGCATCCTGCCAACCCGCCCGATCATGCTCGAAGCCATCACCAACGCCGGACTGGACTATCTGATCGCCGATATCCGCGCTGAAGGAGGTGCCGCGTGAGCAAGTCCATCACCATCGCCCAGGCCATGGCCGACCGCCTCAACGCGCTGACCACCCTGCCCGACGTGGAAGCCCTGGTCTGGCGGCAGAAGGACATCGCCTCCGAACTGGCCACCAAGCTCGGCAAGGGCTCCGGCGCGGTGATCGTGATCCTCTACGAAGGATTCCAAAACCCCGACGCCAGCTCGTCCGGACGCATCAGCGTGGCGCGCCGCTACACCGTCACCATTTTCGCCAAGCCCGTCATGCGCGCCAGCACGGCCCTCACCGGCGACGACATCGCCGAAATCGTCGCCCACTCGCTGCATGACTGGGAGCCCGACGAGTCCACTACCGGCTTTGCCCAGATCCACGTCAAGGGCTGTGATCTGCGCCCCGACTCCGCCTTCCTCATCTATGACATGGATGTGGCGGCGCTGGGCAAACTCTAACCGACCAGCCCGATCCATCTCCAACCACCAAACCACCAAACCACTAGACCACCATGAGCCTAACATTAGTACGACGCGAACTTAAAAACGCCCGCCTTTATTTCGTCCCATCCGGAACCGTCCTCGCCCTGGGCGCGGGCGCTGCGTCCCTGACCGTCGGGCCGACCGCCGCGTTCCCCGACAATGACCCGACCACCAACTACACCGATTACGAATTCCCGGATATCGAGGACGTTAAGGAGGAAAAGACCCTCAAAAAGGAAACTTTCTCCGTACCCGACTCTGCCGGCGGCTACCGTGAGGAGGACGAGGAAATGTGTACCCAGCGCAAGTGGAAGGCCACCACCCACAAGACCAATGCGCTGCTCAAACAGCTCCAGCACGGCCTGGTCAACCTCCCGGTGGTCGGCACCGCTCAGGCCCCCGGAGCAAAAAAAGACAATGCAATCGATGGCGTGATGCTCCTGGAAATCCAAAACAAGAGCGGCGTGGTCATCGAGCGCACCAGCGTGTGGGCGCGCCTGCGCCTGACATCCGCCGGTGATGTGGGACCCGCCACCGCCAAGGTGGAGTTCGCCATCGAACAACTCGCCCACACGGCCAACAGCTATGTGGTAGTCGCCTGACCGTAAGAGATAGGTCCTGTACGGCCTATAGGACCGATCTAACCCACTGCACGCCATGCCCACCGACCCTGCCGCCATTTACGCGCCGCCCGGCAACGCGCCCGCCGCGCCGGTGGCCCCGCCCGCACCCGCC
>JAYSPI010000227.1:0-9010 GCA_043722215.1 Prosthecobacter sp.
TACTGATAGGTGGCGAGGCGGCCGATGAAGCTGGTGTGGTTTTCGATGGCGGCGAGTTTGGCGTACTGTTGATAGGCTGCGCGGGCGTCGGGAGCGGGGATTGGGTAGTAGGGTTCGTCGTTGGGGGTCCAGGGTTGTGGGTACTCGCGGATGATGGTGGTTGCGTTGATGTGCTGGCCGGTGGCGTGTTTGAGTTCGATGATCCGGGTGAGCGGGACCGCCGGGTCAGGGAAGTTCACTTGCAGCGCCGGTTGCCAAAACCCGGGATGACGGGCGAGCGGGTCGTGTTGGCGGAGTTGGTCGGCGGTGAATGATTCGTGCTCGAAGCGCAACGACCGGTAGGGCAGCGGGCCGTAACAACGGCCGAAGTATTCATCTAGGGGGCCGGTGAAGATCAGGTGGCGGTGGCTCCAGCGCGCTCTGGCTTCGTGCAGGTCGATGCCGAGGTGCAATTGGATGCCGGGGGTGGCGGCGAGTAGGTTTTCAAACATGGCGGTGTAGCCGCGGGCGGGCAGGGCCTGGAAGTTTTCTGATAGGTAGCGATCATTGCGGTCGGTGCGGATGGGGATGCGGGCGCAGACCGAGGGGTCGAGTTCGCGCGGGTGGCGCTGCCATTGTTTGAGGGTATAGCCCTCGAAGAACCATTCGTAGAGTTCTCGGCCGACTTGAGCGAGGATGACGTCCTCCGAGTTTTGTGGCTGGGCGATGGGGATGCGGGTTTTTTCTAACCAGGCGGAGAACTCGGCGGGGGTCGATGGGCGACCGAGGTATTCCTCAAAGGTATTCAGGTTGATAGGAAAACTCCAATAGCGCCCGCGGGTGTGGCTCTTGATTTGGTAGGCGACGTGGTGCCAGGCCGTGAAGCGCGACAGGTAATCGACGATGCGCGGCGAGTTGGTCCGGAAATAATGCGGGCCATACGGGTGAATCAGCACGCCTGCCGCGTCGGTGCGGTCGTAGGCATTGCCGCCGAGGTGGTCGCGCCGGTCGGCGACGATGCATTTCCAACCGGCGGCTGCGAGGCGTTCGGCGACGACGAGGCCGGAGAATCCGGCCCCGATGATGAGAAAGTCGGTGGATGAGTCGGGGACCATGGCGAGTGCGGGTGGGTTGGGTCACGCTACCGCCCGTGGTCGATCATTCGGTGCGGGAATGAAACCTGGGCTGGGAGGACGGGGGTGGTGGGTGCCGCTCGAGTCGTCGATGGTGCGGTGCATCACGCTGGCGGGTGGTGGATGAGTCGCTCGACGGGTGGTGGTTATGCGGTGGGTCGGCGAGGAAGTAGCAGCGAAAACAAGTCCACATTGACGGCTTGCGGTTGGCCGAGGAAATCGAGCAGGATTTTGACCCGTTCGGTGGCAGGAGCGACTGAGACGATGGTGCCGTGCATCCCTTGCAGCGGGCCGTGGGCGATTTCCACTTCGTCGCCGATTTCAATGACGGGTGAGACGGCGAATAATTCCTCCTCATCGTCTTGCGAGCGGGTGCGGACTTCATGGCGGAGGGCCTCGACGAAGTCGTCGGGCACGGCAGGGATTTCCGAGCCGAAGCGGACTAACCCGCGCACGCCATGGCAAAACGTGACCATGCGCTCCATTTCGGCGAGTTGGAATTTGGCGAGAAGATAGCCGGGGAAGAGCGGCTCAACCCACCAGATTTTGCCGCGGCGGGTGGCCTTGCGGTAGCGTAGGCGCGGACAAAAGACCTCCACCCCCTCGACTTCCCGCAAGTGGTTGGCGGCGATGTGCTCGCGTTTCGTTTGAGTGCGCACGCAGAACCATGCGGGTAATTCATGTGGTGAGGTGGTCATTGGCCGAGGATTTTTTGGAGGAGAGGGAGGACTTTGCTGCCGCTGCGCATCCACTGGTCGAGGCGGTCCACGCGGGCGCTCAAAAATTGGCGTTGCTCTGGATCGGGCAAATCACGGGCGCTCACTGCCAGTTGGCGGATCTTTGCTTGGCCGCTTTCGAGGTGTGGGCGGATTTGCCTGCGGATGAAGCCGCCGACGAGGCGTTTGAGTTCGATGGCGGGTTCGTAGTAGGTGCGTCGTTCGGTGCCGCCGTTGATCTGGGCTTCGTTCACGGCGCCGAGGCTTTTGAGCATTCGCAGGCCTTGGCTGACCGAGCCTTTGCTGATGTTGAGGAGGCGCGCCAGATCGTCGAGCGATAGCGGTGACTGCGAAATAAATAACAACCCGTAGATTTCTCCGATGGACCGCGGTAATCCGAGAGCGCGCACGCCGTCCACAAATACCGCCACCATCTGGAGCTCCAAGGGGTCGAGTTTGGGCGGAGGTCCGTCTGACGGCGGGTTCATTGCTGCCGAAGCTAAGGGGAATCGCTGATTGTTCAAATCAATTTGAACAATCCATGGCAACAACTTGGATGTGGGGAGGATCGGGCCTTGATTTTTGGGGCGATGGCTGTTGCTGTGACAGCGATGCGCATCCTAATCACCGGCGGCGCGGGCTTTCTGGGTTCGCATTTGTGTCAACGCCTGCTCAACGAGGGGCATGAGGTGATTTGCCTAGATAACTTTTTGACGGGACGCAAAGCGAATGTGGCGCATTTGCGTGACGAGTCGGGGTTTGAGTTGGTGCGACATGATGTGACGGAGCCGTTTCGGTTTGAGGTGGATCAAATCTACAATTTGGCCTGTCCGGCGTCACCGCCGCACTACCAGCACAATCCGATTAAGACGATCAAGACCTCGGTGATGGGTGCCATGCACTGTTTGGGCTTAGCCAAGCGGACTGGAGCGCGGGTGTTGCAAGCCTCGACGTCGGAGGTCTATGGGGACCCGGCGGTTCACCCGCAGCCCGAGTCGTACTGGGGGAGGGTGAATCCGATTGGGATTCGGTCGTGTTATGACGAGGGCAAGCGTTGCGCCGAAACCTTGTTTTTTGATTACCACCGTCAGAATCAGGTGGAGATTCGGGTGGCGCGTATTTTCAATACCTACGGTCCACGGATGTTGCCCGACGATGGTCGGGTGGTTTCGAATTTCATCGTGCAGGCGTTGCAAGGCAGGGATTTGACGATTTACGGGGATGGCAGCCAGACTCGGTCGTTTTGTTTTGTGGACGACCTGATCGACGGGCTGGTTCGGTTGATGAACCACGAGGATCTGAAGAGTCCGGTGAACTTGGGGAATCCCGGAGAGTTTACGATGCAGGAGCTGGCGGAGGAGGTGATGCGGAAAGTGGGAGGGCGCTCGCAAATCAGCTACCAGTCATTGCCTGGGGATGATCCAAAACAACGCCAACCGGATATTTCGCTCGCTCAATCCGCCCTCGCTTGGGCCCCCCGCGTCGCGCTCGCCGATGGTCTCGACACCACGATCCACTATTTCAAAAATCTGCTCACGGCAGGTTGACGTCCAGCCACACCACCATGCCACCACCTCAAAAAGGCTACAAAGCCATCAATCACCACGACACCCAATACCGTTGGATCATGCAGAACCTGCGAGGGATCAACGAGCTCTGGATCGAAGCCAGTGCGCCGGTCAACGGGCAGGTCGTCATCGCGGAGTTGCCACGGATTGTCAGTCACAGCATGGTTCCGCAGGCGATTGATTTTGCCCTTGCGAATGGTTGGAAGCCATATGATGCGGCTCCGCCGTTTCGGTGTGCGCATCGCCGTAAGGGGTTTCAGCTGACCGAGAATCCGTAGGTCGATGGGTTCACTCATGCCAGAATGTCGCATGACGATGGTATCCGCAAGCGTTCGGTCCGCGCCCACGACGCGCCTGTGGGTGTGCCTCCTGTGGATCATTGCCGCCAGCGCGCTGGGCCACTTGTGGTGCTTGGGGTCGCAGTTCTACATGGATGACATGCCGGCGATCCGCGACAACCCGGCGGTCCGCCATGGGACGCTGTGGTTGAATTTACCAACGACCTGGACCCACCTCGGGTATGTCATTCAATACCAGCGATTTGGGGTGTCACCGGTGGGATATCACGCAGTCAACTGGTTGCTGCATACGGCGGTGGCCTGCGTGTTGTTCGGGTTGGGGAGGGATTTGCTGGGGAGGCAGGTGCGGGTGGCCTGGTTTGGGGCCTTGTTATTTGCGGTTCACCCGTTGGCGAGCGAGATTCCCAACTACGCGCGGACGCAAGATCTTGCGTGGGTGACGATGTTCTCGCTGTTGGGGGCGTGGTCGCTGCGGTGCTGGCTGGCACGCGGGTGGTGGCCGCATCTCGCCGGGTGCGTGATGGCCATGGTGGGAGCGACGATCTCCAAAGGCCCCGGGCTGTTCCACGCGGCGATGGTGGTTGGGGTGGTCGGATTGGCCAGCATGACCGCCGCCCAGGGGTGTGCGTTCTATCGTCGGCGGTGGTGGGTGGGTGGATGCGTGGTGATTGGGGTGGCCGCGCTGTGGGCGGTCGCTCGTGATTCGGTGGCGTGGAGTGCCACCCGGCTGTGGGGGGATCCGCGTTTTATCGGCCATGCCTACACGCTGGCACGGGTATTTTGGGAATTTGCGTGGCGCAGTGTGATTCCGGTGGAGTTGTGCTCAGACCATCACATCGCCGAAACCCTGGTGCCTCCAGGCGCTCATTTTTGGAACATCCCGGACACCGGCGCGATCTGGGCGGCGGTGGCCATGTTGGCGTTCGCCGGTGGTAGCCTGGTGCTGGCCTGGCGGCAATCTAGCCGGGTATTGGGTGTGTGTTTATTCCTTTATGTGGCGACCCTTTTATTTCGGGTTCTGTATTTGATTCCAGAATTCATGCCGGAATACCGGATTTACCCTGGGTTGCCATGGTTCTGCCTGGGTGCGGCGATCGCGTTGGCGGCTGGCTGGCGGGCGATGGTTGGCGGGGTTTCAGCGCGCTATCCGGCGGTGTTCGTGTTGGTGGTATTGGCGGTGATGGCGGGGCGGCGGTCGTGGCAGTGGCATGATCTCGACCGCCTCATGGAGGATGTTTTGCGGCAATATCCGGCGCAAGGGCGGGCGGTCTGGGAGCTGCATGACCGCGACCTCGCGGCCGGCAATTGGCAGCAGGTGATCGACCGTCAACGGACGGTCTGGCCGCTCGTATTCCGTAACTTCCTTGAGGAAAACCGCCGGTTGGCGCCGCAGAGGGAGCTCCCCAGCGGTCATTTTGCATTGGCAGACGTTGCCTGCGCGGGCGATTTTGCGGTGGCGGTGGCGCACGTGGATGGGGCGGATGCGGGTCTGCGTGAGATTGATCGCCTCGAAGGTTACATGCGCCGTCTCCATCTGGACCCAGTCGAGCACAAGCTGCATTGGAGGTATTTTTATCGCAGCAAGGTGACGGTTTTGGAAACCGCAGGCAACTACAAGTCGGCCATCGACCTCATGCGGCAGATTGGCCTGGACGAGTTTGACGACGCTCAGGTCGCGCGGATTCGGCAATGTCTCACGCCAGGTTCGTGAACACGACTTGCACGTCGTCGTCGTCCTCGAGTTTATCGACGATGATCTCGATCTCGAGCATTTGCTCTTCGGTGAGTTCGATCGGTTGGTTGGGCAGGCGTTGCAGGCTGGATTTGTTGGCGGTGATGCCGAGAGCCTCCACCGCTTGGGTGAGTGGCGCGAATGCGGTGTAGTCGCCGATCGCGGAAACCACGTCGTCCTGGACCTGTAACTCTTCCAGTCCAGCGTCGATGAGTTCCAGTTCGATGTCTTCGAGGTTGTGACCGGCGGGTACTGGGAACTCGATCACCGACTTGCGCGAGAACATGAAATCGAGAGCGCCCGAGTTGACGAGTTGGCCACCGTTTTTATTGAAAATCGTTTTGATATTGGTGACCGAGCGGTTCGAGTTATCGGTGGCGACCTCGATGAAAAACAACGAGCCGTGGGGACCTTTGCCCTCATATGTCACTTCGGTGATATCGGCGGCGTCCTTGCCGGCGGCCCGCTTGATGGCGGCTTCAATATTTTCGCGCGACAGGTTTTGAGCCTTGGCATTGTTGATGGCGACGCGCAGCGGGGCGTTGGATTCCGGTTCGGGTCCGCCATTTTTGGCGGCCAAGGTGATCGACTTGGCCAGCTTCGGAAACACCTTGGACATGGTGGCCCAGCGTGATTCCTTCGCCCGACGGCGGCATTCAAAGGCTCTTCCCATGGTTCGGTGGTGGTGGCTGACCCGACGACACTGCGCCGGAAGTGCGGATTCAAGCAGGCCGTCACCAAAACTCAACCGCAGAGGCCGCAAGCCGATGGATTTTTCTTGGGTTGAGCGCCACGCGGGCGATCGCCAGGGTGGGTCGGGCAGTGGGGGGCGCTCACGAGGAAGGGCGATGGGTGAATCGTCCGGCGATGGGGGTGGCGCATAGCGGGCAGTGGCCGTGGTCGGTGAGGTCGTAGTGGCAGATATCATAGCCATTGCGAGCGATGACGGAATGCTGGCAGCGTGGGCAATGGGTGGTGCCGCCGTTCACGTCATGCACGTTGCCGGTGTAAACGTAGTGCAGGCCGACGTCTCTGGCGATGCGGCGCGCTTGGGTCAAAGTGGCTGCCGGAGTGGGCGGGACCTGCGACATTTTCCATGCCGGGTGGAAGGCGGTGAAGTGGAGCGGCACGTCTGGCCCGAGTTCGTTGGCGACCCAAGTGCTTAGAGCTTTGATTTCAGCGGTGGAGTCGTTAAAGCCGGGGATGAGCAGGGTGGTGATTTCCAGCCAGCATGCGGTGTGGTGGTGGACGTATATGAGGGTGTCGAGCACGGGTTGGAGGTGGGCGCCGGTGAGCTTGGTGTAGAAGCCATCGGAGAATCCTTTGAGGTCAATGTTGGCGGCGTCCATTTTGGCATAAAATTCGCGCCGTGGATGCGCTTGGATGTAGCCGGCGGTGACGGCTACGGTCAGGATGTCCAGCTGGTGGCAGGCATCGGCGGTGTCGAGGGCGTATTCAAAGAATACCACCGGATCGTTGTAGGTGAAGGCCACACTCTGGCAGCCGTGCATCCTAGCGGCCTGGGCGATGTGGCATGGCGATGCATGATCCATGAGGCGGGTCATGTCGCGCGATTTGGTGATGTCCCAGTTCTGGCAGAACTTGCAGGCTAGGTTGCAGCCGGTTGTGCCAAATGACAGTACGAGCGTGCCTGGGTGAAAGTGGTTGAGCGGTTTTTTTTCAACTGGATCGACGCAGAACCCCGAGGATCGACCATAGGTTGTGAGTACCATGCCTCCTGCCGCCATTCCACGGACAAAACACGCCCCTCGCTGGCCGTCGTGCAACCTGCATTCGCGTGGGCACAAATCACACTGTACGCGTCCGTCGTCCAAGCGATGCCAATACTTGGCCGGGTGGCGATCGTTCAATGAGATGGATGAATCCATGGATCACTCCTTCCATTTTTCGACGCAATAACGGGCCAGGGTGACGTCCAGGGACCAGAAATCATCGTCTAAACCGGCCTTGCGCTTGAGTTGGGCGAGGAATTGGCGAGGTTGAGGCAACTCGTCCCAGACCTGCGGAAGGAACGTGCTGCGGTGCTTGCCACACTCGAACACCAAGCCGTCAATGGCCGGCCGCAACTGGGCCAAGGCATCCGCCTCGTCGCGGAACCGCAGGGGATGCAGCGACGATAGGCGCGAAACCTCGATTTTGATTTTAGCCACCTCGGCGGCAGTGAGAGGAGGGAACCTAGGATCGCAGAAGGCGGCGGCCCGAGCGTTCTGGACGACGTCCTCGCGCAGCGGGCGGCGGGCGGCTAGCGAGCCGATGCAGCCGCGCAAATACCCTTGCTCGGTCAGGGTGACAAAGGTGGCTCCCGGGGCGTTCAAGCCGTCAGCCAAGGCGACGGGTTGGGTGGGCAATCCGAAGTGCTGGGCGATCGCATTGCGGGCAAGCGTGAGGAGAGCCGCGCCAAGTGCGGCATCTTGGGTGGCGGGTGAGGTGAACGCAAACGCCCCATAGCCGACGACTTCATCGCGCCGTCCCGCGGTGTCGCGAGAGTTGCGCAAATCGAGGAGGTGGGCGGTGAGGCGGTGCTGATGGGCGGCCCGCAGCAAGCCGTTGATCGGAGTGGCCCCGCAGGCATGGTCGTGGAGGAGTGATGCATCGAATCGTGTGATGGCGTTGGCGGTGCGTTGATCCACCAGTTTAGCGGTTTCGTAGGGTAAGAAATGGGACAAATCGGAACTGATTAGGATCAACGTCTCGGGTCCACCCCAAAGGGATTCAATGACAGCGGCGACCTCCTCGGGCGTGGTTTCGCCGACGGCCAGAGGCAGCAGCTTAAAGTCAGGCAGCAGGGTTTGGAGGAAGGGCAACTGGACTTCCAGTGAGTGCTCGCCTGCGTGCGCTGGCGCGTTCACACTCACCTGGGGCATGCCCGCAACCACCCGCACCGCCGTTTGGTCGATTGCCACCTTCCCCAACGGCGTCTCAAACGTATCTGCGTCGGGTAGCGCCAAACCACGCACCCTCACTCGGTGGGTCGGCCCGAGGAGGACGACTCGCTGGATTTGGGCGGCGATGGCGGCCAGCAGCGCGTAGGCGGTGGCGGCGACAGGGCCGGAGTAGGCGTAGCCGGCGTGTGGAACGATCAGTGCTTTGGGATGCAGGCCGCTGACCGTGGCGGCACCCAACATCGCCCGAACGTTGCGCGCGAGTTGCGCGCGATCCTCTGGATAGAATTTTCCGGCGACGGCGGCAGGGCGGATATTCATGGCGCACCTCCTATGCGGTTAAGATGCAGCCAATCGGTCGAGAATCAAGGGGTGGATGGGCGTGTCGCGTGACCCCACGGCGCTGCTGCTTTCGGCCCCACGGCAAGGATTCGTGGTGGGGTCGCCGCAACTCTGGACTTGGCGAGCGGTCGCCAGCCTCTAGCGTCGGCGGCATGACGGCCCTGGCCACGGATTTGCTCATTATCGGGATGTATTTTGCCATCATCGTGGGCATTGGTGTGCATTTTGGACGGGCCAGTCACGATGTGTCGGACTACGCGTTGGGTGGGCGGTCGATTCCGTGGTGGGCAGTGCTGGCGTCGATTTTGGCGTCAGAGATCAGCGCAGGAACATTTTTT
>JAYSPI010000228.1:0-23520 GCA_043722215.1 Prosthecobacter sp.
CCACGAGCACCTGTGCTTTGCCGTCTTTGAAGTCCTGGAGTGCCTGGAGTCGTTGTTCTTGGGAGCGGCTGGAATGGAGTTTGGCGACTTTCACCTGGGCGATTTTGAGGAAATTGGTGAGGCGGTTGGCACCGTCTTTCATGCGTGCGAAGACGAGCACTCGATTGAACTTTGGCTGGCGGAGCAGTTCGAGCAGGAGGGCATTTTTCAAGTGAGCAGGCACTTCGTAAACGCACTGGTCCACGGTCTCGGCGGGGTTCGAGCGTTTACCGATTTGCACCATTTTTGGTTGGTATTGGAATCGTCGCGCCAGTGATTCGACCTCTTTGGAAAGGGTAGCTGAAAACATGAGGGTCTGCCGACGCTTCGGCAAAGTGCTCACCAAGGCCTCAATGTCCGGCAAAAACCCCATGTGCAACATCCGGTCAGCCTCGTCTAGGACGAGCATCTCCAACTGGCTGAAATCGAGCTTCTGTCGACCGCTCAGATCCAGCAAACGCCCTGGGGTGGCAACGACGATTTGCACGCCTTTGCGCAAGGCTTTGATTTGGGAGGCTTCCTCCACCCCCCCGTAGATCGCTGCCACCCGGACCGGCAGGTACTGACCATACGCCCGGATGTTCTCCATGATCTGGACGGCCAATTCCCGGGTGGGCGCGAGGATCAGCGCCTTGATGCCGCGCGGCGGGGCATGGCGCGTCCACTCGGTCAGCCGGTTGAGCATCGGCAACACAAACGCCGCCGTCTTCCCGGTGCCGGTTTGGGCGATGGCAATGACGTCTTGCCCCTGGATGACCTTGGGGATGGCCGCTGCCTGCACCGCAGTCGGGCGGGTGTAACCTGCTTGTTGAATCGCACGGACAATGCCGGCCTCCAGTCCAAAGTTGCTAAACGGCATGCGCACAGACTAGTCCGCTGAACCCCGTCATGGCACGGAATTAAATTCTAATGGCAGCACGAGGGGAGTTCCGTGGCGGCAGGCCTGGCAGGTTCTGGAGTGCTGCCAAGTGATCCCGGGAGGGTGCCATGAAGCCGCCAGACGAGTACCAGCGCGGTGACCAACGCCAGACTGCGGCGTGCCCGCGCCAGCATGGGCGGGGTGAGTTGAGCGCGGAGGCGGTGGAATTGGTGGTGGGTGAGCCACAGCAGGGGGACGGTGCCCAGGCCGAAGGCGAGGGTGAATTCCGCACCCTGGATCGCTGAACCAGCTAGCAACGCGGTGCCAAATGCCGCATAGAGCGGCCCGCACGGCAGAAATGGCGTGAGAAGGCCCATCGCGGAGGCTGCCCCGTAGGCGGAAAATTTGCTAGAATTGAGGCGGGCCCGCACGGTGAGACGGTTGAGGATGGCCGGGCGCGGGATTTTTTTATCCCATCCGATGGCAATGAGCACCAGTACCACCACCAGCACCCAAGGCAGCAGCACTGCCGGTGAATGGAAGAACCACTGGAGCGGTTGTTGGCCGAGTGCGCCGCACACGCCACCGATGAGAGCGTAGGACAGCAGGCGTGATCCATGATAGAGCGTGGCGGCGGTGAGCCGCTCACCCTCAGATTTCGCTAGACTCGCTAGGCCGCAGGCAATAGGCCCGCACATTCCGACACAATGCATGCTGGTGATGAGCCCAAAGCCAAGCGCGGCGAGCGTGGTGAGTGGGATTTCGGCGGCGGCAGTCATCGGGTAATCGGTTCTAGCAATTACTAACGGTTTGGGTCATGTTTCCACTCGATAGGTTGCGGGGCATGTTTGGCGGCGAGGGTGATGAAGGTGGACCAAGCACCGAGTAACAGCGCGAAGGCGAGCACCACATAGATCCATGGATTTCGGGACAGCAATGCGATAAGGGTTTTTACGCCGAGGTTAGGGTTGCGGGGGGGTAAACGCTTGAGGGTTCGGGCCAAGGAAGCGGACCGCTTGGTCGAGAGTGATGTCACCAGGATCTGCGTGAACCTCCAGCACTATGTCAGCCACACCGACATACGACCCTACTGGCGCTATCACCACACAGGTGCGCGAAAGCTCATCGAGCGCAGCGACGGTGAAGGTTTGGTCCTCACCACTTAACTGATAGCCTGCTGGAGTGCCGTGGCCTAGGCGGATGGTGACGGTCGCTTGTTGGTTGCGCTTATTGAAGAAGCGGAGCTTGTAGATATTGCGTATTGAGGTGGCATCGCTGTAAAACCCGCTGCCGCCCGAGCGGGAAACCGTGGCAATGAACGGGCGCGCCTTGGTTGCCGCCACTAGGATGAGCGCCCCCATTCCGAGAATTGCCAACACCAGGTACGCATAAACGCGTGGCCGGAGAAACCGCCGGGTGTGGCCCGCAAAGCCGTTGAACGAATCATAACGAATCAGTCCGTGTGGGCGGTTCAGCTTGGTCATGACGTCATCACAGGCATCGATGCAGGCGGTGCAGCCGATGCATTCGAGTTGCAGGCCGTTGCGAATATCGATGCCGGTTGGGCAGACTTGCACGCAGCGGTGGCAATCGACGCAATCGCCGGTCACCTTGCCCTTGGTGCCACGTGGCTCGCCGCGGATTTCATCATAGCCGACGTTGATGGTGTCGTCATCAGTTAGGGCGGCTTGCAATCGCCCGTATGGGCACATGATGATGCAGAATTGTTCGCGGAAATAGCCGAAGCAGAACCACAGGACCAGGGTGAGGCTGACGATGATGGCAAAGGCGGTGGCATGCTGTAGCGGCCCCTCGTGCATGAATCCGTAGAGTCGGCGCAAGGACACGAAATAGGAAAGGAATAGATGTGCGATGAGCGCGGCGATGGCGCAAAATAACAGGTGCTTGAGCGTCCGCTTGAGGAGCTTGCTCGCGGACCATGGCGCGTGGTCGAGCGCGCGGCGGGCGGGCGCGTCGCCTTCAATCCAGCGTTCGATGCGGCGATAGACGTGATCGAGAAAGACGGTATAGGGACAGGCCCAGCCGCACCAAATCCGGCCTAACAAGGAAGTAACGACAAACAAGGTAAACCCCAGGCCGGTGATGGCGAAGAACATCACCCATAAGTCCTGGGGCACCAAGGTGAGGCCGAAGAGGTGGAACATTCGGTGTTCCACATCGAGGAAGACCGCCGGGTGGCCGTTGATCGGAATCCACGGCAAGAGCATATACACCGCGATGAGAATCACCCCGACGAACCGGCGGGCGATCAACCAGCGGCCTTGCGCATCGGCGGGGTGCAGAAAATACCGTGAACCATCGTCATTGATGGTAGTGACGGAGGTAAGATTGGGTTTCTTGGGCGCAGTCATGGCAGGGTGGAGCAGCGTGTCTCACGGTTATGATACCACCGTCCAGCCTGAGCATGGCGGCGGATTATACATAATTCAATTCGCGGGCCTTGGCCTGAATGGCGGCTTCCTGACAGAGGAGCTCTTGGATGGGGTCCCATCGCCCGCTGACCAGCGCCTCGCGGGCGGATTCCTGCATGGTGACGGGGAAATCGATGCCACTGGAGGTTCGGACCCGCAGTTGGATCACGTCGATGGTGACCACTGTGGATGGGTCGCGGTCGATGGCGGCGCGTAGGGCGAGGATATCGGCGGCGGAGGCGATCACGCAGGGCATTGCCAGCGTGGTGGAGTTACCGAAGAAGATTTCGGCGAACGACTCTGCGATGACGCCGTTGAAGCCGTATTTTTTGAGCGATTGGGGTGCGTGTTCGCGGGACGATCCGCAGCCGAAATTGACTCCTGCGACGAGGATGGATGCGTCGGCAAAGCGCGGGTCATTGAGCGGGTGGTCGGTTTTGTTGCCGTGCTCGTCATGGCGCACGTCGTAGAACGCGTAGGCGCCGAGGCCGTCAAACGTCACGCATTTCATGAACCGGGCCGGAATGATCCGATCGGTGTCGATATCCGCGCCGGGGATGAAAACCGCGCGGCCAGAGACTTGGGTAACAGGATCGAGTGCCATGGTGATAGATTAGGAGTTAGGTTGAGTGGCGGCGGCAGGGTTTTCCAGATGGAAGAGTTTGCGGGCGTCGCAGATGGATCCCTGGATGGCGGCGGCGGCGACCATGACCGGCGACATCAGGACGGTGCGACCGGTGGGTGAGCCTTGGCGGCCCTTGAAGTTGCGGTTGGATGATGAGGCGCAGAGTTGGTCGCCGACGAGTTTATCGGGGTTCATGGCGAGGCACATCGAGCACCCGGCGGCGCGCCACTCGAAGCCGGCGGCGCGGAAGATATCGGGTAAGCCTTCCTGTTCGCACTGGATGGCGACGATCTGCGAGCCGGGCACCACGATCGCCTTCACACCGGGGGCAACATGGTGGCCACGAATGAACTTTGCGACTTCACGGAAATCAGAAAGCCGTCCGTTGGTGCATGAGCCGATGAATGCCACATCGATTTTCACGCCTTGGATCGGGGTGCCGGCCGCCAGTTTCATGTACGCGAGGGCTTCCGTGATGGATGCCTGCTCCAGCGGGTTGGCGGCGGTGGCGGGGTCAGGGATGGATTCGGAAATCGAGATTCCGTGGGCAGGGGAGATTCCCCAGGTGACGGTGGGTTCGATATCGGAGGCGTTGAACTCGACGACGTCATCGTAATGGGCGTCTGGATCCGAGGCGAACGACAGCCAGCGGGCCGCGGTGGCCTCGAAGTCAGTCATGTCCACATACGGTCGCCCCTGAAGGTAGGCAAGGGTCTTGGCGTCTGGATTGACATAGCCGCAGCGGGCACCGCCTTCGATGGACATGTTGCACACGGTCATGCGCTCTTCGATGGACATGCGGGCGATGGTGTCGCCGGCATATTCATAACCGTAGCCAATGCCGCCCTTGGCACCCAAGCTCCGGATAATGTGCAGGATGACGTCCTTGGCGTAAACGCCGGGTCGAAGGTCGCCGTTCACGACGATGCGGCGGATCTTGAGGGCTTCAAGCGCCAGCGTTTGGGTGGCGAGCACGTCGCGCACCTGAGTGGTGCCGATGCCGAAGGCGATCGCTCCAAAGGCACCATGGGTCGCGGTATGGGAATCCCCGCAGGCGATGGTCGTGCCCGGTTGGGTGATCCCTTGCTCCGGCCCCACGACGTGGACGACGCCTTGCTTGCCGGATGCGAGGTCAAAGTAGGTGATGCCGAAATCCTCTACATTCGACCGGAGCGCCTGCATCATGCCAACGGCGAGCGGGTCTTGCGGGGCGTCTTGGTCGATGGTGGGGACAATGTGATCGACGGTGGCGAACGTGCGCTGGGGGAACTTCACTGACAGCCCGAGGTCGCGGAGCATGCCGAATGCTTGGGGTGAGGTCACCTCGTGGATGAGGTGAGTGCCGATGAAGAGTTGCGTGCGGCCATCGGCCAGCGTGCCCACGGTGTGGGCGTCCCAGACTTTTTGGAAGAGATTTTTTCCCATAATAAAATGCGTGCCGTGGTTGGCGGCGGCGGGGGAAATTGCCTTGGCCAGGCGGGCTTGTCAAAGCCACATCCAGCGGTGGGGGCAGAAAGAAGCGAGCGCCACGCGCCGGCTCACCGCAGCTCAATGAACAAGCCGATGATAATGCCGAGCAAGGCGATCACAGCCAAGGCAACGAGTAGGATTTTCCACCAATTGCGCAATCTAACGCGGGCGGACTTGCCATTGATCCACTCATCCCAAGTCGGAACGGTCTTGGCGCCCGAGCGATGGTAATGCCGGAGCTGCCCACTGAAGCGGGTTTTTTGTTCACCTGGAAAGGAACGCTTCATAACTTATACGATCTCCCCATAGGCGTGGGTTCACTGCTGCGCAAGCGAAACCTAAAGCGTCCAAGCACGCTGCGGTGCGTGGACATTGCGCCGCCTGGGCAGAAACCACGGCGGTTCGATGCCGCCCAGCGGGTTAATCAATTATTTCGTAGCGCGCACGACGGGTGCCGGAGTGGGTGTCGTGGGGATTTCTTGGAAGCGGGGCAGCGGGCGCAATCCGGGTGGTTTGACCTCGCTGGTGCAGCAGCATGAGGTGGCGACCAGTGCGATAGCGGAAACGATGGATGCAGATAGAATGCGAATCATGGGATGGGATACGGTAGGGTTAGTTAAAATATCAGAAATGAGGACGGCGGGATCAACGACTCAAATGTACCCCGGCGCTCGTGGAGTGCCGGGGCAAGGAGGTCATTTCGATGGGGTCACATACGTCGGTTTGGATTGGACGGTGGCGGCATTCGGGCAGCATGACACCGAAAACAACGCGGTGGCTGCGGCGATAAAGGCGAGTTTCATCATTAGAAATAAGTGGGTTGGGAGGTGATAGCGCGTGCAATGCGCGCGCCAGTTATGCCCTCGAAACTAGCGACATGATTCATTCCTGCAAGGGAAAAGACGCGGCCAGCCAGAGAGCGGATTAGCGCGCTCTCACCGCCATGAACCGCTGACTTAGCCGAGCGGCTCCTTGATTTGCGGTGGTGCGAATCGCGTCCCACGACGTCGCTGCAGTGACTGCGCGCTTGGCACCTAGGCGGTGGTCGCACAATGCGCTGAACCGCTCGCCGGTGACGGAATCGAGCCACTCGCCTTCAAACGAAACTCGGGCGATGAAGTTGGCCACGGTGGGGGTCCCTAGGGTGCCCGCGAGTGTGGCGTGCGGACTGGCGTGGACGGTGGTCACCGGGGTGCCTGTGTGTTGTTCTTCGATCACGTCGGTTAGAGCAATTCGTGCACGCAGGGTGGTGGGTCCGGGCACGGTGACGATCTTCAGTTTGCCGGATAGATTCGCGCGCATGGCGTCACTCACGTAAGCCGCCAACTGGTTAGTGACTTCTGGGCGGATCCCTGGAGCGGCGACTACGGTGGTGACGGGATCGATGATCACGCTGTCATATTTTTTCAAATCGACGCCGGGTTTGAGGTAGGACGAGACGGCATCGGCGGTGCCGTAGCCTGCATCCAGCTGCGAAAAATTCCCGAGGAAGCCCGAGGGGGAACGTCCGCCATTGGAGCAGGAAACAACAGCGAGGGCGACTCCCGCCATCGCAATGACGCCGATTTGATGCATGGATTTCATGAAATGATTAGATGGTTTTCGGACAAAGGACCTCGCCTTGAGTGCGAGGCTGCGCTGCATTTACTGTCAGGGATCTGCGGATAGGTCAAGGGCCAGTCCACATGGAAATCGTGAATGCGCTCACAGTGGGTATGTTCCCAGCCCTTGGTCTTGCCGCCGGGCGATCGGCTGTTTAGGGTCGCCGGACATGCCTGACGCACCCTCCTGCTTTGAACCGACTCGCCGCCACTGGATCGGGTTTTGGAGCATGATTGTCCAGCAAACCCAGAATGCCTTCAATGACAAGATGGCCCAGTTCATTCTCATTCCACTGGGCGGTGCGGTTGGCTGGGCGGTGGAATCGCAGGCCGGGTTGATGATTGCGCTGCCGTTTGTATTGTTTGCGCCCATCGCCGGGTGGCTCAGTGACCGTCACTCGAAGCGCGACGTGATGTTCGGGTCGGCCATCCTTCAGTTGCTGGTGCTCATTTGGATCTGTGGGGCGGTCATCGCCCACAACCTGGCGCTCGCGCTCGGCGGGTTTTTCGCCTTGGCGATTCAAGCGGCATTTTTCAGTCCGGCCAAGTTGGGCATCAACAAGGAGTTGGTGGGGTCGCGCCATCTCGGGTTTGCCACCGGGATCCAGCAAATGACGGCCATGCTCGCGATGCTCGCCGGCCAAATCGTCGCCGGTTGGTTGTTCGATAAGCGCTACCACTCGCTCGGCGGAAGTTCCGACATGGCATGGCGCGCCGCCCTCGGCCCGCTGCTGGTTCTCACGGCTTTGTCGGTGCCGGCATTGGTCATGGCGTGGTCGGTGCCGCGGGTGCCCGCCCAGAGCGGTGGTCGACGCTTCACCCGAGGCCTCGCGGTGAGTCACTTTAGGAGTTTGGCCGACTTGTGGCGCGACGCGCCGTTGAGGCATGCGTCGTTTGGGGTGGCGTTTTTCTGGGGTTTTGCGGCGTTCATCAACTTGTGGTCGGTCAAGTTAGCCAAGGTCATGACTGGCGGGGGCGAGGGGTTCGGCACGTTGTCATCGATCTTCATGGCGTCGGCCTCGCTTGGCATGGCGGGTGGGTTTGGCTTCGCATCGTATTTGCTGCGTAAACGGATTGAGCTGGGCTGGGTTCCGGTGGCGGGGGTGGCGATGACGGTCATGGCCATCGCGCTGGCGCTCATTGAGCCGGGCGATGCCCAGGGGTTTCTCCAGATATTTTCAATCGACCCGCTAACGTTTGTGTTGGCGGCACCGGCGCAGGTGTTCTTTTTGATTACGCTTGGGCTCTTAGCATTTGTGGCGGCGGTGTTTCTTGCGCCGCTCAATGCTTGGATGCAGGACCACTACCCCGCCGCCAAGCGCGGCGAACTTCAATCCGCCGTTAACCTCCAGGATTGCTTCGCTGGCATCATCGCCGTGACGATCATCACCGGCTTTGAATTCGGGGCCAAAGCCCTCGCCATTGATCCATTATCCGGTTTCCGCTTCCAGATGATCTTCATCGCGGTGGCGTGCGCGCTGGCCACCGCGATGATTATCCGCCTGCTGCCCGCCGCCTTCCTGCGAGTCATCGGGGTGTCTCTGGTGCGCCTGTTCTATCGGATTCGGGTCGCTCATGGCGACCGGTTGCCGCGTCACGGCGGGGTGTTACTGCTGCCCAATCATGTGACCTATGCCGACGCGTTTTTCATCTCAGCGGCCTGCCAACGGCCGGTGCGCTTCGTGATGGATGAAGGATTCATGGAGCGGCCCGCGATTCGAGCGTTTACCCGCATCTTCGACACCATGCCGATTCGCCGTGATCAGCCGTTAGAGGCGATCCGGGAAATCATCCGGGCATTGCGCCACGGCGATGTGGTTTGTCTATTTCCTGAGGGTCAATTGACGCGTACTGGGATGCCTAGCGAGTTGCAGCGCGGCTGCGAACTCATCGCCAAACAAGCGAATTTCCCGCTCATTCCGATGTGGTGCGACGGCTCGTGGGGGTCGATATTTTCGTTTGAGCGCAACCGATTTTTCCGCAAGGCTCCCCGCCGTTTTGGGCATGGCATGGCGATTGCGTATGCGCAGCCGCTCGATTCGGGGCAGGCGAATCGGGAGACGATTCGGGCGGGCATGTTTGCGGCCTCGGCGGTGGCTGTCGGTTTACGGTTTGACCACCGCAGGTGGTTGAAGCGCTTGCCGCGAGCGGATAACCCTGCGACCCGGGCCTTGCGGGCGATTGCAGCGCCGGAGCGGCGGCGGGTGTGGGTGAATGGCCATCAAATCGCCATGATCAACGCACTCCAACGGTGCCGACCCATACGGGTCCTTCTTGACGAGCCACTCCTCACCTGCTTGCTCGGCATGTTTGCCGCGTTCCCTGATTTGTTCCGTGCCAAGCTGATCATCCAGCCACCGATGGCCGTCGAGTCGCCGGCGACTTGGGTTGGCGGCGATCTCGTGCGGGCCGCCTTGCAATCCGCCGCCCGCAGCGGCCCTATCGATTTCTATGATTTTGGCACGCAGGCGCTCGAACCGGTCGAGCACCCGGGTGTCCATCACTACCCATGCCTAGCGGTGAACGGTGCGGTCGTCGCGATGTCGATGGCGACGCCACCCGCATCCGACGATTCCTTTGCCCCGCAGCTCGGTAGCAAACCCAACTCGTGGGGGAAGCTGCTGCCTGGCTGGCACCTTGTGGCTACGCCCGACGGTGCTCTCTACGCCCACGGGCCGGCGGCTCCCACTGCGGGCCTGCGTCTGCCCGCCGGATGTTGCTTGGATTCCGACGGGTTTCTGATGGCGCGTTAGAGTGCTGCGATTGCAGCCATGATCCGGGTGGCGATCCGCTCATAGTCGTCTTTGCCTCTGGCGGCTTTGAGTTCTTCGGGGGTCAGCCGGATCGGCGGACCAATCGACACGGTGAGGCGGGAGAAGCGGACGCGGCGTGACCCGCGCGGCAGAGCTTCTCGGGCACCGGAGATGCGCATCGGTTGGATGACGGCGGCGGATTTCACGGCGATCAGGCCGATGCCGGGAGCGGCGGTGCCGAGTTCTCCGTCTCGGGTGCGTTCGCCTTCCGGGAAAACCAGGACGCGGTGACCGTGTTTGAGTTTACGGATGATGGTTTTGAGGCTCGCCATATCCGGGTGTTCCTGGTCCACGGGGATGGCGTTCCAGCGGCTATAGAGCCAGCGGGTGGCCCCGTTGAACAAGGTTTTGCGGGCCAAAAAATACATCTCGGTCTGGTACAGGG
The DNA here is from genome assembly GCA_043722215.1 of Prosthecobacter sp. Classification (GTDB taxonomy): domain Bacteria; phylum Verrucomicrobiota; class Verrucomicrobiia; order Verrucomicrobiales; family Akkermansiaceae; genus Luteolibacter. The sequence goes on from JAYSPI010000228.1 coordinate 10,225, forward strand.
TGCTGATGAGCGGCGGATCCAGAAAACTCTGGTGATTAGCCGCCACTAACACCGGCCCTTCCGTGACTAGGTTTTCCTCACCTACAATCCGCAAACCAAACACGCTCCGGGCAATCGCCCTGAATGCCATCCATCCCAACCAGTAAATCCATGTCATGAACGTCATTTTTCGGGTCGCCCCACCACGGGACGACTGCTGCTGGAACTTTTCCCAGCCATACTGACCAATGCAACAACAAAGCCCAGCACCCGCATCTATCCTAGGTGATCTTTTTTGCCAAGATCGCCGCGTTGATCGCGCAACGCGCAACGCGGGCATCGACAGCGCGCTATCTCGCGCTAGGGTGACGGCAGATGACTCTCAAGTCCCTTGGCTGGAATCCGGATTTTGCCATCGCCTTTGCGCCTTATCGTGCAAAAGGCTGGGTGCCGGCACGCCTGATCCGTGAATCACCGATCAATTTCGGGGCCTTCCTCGGGGATGGCGAGGAAATCGACGTCGTGCTATGCGGCCGGGTTTGGCATGAGGCCACCTGCGATGCGGACTTGCCGGCGGTGGGTGACTGGGTGGCCCTTGAATTGGGCCATGCCAACCAGGATCATGTGATCCGTGCCACGTTGCCGCGCAAGTCGTGTTTTTCGCGCAAAATGCCTGGCAATAGCTCACAGGCTCAAGTCATCGGCGCCAATATCGATTTTGTCGCAGTGGTCACCGACGCGGGGCCGGATTTCAACCTCCGCCGGATGGAGCGCTATTTCATGCTTATCGAACGCAGCGGGGCCAAAGCCATTGTTTTGGTCAATAAATCCGACCTTTATCGAGCCGAACAAAACGCCCAAGCCGCCGCAGAGATCGCCGCGCTGTGGGTGGGGGCTAGCGTCCATGTCACCAGTGCTCTCAATGGCGATGGCCTCAAAACCCTCAAAAAGTTCCTCAAAAAGGGCGTCACCCTGTGCGTCGTCGGATCCAGCGGCGTCGGCAAATCCACCCTCGTCAATCAACTCTACGGCGATGATTGGCAGTGGACGAGTGAGGTCAACGAAACCACCGGCAAGGGTCGCCACACCACCACCTCGCGCGAACTCGTACCGCTGCCCGGCGGCGGGATGCTCATCGACAACCCCGGCATGCGCGAAATCCAAATGTGGACCGATGAAACCACGTTGCGCGAAAGTTTTTCCGACGTTGAGGCGATCACTGCAGACTGCAAATACGCCGATTGCAGCCATCGCCAAGATGCCGGGTGCGCGATCCGCGCCGCTGTCGCCGCAGGGACGTTGGACCCCGGTCGCCACGAGCATTTCCTCAACCTGGAAAGTGAGATCGCCGCGCTGCAAAAACGCGCCCAAAAACGCCAGATGGCCGTCGAGCGCTGGGCCAAACGCAACCGCCGCGTCAAAGCCCGCAATCTGAACGACCGGATCCAATTGGAGCGCGACGAGCGGGGCGATGTTTGACCCCGGCGATCCCGCTTGATGCCAAGCTCGTTCCCGGCGAGGGTCGCACCATGAAATTCACCTGCTGCTCTCCTGTCCGCCTCCGGTGGCTGCTGGTTACTTGTTTTGTGGCGGCGTGGTGGCTGCCCGCGTCGGCCGACGCTCAGATTGCCTCCTTGAAGAAGTTGGCGGATGCGTCGCCTCAGGCCCCGCCTGCGCCGCTGGAAACGCCTGAGGATGTGCGGGCGCGGTTGACACAATGGTTGCAGGATGCCCGCGACGCGCTTGCACGCATGGATGGCGCGGAGGGCGTTGCCGCCCTGCCGGAGGGGATCAGTCCAGCGGACTTGGATGATCGCCGCCGTGATCTGGAGCAAATGATTCTCACCTCGTCGCGGTCCCTCAAAAACATCAACGCCGTCGCCGACGCGCGCAAAGCCTTGGAGGCAACGCGGGCCGAGGACGCGGCCTGGACGGGTTTCAAGGAAAGCCCGCCCTACTCGCTCATGATGGCAGACGAGTTGCTCAACGAACGCGACGCGATCCAAGCCAAACTCACGTCCCATCAATCGTCATTAACCAATTTGGAAAGCCTGCTCGCCAGCATCCTCACCGCAACCAAAGCGTCGGAAGACAACGTCAGTACCAAAATCGTCGATCTCCAACAAGCGTCAGCCGCCACTCTGGACACCGCAAAATGGCGGTTGGAGGCCGCCCGCACGAAGTCCCGTCAGTTAGCGATCCGCGCCGACGGAGTGAAATCCGCCTGTGAGAGTCTGCGGGTGCGCACCGCCGAGGCCAAAATCGAACTCGCGATGCTCGAGCGCAAGGTGCGTCTGGTCCAGTCCAACACCCGCTTCAATGACGAGGATCTCACGAAAATCGCGAAACTCTCCGAGGCGCGCAAACTCGCACTTCACAACGAGCAGAATGCCCTCGCCAAGCGACTCAAAGCGACGATGCTCACCCGCGCGCAGGCGCAGGCTGCCGTGGATGCGCTGGGCAAGGCGACCGACAAGGTGCCTGATGGCTTGGAACTCGCGAAGTATCGGCTAGAGGTGGCCGAGGGTCGGGTCGATGTCATCCAGTTGCTTGGAGAAGCGTTGGACGGCTTGATCCAGTTGGAAAACATCGCCTGGGAGAGTTACCAGAACCGGCGGGCACTGATCAAGGCCGAGACTCAAGCGGACCGCATCAAGGCGGGCGCGGCTCTCAATGCCCAGCTCGAACGCACGCGAGCATGGGAAAAAGTCCTCGAAAATGAAACGGTTGGGTGCAGCGCTGAACTCAGCAAATTGGAATCGCGGGCCGCCTCAATCGGTGCCGATGACCCACGGTTCGCGCTGCTCAACGAGCAACGCGCAAGCAAAAGCGAATACGTGGCCATGCTTTTGCGGATCTCCCAAGCGGTCACCTCACAGCGCAAACTCATCCAACGCTGGACTGAGGAGTTCGCCGACCCCGCACAGAAAATCGGGGGGGTCGCCCGGGTGCTTGGCTATGGCATCGCCAGCCGCGAGATCTTGCAAAAATTCTGGTTGTTCGAAGTATTGAGTTTTGAGGACAAGGTGGAAGTCGAGGGGCGCACGATTACCGGTAAGATTCCAGTCACGCTGGGCATGTTGGTGCGGGCGTTGTTGTTTTTCATCATTGGCTATGGCATTTTTTCCCGCATCGCCCGGCGCATCCAGAAAAGCGTCGTGAGTCGCGGCTTCATTGCGGAAGCGCAAGCACGCACCCTGCGCAAGTGGGCGATGATGGTCATCAGCGTGTTCCTGGCCATCGGCACGTTGTCGTTCCTAAAGATCCCGCTCACCGTGTTTGCGTTTTTCGGCGGGGCTCTGGCCATCGGGATCGGCTTCGGCACCCAGACGCTCATCAAGAACTTTATCAGCGGCCTGATCGTACTCGCAGAACGCAAGGTGCGCGTCGGCGACGTGCTGGATGTGCAGGGTATCATCGGCACAGTCATTGAAATCAACACCCGCTCGTCGGTCATCCGCAGCGGCGATGACGTGGAAACCATGATCCCCAACTCGCTTTTCCTCGAAAACCGCGTCACCAACTGGACGCTCAGCAGTCGGAAAATGCGCCGCACCCTTAAAATCGGGGTCGCCTATGGCTCCTCCCCGCAGCAGGTGATGGAAATCCTCACCGAGTCGGCCGGCCGCCACGGTCTGATTTGCAAAGACCCCGCGCCCTTCGCGGTGTTTGACGACTTCGGCGACAGCGCATTGGTTTTCTCACTGTATTTTTGGCTCGAACTCAAAGGCTCGACCAACCCCATGATCGTCACCAGCGATCTGCGCCTCATGATCGAAAAACGCTTCGCGGATGCTGACGTCTGCCTGCCATTCCCCCAGCGTGACGTCCATCTGGCGTCACAACTCCCGCTGCAAATCGAGTGGGTGGCAAAACCCACTCTGCCTACCATCCCCGATGCCTAACATGTTACCCGCCTGGTCCCCCGAGGCCGACTTGCTCTGGATGCAACTCGCGCTGCAAGACGCGCACCAAGGCGTCGGTCGAACCGCTCCCAACCCGCCCGTGGGGGCTGTGATCGTCAAAAACGAGTTGTTGTTAGGGCGCGGGTGGCACCGCGCTGCCGGCCACCCGCATGCCGAGCGGGAGGCGCTGGCCGACGCCTGGGGCCGGCACGGTGTGGAAGCGGTGCGCGGCGCGACCCTCTATGTCACCCTAGAGCCGTGCTCGACCCACGGTCGCACGCCGCCGTGTACCCAGGGGCTCATCGATGCGGGCGTGGCGCGCGTGGTGTACGCGTGTGATGACCGCAACCCGGCCCATGCCGGGCGGGCCGCGGCATTGTTAGGCGCGGCCGGGATCGCAGTGACCACAGGGGTGTGCCGCGTGGAGGCGGAGCGCCTGCTGCGACCGTTCTTTAAAGTCCGCGCCACGGGGGTGCCGTGGGTGATTTGGAAAACCGCCATGAGCCTGGACGGTCGAATCACCCGCCCTCCCGCCGAAGGCCCATGGCTCACTGGCGCGGCCGCCCGTGCCGATGTGCAACTCCTTCGCTCCTCGGTCGATGCTATCCTGACCAGCGGTGCCACCGTGCGCAGCGATCGCCCCGCTCTGACCGTGCGCGATCCTGAATTGTTAGGCGGGCGGTCACAACCGTGGCGCATCGTCTTTTCGGATGCGCCGACATCACTGCCGTTAGATGCGCCGTTGTTTACCGACGAATGGCGCGAACGCACCTTGATCCGTTCCGGGCGCGACCTGCCTGGCGCCTTGCGCGAACTGGCCCGAGATCCAGGTATTCTTACCGCCATGACCGAGGCCGGCGGGGTGTTTTCCGGCGCATTGTTGGCGGCGGGCCTCGTCGATGAGGTTGTGATCTATTGCGCGCCGATGCTCTGTGGTGGGCCAGCACTGGCGCTCGCCGGGGCACACCTACCCGCTTCACTGCAATTGCTAGAAATGACGTTCACGCAGTTAGGGGATGATATCTGTATCCGCGGCGTGCTCGCCTAAGTCAGCACTCTAACCCCTGCTGACGGAGGATCTCCAACGCGGCTGTTAGGCCGGACGCAATCGTGTGGTGCGAATTATCGAGGATGGTTGCACCCTCGGCCACCACGAGCGGGGCGGTGGCGCGCTGGCTATCGGCGGCGTCGCGGTGGGCGATCGAATCCACTTCACCCATGTTGACGCGGCGGGCGGCACGGACGTGCTCAGCGGCATCGACGTAGATTTTGTAGCGGGTCTCAGGGAACACAACCGAGCCGATATCGCGGCCCTCCATGACGACGCTCGAGTGGGCGAGGTAGCTGCGTTGCAGGTCGATGAGTTGATGGCGGACTTCCGGGATTGCGGCGATGGCCGAAACATTGGCATTGATCGCCTCACTGCGCAGCGCGTCACTGGGATCAACGCCGTCGATGGTGAGGGTGGACATGCCACCGTCGTGACCGCATGCGAGGGTGATGCGCGCCAGCAGCGCGTGGACGGCCGTGTGGTCATGAGGGTCGATGCCGTCCTGGAGAACCTTCCAGGTGATTGCGCGATACATGGTGCCGGAGTTGACCATGATCAGCCCGAGTCGTTGGGCGAGCAAGCGGGCGAGGGTGCTTTTGCCGGAGGCGGCGGGGCCGTCGATGGCGATGGCGATATGCGGGGCGGAAGGTAGATTCACGCGTGTGAGACGGTTGGCAGGATGAACGCGGTGGCGTCCGAGCGATGGTTGCAGATGGCGTGGAGGTGGCGGGCGAACCCCGGGTAAGAGGTGTTGATGCAGGCGGTATCGCGGATGACGGTTTCACCGGTGGCGAAAAGTCCTGCGATCGCGAAGGCCATGGCGATGCGGTGGTCGCCACAACTCTCGATCTGTGCGCCATGCAGCGGCTGCCCACCTTGGATTTCCATGCCATCCTCGAACTCTTCGACGACGGCTCCCATGGCACGTAGGTTCTGGACGACGGTGGTGATGCGGTCGGTTTCCTTGACCCGCAGTTCGCGGGCATTGCGGATCACGGTACGCCCCGTCGCCAGCGCCGCCGCGACTGCGATGACTGGAATTTCATCAATCAGATTGGGAATCTCGCTGGCGAGTAGGGTCGTGCCCGTGAGTGTGGCCCCGTGGAGTTCAAGTTGGCCAATCGGCTCGCCCTGCGCGTGCTCGACGCTGGTCGTGAGGCGCGCGCCCATGCGTTCGAGGACGTTGAGGATGGCGGTGCGCGTCGGGTTGAGGCCGATGTCCCGGATGACTAGGCGTGACCCTGGCAGGGCGGCGGCGGCAACCAACCAGAAGGCGGCGCTCGAGATATCACCCGGCACGATGAAATCGCAGGCGGCGGGGATCTGCCCACCGTCGATGGAGATGGTATTGCCGGTCTGGCGGGTGACCACTTGGAACGAGGCGAGCATGCGCTCGGTGTGGTCGCGCGTCTCGGCGGGTTGGATCACGGTGGTGGTGCCGATCGCGAACATCCCGGCAAGGAGGACCGCGCTTTTTACCTGTGCGCTAGCAACGGGCATCTCATAGGTGATGGGCGTGAGCTGCGCGGGGTGGATGACCAGGGGCGCGCAGCCGGGTTTTACGCCGCGGGTCTCGAGGCGCGCGCCCATTTGTTCCAATGGCACCGTGATGCGGCCCATCGGACGCGACGATAGCGATCCGTCGCCAAATAACTCAGACGTAAAGTGCTGCCCGGCTAACAGTCCTGCTAACAGCCGCATGCCGGTGCCCGAGTTTCCGCAATCAATCGGCGCGCTTGGCGCGCGCAGTCGCATCGACTGGCCGTGGATGCGCAACTCGGTGGGGCCGTGGCCGCTGAGTTCGGCGAGCACATCGTAGGGCGCGCCTAGGGTGCGCATGGCGTTTAGGGTGCACAGGCAGTCCTCGCTGGGCAAGAAGTTGCGGATCAGGCAGGTGCCCTTCGAGAGTCCACCAAGAATGGCGGCGCGGTGGGACATGCTCTTGTCGCCCGGCACGCTGAATTCAGCGTGGAGCTTGGCAATGGCGGTGATGCGGAGTTCCGACATGGGGTGGAAGGCGTCGATCTAACTGGGTGGATGGAGTAGGTCGCGGTGGTGCTTGGCGGTGGCCAACCATTGCTGGGTGGACTCCTGAGCGGCGGTTTCTAAATGGGCGAGCAGGGCGCTGAGGTCGGCGAGCGTTTCGCGCAGTGGACCGATCAGAGCCGCGCGGTTTTCGATGAGGATTTCTGCCCACATTTCCGGGTTGCCGGAGGCCACTCGGGTGGTGTCGCGTAGGCCGCCGCCGCCGAACTGGCCTTCCTGCGGGTCTCGCAGGCAGACGCGTGCGGCGCTGGCCGCGAGGATATGTGGTAGGTGGCTGATGCGCGCGACCAAGGCGTCGTGTGCGGCCGCACTCATCCACGTTGTCCGGCAGCCAACGCGCGCCCAGAACCGCTCCAACGCATCCGCTCGCGGGTGCGGCACGGCACCGTCGTCGGTTAGTAGGCAGGTCGCACCGTCGAACAAGCGGGCATCGGCGGCGGCGATGCCGACGCGTTCTGAGCCGGCCATCGGGTGGCTGCCCAGGAAGTCGATGGCATGGCCCGCAAGCACGGGCGGGATGTTCGAGTGAGGAGCGCGTTTCACGCTGCCCACATCGGTGACGAGGCAACCTGCAGGCAGTCCAGCTGCCAGCGATTGAGCGACCAGATCGGCCATCGAGCCAACGGGCACGGCGAGCACCAACAGGTCAGCCGCTTGGACGGCATCGTGCAGATCGCGGGTGGCTGCGTGGATTCCGAGGTGGCGGGCGGCATCCACGGTCGATTGGCGGCGGGCCCAGATTCGGACGCGAGGGGGAGGGATCAAGGCGGTGAGAGCCAGGGCCAGTGAGCCACCGAGGAGTCCCCCCCCGAGAATGGTGATATTCGAGAAATCCGCGCTCATCGTCAAAACCCGCGACCGGCCATGCAGGCCCGGTCGGATTAGCTAGAACTGAGGTTGAAGGGCATCGCAGTGTGCCATCAAGGGACCCGGAAGTACATTTTCTCCGAGGCCGGGTAGGTCGGGTCCTGGACCAGAGTGCCGCTTGGGATGTTACACACGTCCACGACTTTGTTGTTGAACGGACTGAAGACGAAGCCTTCCTTGCCGGGAACCTTGTTGGCAATTTTGTACTCGCGCTTCGGCTCCACCGTGGGTTTCGGTTTTTCGACCGGTGGAGTGGGGGTGGCAGAAGCTTGGTTGAGAGCGCTCGGCGCGGTGGTCTCCTGTTCTTTCTGCTTGAGGGTTTCCTGTTCCTTAACCGCACTTGGGTCTGGAGTGGTGGCCGATTTCCCCGCTGGGTGCGGCAGCTTTTTTTGGTGAGGATGCTCGGCGTAAGGTGAGCAGGAGGCAAACAAGATGATGCCGAGAGCGGCAAAGCCGGTGGAAAGACGGTGGTTGATCATGGGAGTGCGGAAGGAACAGGGTGTTCTGGTTCGGATCATTCAGCCGTTCAAACCGGCCTGACGCTCGGAATGATGATCCGCTTGGGCCGCGCGTCAAGCAAGGTCGTTGTCCGCTGTGGCCGATTTCGACGAAAATTCGTTGCCGCCACGCTTGTCGGAGGGCTCAATCCTAGGCGAGACTGCCGTCACGCCATGCCAGATGCCACCATTCACACGCTAGGATGCGTCTTGGAACCCCTGAATCCGGTGTTGTATCGGGTGTCCCTGCCTAACGGAAAAATCATTCTCGCTCACTTATCCAAGCCGCTCACCGAGCAACAGGTCGTGTTTCCCGTGGCCGCTCAGCTCGTGCTCGAACTCACCCCGTACGACTTCGATTCCGCGCGCATTCTCGGGTTATTTGCCGATGCAAAACTGGCTGAAGATCACCCCCAGTAGATCTTCAGTGTCCACCCGGCCCGGGATTTCACCCAGCGCATCGAGCGCGTCGCGGAGGTCAATGGCCGCCAGTTCGGTGTCGCGGGCCGGGTCATCGAGCACCCCCAGGGTGGCGGTCAGGGCGGCCCGGGCCGCCACCAAACTCGTCTGGTGGCGCACATTGATGGCCACGGCGTGCTCACCCCAATCGACGTCGCCGAGGTGAAGTGAGTCGCGAATCGTAGCGGAGAGCGTCTCAAAACCTGCACCGGACGAGCAGGACAGGCGTACCGCCGTCACATCCGACCATGACGGGTGCTCGCCTAGATCGAGCTTGTTGAGGATTAACAAGTGCTTGGCGGCGGTGGGGGCGGTGGGGGCGGTGGGGCGGGGCTCACTGGCATCGAAAATCTCTAGCAATAAATCTGCTGCATCGATTTGGCGTGCAGTGCGCCGGATGCCTTCCGCTTCAATCTGACTAGCAGCTGTGCGCACGCCGGCGGTATCCACTAGGCGCAGTGGGATGCCGAGCAGGTTGATTGTTTCCTCGATGGTGTCGCGGGTGGTGCCAGCGACATCGCTGACAATTGCGCGTTCGAAACCGAGCAGGCGGTTGAGGAGGCTGGATTTCCCGACGTTAGGAGCGCCGAAGATCACGGTGCGCACTCCCTCGCGCAGGATCCGCCCTTGGTCTGCTGTGGCTAACAGAGATTCAACGGTGGCCAGCACCGCTTGGACTCGCTCTCGCAGCAGGGTGCCGGTTTGCGGATCGATGTCTTCTTCTGGAAAATCGATCCACGCTTCGAGATGCGCTAGGGTTTCTAACAACGCATCGCGGGCCGCGGTCGTCCGCCGACCCAGCACACCGTCGAGTTGACTGCGCGCTGCGCGCAGCGCCAGACGGGTCTGCGCCGAAATCACATCCATCACCCCCTCCGCTTGCGTGAGGTCCAGCTTGCCATTGAGATAGGCTCGCCGGGTAAACTCACCCGGACTCGCGAGTTCCGCTCCGCAGGCCAAAAATCGCCCTAGCACTTCCCGGGTGACTAGCAGCCCGCCATGTCCGGAAAACTCCACGCAATCTTCGCCCGTATAGCTGTGGGGCGCCGGAAACACGGTGAGCAAGCCGTCGTCAATGACGTGCCCCGCCGCGTCCCGCACGCGACAATGGCGAACCGTCCGTGCCGCCTGGGCGGTGACCTTGCCGTCGGTGGCGAGGTCGGCGACTTGCCGTGCCAAGGGTCCGGAAATCCTCAGCAACGAAACCGCGCCCATGCCGGGTGGCGAGGCTACGGCGGCGATGGTGGTGCGGTGCGGATCCATGGCGACGTTCATGGCGTTAGATCGTCGTTGCCAGCACGGCATCCAGCACTTCCAGGCATCGTTCGTTTTGGGCGGAGGTGCCGACCGAGATGCGGATCCAATCCGGCAGTTTGTAGCTGCTCATGGCGCGCACAATGACTCCTTGCTTGAGCATCTCGCGAAACACTCGGTCCCCATCGCCCGTCCTAACGAGGACAAAGTTGGCGTGGCTCGGCACGTATTCCAGGCCGCGGTCGCTAAATGCTTGATGATAGAAACTCAGCCCGGAGCGGTTCAATGCTCGGGTGTTAGCAGGGTGCTGCTTATCTGCCAAGGCGGCCATCGCGCCAGCTTGGCCGATGGCATTGACATTGAATGGTTGGCGCGCCTTTTGCAGTAAATCTGCTAGGTGAGCGGGCGCGAGCCCATAACCGACGCGCAGGCCTGCCAAGCCGTGGATTTTTGAGAATGTGCGCAGCACGCAGACATTGCGGCCCTCGCGGACATAGCGCAGGGTGTCGGGTGCGTCCTCGGGAAACTCAATGTAGGCCTCATCAAACACGGCGATGACATGATCCGGAAGTCGGTCCATGAAGCGATCGATAGTGATTTGATCGACCATGGTTCCGGTAGGGTTATTCGGGTTGGCGATAAACACCAAGCGCGTAGCAGCCGTGATCGCCGCAGCCATGGCATCTAGATCGTGAATGAAGCTAGGGTCTGGCACGGCGACATATTTCGCCCCGAAGAGCGTCGCCATCAATTGGTAAACCACGAAGGCGTGCTCCGCCGCAATCAATTCAGTCTGCCGATTCAGAAAGGTATGACACAGAAGTTCTATGATTTCGTTAGATCCGTTGCCCAGTACGACATTTTCTCGTGCTAGGCCGACGTCCTCAGCGATGGCGGTGCGCAGTTGGTAGCCGCCGCCATCTGGATAGATATGTGCTTCTGCCAGTGCGGCGCACATCGCGGCCTGGGCCATGGGTGAGGGCCCCAGTGGATTTTCGTTGGAAGCCAGTTTGATAATCTGGGATGGATCGAGTCCGAGGTCGCGAGCGGTTTCGTCAATGGGCTTGCCAGGTTCGTAGGCTACTAGGTCGCACACAAAGGAGTTGGCGTATCGTTGAATTGTCATCGCGGCGCACCCTATACACCCTGGTCCAGAGGGTCAAACGCCAAGGCTGATGGCCCTGGCCGTCACGAGTATAAAAATGAGCGACCGCTTGCGCGGCCGCCCTCACGGGGTCAAGTCAATCCCTGCGGGTGAGTTAGAACGTGACGCTCAGCATCGCGCCGCCGACCACTTCGTTGCCGGATTGATAGTAGGCAGTGTCATGGTCATCGCTCAGCGGGATCGATAGGGCGACGAACGGTGATAGCTTGGCATGTTCGGCAACCCCCCATTCCAGCGCCACCTTATTGGTCCAGGCCGAGCACTGGCCCTTTTCGATCAGGTAGCCGACGTTGCTCCCTACGACCAGATTGAGGCACGGGCTGAGTACGAAGCTGCGGCTGAGGCCGAATTCCGTGTAGCCATTGTTGTCACCTTGGACACCCCAGTAGTATTTGAGCGACGCATCGGCGAATCCCACACTGCGGGATAGTCCGAAATAGATTTCCTGGGCGGAACTCGCCCCTGAGTTCGGGTAGAGGTAGGCGATGTAGCCCACCGAGCCTTTGATGAAACCAAAATCCTTGGCGACTTCCCCGTATAAATCGAGTTCTTGCAGATTGGCTCCTGCATTAGAAAAGCTGCCATACCATGCGCCGGCGCTCAGGTCGAGGTGGTTCCATTTGGCGGCGACGTCGGTTCCAGCTTCGACGAGGTCGTTGCCGAGGTTGAGTCCCCGCCACAGGTACTCGCTCGAGTAGCAGGTGTGGAGGGTGTAGGCGACTTCAGCCGAGGCACGACCGCCCATCAGGGTGGAAACAGCGGCCAAGACTCCGATGATATTGCGATGATTTTTCATGTGGTGGTACGTGCGGTTGTTGGTGCGTCTGCGAAGTTTAAGGAATCCTCCAGACACGGAGGCCCATTTAGCAGCAGGCGTGCCAAGTTTTCAGCGCTCGGTGTGCGGCTCTTGGCGAGCTGTGAATCGAATCGGCATCCACAAAAAAAGAGCGACCGCTTGCGCGGCCGCTCTCAAATTAATCAGAGTTGGGGTCTTGCGGCCCCGGGTGAATCAGAAGTTCACGCTCAGCATTGCACCACCAACGATTTGGTTGCTCGTGGAGTACCAGATCGTGCGGTTCGCGTCGCCCATGGCAAGCGAGGCTGCGATGAACGGCGAGAGCTTGGCGTGCTCAGCGAAGCCCCAGTCCAAGGCCAACTTGGTGGTCCAAGCGGTGAAGCTGTCGTCTTCGGCAAGATAGCCCACGTTGGTGTTCACGTTGAGCGCCAGGCATGGCGACAGCGCGAAGCTGTGGCTGAGTGCGAATTCGGTGTAGCCTTCGGTCACGCCAACGGTGTCATTGGTGTTGCCCACGCCCCAGTAGTAGGTAAGCGTGGCGGCGACCATCCCGAAGTCACGGGAAATGCCGAAGTAAATTTCTTGGGTATCTTCGGTGCCGGCGTTGCCTTTGTCGAAGTTACGGAAGATGTAGCCGACGGAACCCGTGAGGAATCCAAAGTCTTTGGATGCGTCCGTATACAGGTCCAGTTCGTTCACATTGCCACCGCTGCCGGGGAAATAAACGTTCGAGCCGTCATAGGAACCGTACCAAGCACCAGCGCTCAGACCGAGGCCAGCGGCTTGTGTTTTCACATCCGCGCCGGCTTCGACGAGGTCGTTGCCCAGTTTCACGCCGCGATAGAGATACTCGCTGGAGTAGCCGGTGTGGAGTTCGTATTCGACTTCTGCCTTTGCGTTGCCGGCCACAAGGGCGGAGACAGCGGCCAAGGCGCCAATGGTTTTGCAGTAGTTTTGCATCTTGTTGTGTTGGTTTTCGGTTGCTGCTTGCGTCCTTGACTGCACCGTTGTGGAACAGACAGAGGAGTAAGCCGGATTTAGCTTTCTGCGCGCCGAATGACTGCTGAAAGCCTTCCTTCAGAAAAATGGTTCACCTTTCTGAAGGGATTGTCTAGCATTATTTGGCGCGAGTTGGCGCTCCGCATGCCTGGGGGTAATCAATCGACCCCAGGCTGGCAAGCCGAAATCTGGTTTTTTTGATGATGCAGCGGATCAGGAAATCGATGGGGATCGAGTCAATACCTTGAATTAAAATTTTGGCACGGCGTTTGCTTTAG
>JAYSPI010000229.1:0-10386 GCA_043722215.1 Prosthecobacter sp.
CCGCCGACAAGAATCTCCTTCCCAACCGCCACCGCAACCGCCATCTCTAATCCCGTTCGCCAGCCCTTCGGGCGTCTAGCATCTTAACAGGAAACTGAACGTCCGCTAGGCCCCCCGTATTCAGGCAATTCCTGTTGACCCTCACAGGCCAGAATCCATGCCTTTGGTCCCTCCTCAATGGTGCCGGTTTTCAGCGCTGCGCTCCGGCTTCCTTCAAATGCAGGTGGAAGATCCGCCATAGTTCGTCGCGTGTCTCGGGCAGCTCGCATGAGCCATGCGGGCCGGGGACGATCATTTCGGACTTCGCGGTGGAAAGATGGGAACTCCAATACTCCACCACGCCATCGGAGCCGTTAGGGTTATCGCCCTTGCCGCGGTCGCCGATGATCGAGTGATGCGGGGCTTGGATGGGGCGGTGGTCGAGCGCCACGAGGGTGGGGTCGCCAGGCGTGAGTTCGGTGGCCGAGGTGGGCATGCGCTTGGCATCCCCGGTAATGACAGACATCCCGGCACCCACGGAGTTGCCGATTTCGCTGCTGAGATTTCCCGGCAACGAGATGAGCTTGGCACCTAGCGTGGCGATGGTGCCGAGGGCCATCTTGCTGCCGCGATGGGGGGTGCAGATGAAGATCACGCGGGCCACGTGCGGGTTGGCCTGGAAGCGGGTACCCTGATCGACGAGGTCACCGGGTTTCACATGACGGAAGATCATTTCCGCCTTGTCCTTGCCGATGACATTCCAGTCTTCGCGTTTCAGGGAGGTCACCTGCATCTGGGACACCAAGCCGCCCATGCTGTGGCCCACCAGCACGTACGGCCGCGAACGCGGGTAGCATCGCTCGATACTTGCCAGTTCCTGCCGGAACCGCAGGGCCGAGTAAAGCGGCGGGTTGCCGGTGGGATAGGAGAAGATCCAGCATTGGTAACGCCTGCGGAACTCTGGGTCGGCTTCCAGTTCGTTGATCACCCGCCGCCACATCCGCGGGGTTGAGATCAGGCCGTGAACGAAGATGACCGGGATGCGGTCGGGATCATACGGGCTGATCATGAAGAGCCCTATGTCCTTCATGTGCTGATCAACCCGCAAGGCTCCCATCAGGCCGTTCCATGTCTCAGAGCCTTGCGGGTAGGCGGCCAGCGGGGCGGAAAAATCGGCAGCGAGCGGGCGCTCCGCTCCCGAGATCCGGACGTTTTCCCTGACGCTTGGGTCCAGCAGCGTGAGCAGCGCCTCGTGCCCTTTGAACTCCAGCGTGGCGGTCACCGCCGCGTTGATTCCGCAGGGCCGGAGATGGAGCGGAAGGGTCGCGGGTCGGTGATTCCCGACCAAGATGCCACCGACTCCGCTGCGGAGGTTTCTGCGCTCCAGATCGCCATTCGGGATTTTCTCCGACTGGGTCATCCCGGTGAAATAGCCAGAGTCCCAGACGCCGTCGCGGGTGGCTTTGGCGAAACGCAAGTGGTAGGTGGCGTCACCGGATGTCAGGGTGAGCGTTTGGTTCCAGCGGCGGCCCTGGTCCGCCGTCCGCAGCAGCACGGTTAGATTGGCTGCTGCCTGGTTATAGATCAACCGGGCCGGTTCACCGGAAGTTGCGGAACCGAGGAGGGGCGCAGCCTGCTCGGCGGCTGCCAGATAGTGGACGGCGCGTTGCTCGGCGGAAAAGGATGCCGTGCCCGCCTGCTGCAACTGGGCCGCCGCTTCGCGATGAAGGGATTCTTTGGGTGGCAGCGCCGTGGGAGCACAGCCCGCAATGGCCAGCCCGGCGAGGATCGGGAGGTTGATGAACGGGGCTTTCATTTTGACGGTGTGGTTGGTGATTTCGGATTGTCATTTTGCCGGCTAAACCTGTCGTGCTTACTATTTCGATGATGGTTTCACCGGTATTATCCCGGCCCGGCGCTGTCTTGATTGCTGTTGTAGCCGGTCAAGTGAGCACTAGAATCACCGCATTCAGAATCAGAAACAGCGAGAGCAGTTGCACCCCCTTGAGCCAATGGCTTTGGCCGTCCGAGACGAGGAGGCCCATCAGCATCACACAGATGAAGGTGACGGCGGCCGTACCGGCTGAGAATGCCAACTCCATCGGATGCGGGCCGAAGCAAAAACTTAGGAATACCAACGCCGGGGCGACGAAGAGGATTTGTTGCACGGCGGAACCGATGCTCACGTTGAAGGCGAGGTCCATCCGGTCCTTTTGGGCGGCCTTGATTGCGGTGACGATGCCGGAAGCATTGCCGATGAGGCCCAGCACGATGATCCCCATGAAGGTTTCGTTCACATTGAGGCTTTTCGCCGCCGGAGTGATGCCATCCACCAGCACGTCGCTGAGCCAGACGGCGGCCAGCGATGCGGCGAGGAGAATGCCGACGACCACCGGCAGCGATTGATGGGGCGTGTCCTCGGGCTCCAGATCCGGCCCCGGTGTTTCGATGACATTCTTGTGGGTCTTGAGCGTGAAAAGCAGATAGCAGAGATAAGTGACGAAGAGAATGATCGCGATAAAGAGCGAGAGCGTGATGGCACGGCTTTCCACTCCGTGTTTTGTCGGGTCCATGTAAACCGAGGGAAACAACAACGCGACGGTCGCCAGGAACATCAGGGAGGTGTAAGCACGCGCGCTGACGGTATTGAAGGTCTGCATCCGATGTTTCAAGCCACCCATCAACATGGCCACACCCGTGACGAACAGGATGTTCACGATGATGCCGCCGATGATCTGGCTTTTCAGCAGCCCGTACATGCCGAGTTTCAATGTGGCGATGCCGATGAACAACTCCGGCAGGTTGCCGAAAGTCGCATTGAGCAGCCCGCCGATGGTCGGGCCCACGAAAGCCGAAAGGCGGTCGGTGGACATTTCGATATAGAGCGACGCCGGAATGATGGCGATGGCGCTCAGGATAAACATCAGGGTGGCGTTCTCACCGGCTAGCCAGGATGCCAAGGCTGTGAGCGGGATGAAAACGAGAAGTATGCGAATGATCATGGCTGACTACGACTGCTAGGAATTTGCTTTTGGTGGGTGACTCCTGAAACAGCCAATGGGCCGGGCCGGAGGGCGGGGGAAAGGGGACTGTTCCATGGATTGGGATTGTTATCTTTTGAAAAACGGTATGGGGTTCGGCTTCTTGGTTTTACCGCTCTTGATTTCCAGCTGGAGATTCCGGGGTTGTTCGGATTGCAGGGAGAAGACCTTGCCCTTGCGCACCGGGTCACCACCCTCGTCGGGCGTGTGGAAGGCGACCCGCCCGTTCGGCGCAATCACCGTCGGGCGATCCACCTCGACTTTCAAAAATCCAACCTTGGCCTCAAGGGTCGCATCCGACCAGAAAACCGAGTTGGACCGCACGAGCTTGGCGTATTCCTCGCGAATTCTGACAGTTAGGAAAATCTTCTTTCCATCCTGCGAAAGCGTTTTCGCGATGACCTCGCCCACATCCGTGTTGTTGTAGCTGATCGGTGCCCCGGCACTGACTTTGGTGGATGGCGATTCCAGAACTATTTCGAATCCAGGCTCGTTCAATAGCGCGGGCATGGCGGCGGGCACGGCGTCGAAAGATGTGGCGGATCCGGCTCCGTTCCCCGGCGCACAGGCAATGTAGATGCCGCCGACCAGCGTCTCGATTCCCTTCACTCCCTGCAAACCGACCTCCGGGCGGATGATGGCAAACTCGGAACCTTTGCGTGTTAGGAAATCGTACCCGGGTTGGAAACGCGCGGTCGCCTCGACTTTTCCGACGTTCGTCCGAACCTGCTCGATGATCCCGACCGGGATTCCGAGGTAACGCAGTTCGGTCTTTCCCGCGAGCAGGCCATGGCCATTTTCAAAAGCGATGCGCACGGGATCCGAGATCGCGGCGGCCGTGCGCTCGCTGGCATGGATCTCGAAAGCCGTCGTTTCCGGAGCGGCGGGGCCGGGCGAACCGATGGCATCGAAGGCGATTCCTCCCTGCCACAATGCGGAGAGACCCTGCATTTCCACCCCGACCACGCCGGGACCGACGGCGACCAGCGCCGCGGGCACCCGCCAAAACCGGCTGTTCACCCGCAGGAATTCGCGGAATTTCCCTTGAATGGTAACAACCAATTCCGGCCTGCCATTGGTGCCGATTCGCGATTCTAACACCCGCCCCGCGATCATGCCATGATGATAGACCGGAGCGCCGGCGGTGAGCTGGGGAAGCTCTTTGGCCCACAACACGACGCGGGTGCTGCCCTCCTCTTCTTCCACGAGATTCCACTCGAACTGGGGCACCTCGCGCCCGACGAATTGGAGCGCGGGCGCCTTGCTCTTGCCGGGCTCGAAATCGATGCGCGATCCGGTGATAATCGTATCGAGCGCCTGCAAGCCCTTCCGGCTGAAATTCGGGCGGACGATGGTGAACACGGAATCCTCGGAGGCCAGCGGCGCGAAGGCGGCTTCCAGCCGGACGAAGGCTTTGATCTTTTGGGTTTCTGGATTTGCAACCACCTCTTCCAACAAACCCACCGGTTTTCCGAGATAAGTCACACGGGTCTCCCCGGCCCTCAGGCCGGCCGCGTCTTCGAAGGCGATACCGATCCGCGGCCCATCCGCTCGCGCCGCCATTTCGTTCGATGATAGATCGAACTTCGCCCCACCCTCCACTGCGGCTCCCTCCGGGCCGAAATGATCGAATGTGATACCGCCATCCAACACGCCTTCGATCGACGGAATATCCAGACTGACCTTGCCCGGACTGGCGGAAACCGCCGTCGATGGCAGGATCCAGAAACGCGAGTTCGCCCTGACTTTCGAGGTGAAATCCCCGGCGATGCCGATTTCCACTTCAGGCTGCCCGTTTTCATCGAACGCCTTGTCGCGGACCAGCCCGACCTTGATGCCGCGATGGAAGACCGGCGTGCCGCGCCCGATGAAGGAGATCGCCGGAGAGCGGAGTTTCAGAAACATCCCCCGGCTCACCAGCGGCGCGAGCGGAGCCTCGGACAGACCCTGGAAATGATATGCTTCCGCAGTGCCGCTGCGGGAACGGGCGTGAATCGTGTTGCCTTGGATGATCGATTCCAATCCGGAAATCTCGCGCAACGAGATCACCGGTTGTTCGATCCAGAAATCCGTATGTTCCCGCGCGAGACTTGCCGCGAAGGCTTTCAAACGGATGGAAACCACCACCTGCCCCAGTTTTTCATCGAGAGTGACCTTCTCCACCACGCCCGCCTTCACACCGCGATGGATGAGCGCGGTCTTTCCAGGCTCGATGCCCGGCGCGGTCTCAAAGGTGATCGTGATCTCCGGCCCGCGGGTTTTCAGGTTGTTATAATACAACCAGGTGGTGGCGAGCAGCGCGAGAATCGGGAACAGCCACGCCCAGGAGATTCCACATCGCCGGGCGGGGACGATCTCTGCTGCCGCCTCCTCGGGAAGCGTGGTGGGTGGTTCTTCGTTCATCGGCTCAATTCGGGTCTCCAGATCATGCGGGGTTGATAGAGTTCTGCGGCAAACAAGGTGCAAAGCAGAACCCCGGCGAAAAACAGCACGCCAGGTCGCGGCTCCACGCTCGCCATGATGCCAAGCTGGCCGACGGCGGCCAGCACCGATAGCAGGAAAATATCAATCATCGACCAGGTGCCGATCTGATGGAGAATGTGCAATGCCTTCATGCGCTGGCGCCGCATTTTGTCGGACCCGTGCATCATGAGCAACCAGCACATGCACAGCAGTTTGAGAAACGGAACCACCAGGCTGGCCAGAAACACCAGTACCGCCGCCCCCATCAATCCCGAGTGAGCGAATTCCTCCACGCCGCCGAGCACGGTGAGATCCGACACCTCCCCGGCGATGACGATGGTCATCACCGGCAGCACATTGGCGGGGATATAGAAAATCAAGCCGGCGGCGACGAGTCCCTTGGTGAGGCTGATGCGGGTTTGATCTGTCATGGCATCTTTCCCTTTCCTTTCAAAACGCGTTCGGCGGCGGCGGGATCGAAAAGTGAACCCAAGGCCAGCGCGCACACCGCCAGCATGGCGATCCATCCGATGCCCGGTTGCCAATCGACCACTCCGATCATGTTGAGTTTGACGGCGGAAACCATGCATGCCGCGGCGAACACGGGAACCAAACTCCACGGTTGCGCCCGCCGGACCAGCTTGAGAACCGGCAGTGCCAGTGCCAGTCTTGCGGGTGCCATGCAGGCCAGCGATACGTAAGTCACACCGCAGAAATAGATCGCCGGGGCCAGCATCGCACAGAGAAAAACCAACACCGCGATCAACCCGTATCCCTGGGCGGTCAACACGCCCACTCCCGTGACAATCTCGTTGGCCTGGGTGTTTCCCGCCACGCTGAAGTTCATGATCGGATAGATATTCGCAAGGGTGAGGAACAACATTCCCGCCATGCCAAAGGCGCAGCAGGACTGGAAGGATTCCGTGCGGCGCTTGCGCATCAGTTGCGATTTGCAAAGCCCGCAGCGCAGCACCTGGCCGGGCTGCAGCTCCACCAGCGGCACACGCGAGCCGCATTGGTGGCAGTGGATGTGGGTGTTGCTTGGCACTGTGTTAGATCATGGCGATTCACCTAACCGCTTCAGGTGACGACCGGCGGCGGGCCCAGCTTGAAGCCAGAGCAGGGGATTGCGGCGGATTTCCTGGAGCAGGGGGTGCATGGGGCTAGTCGGCGTTTGAATCGTATCGGCGGGTGAACAATCTGGATATCACTGCGAAGAAAAGTCCGGTGGACTGGCCGCACATCAGGATGCCAGTGAGCGCCTCCACGCCGCCCACAATGCGCCACTCCGGTGGATGTGCCTTTTTCAGACAATGCGCCGCAAGGCCCATGCGCAGGCGTGGATGATCACGCACGCCGCCATCAACAGCCAAGCGAGGAGAAGATTGGTGAGCATAGATCAATAGCGGAGGATCTTAGGTAGGGTTGGAATTTTGAAACGCCTGCACCGCGTCGGCCACGGTGGTGAAGCGGTTGATCCCACCGAGTTTCTCCTCCACTCCCTCGTTGCGGATGCGGTCGCGCACGGCGGAGCGGGCTTCGACGGCGCGGAGTTGGATGCCGGCGGAGGCGAGTTCCGCCGAGAGTTCCGCCAGCATGTGCGCGCTGTGCATGTCCACGTAGGCTGAGGCGGAAAGATCCAGCACGATGATCTGCGGAGGAGTGGACTCTGCCCGCACCTGCTCCACCATCATATCGCGCACGTGATCCATGTTGAAGTAGAGCAGGCTTGCCTCCGGGCGGGCGATCAGCACGCCGGGAATCTGCTCATTTTCCAGATGTCGTTCACGATCCGAGAACCGCTGCGTGCCGGGGATGCGGCCGAGAAATGCGACGTGCGGTCGCGACGCACGGCGGATCAGGAGCACCAGCGAAATGACCGCGCCGATCATGACCCCGCGCAGCAGGCCGGAACTCAGCACGCCCGCGAGCGCGGCCACCGCCACGATATACTCGCTCATATTGGTGTGCCGCAGATGCCGCAGTGTGGAAACCTTGAACAAGCCGGTCACCGCCACCAACACAATCGCCGCCAGCACCGGTTGGGGCAGCGCCGCCAGCAGGTGGGAGAAAAACACCACCACCATCAGGATGATCGCGGAGGCAAAGGCGCTGGACAGCGGCGTGCGCGCGCCGCCGCCCTCGTTGACGAGCGATTGCCACATGCCGCCGCTGATCGGGAAACCCCGGCCCAGGCCGGCGGCGAGGTTGGCGGCAGCCAGTGCGAGGAACTCCTGGTTCGCATCCAAGCGACCGCCATGCTTGCTCATGAACATGCGCCCGATGGCGGCGGTCTCCACCGCGCCGAGCATGAAACACGCCAGTGCCAGCGGCAGCAGTTCGTTCAAGTCCGCCCAATGAATCGCCGGCAGGCCGATGGTTGGCAGCCCGGTCGGCACCGCTCCTAACATTTTCACCCCATGATCCTTGAGGCCGAGCCACTCCGAGGCGATGATACCGCCGATGACGACGTAGAGTGCCACGGGTTGATGTTTGAGAAAAATCTTCCCAAGCACCAGCACTACCAAGGCAATGCCTCCCGCTGCCAGCGAGGCGGGATTGGTTTCGTTCAGATTCTTCAGGAAGGTGCCGCTGTTTTCCCAGAAATTACCATGAGCGCCATGCACACCGAACAGCTTGGGCAACTGTGTGCTGGCCAGAAACAGCGCCACGCCGCACTTGAAGCCCACCATCACGCTCTCGGAAATGAAATTGACGATCGAACCGGCCTTGGCCAGCCACGCGAGGAACGCGATGAGCGCCACCAGCAACGCCGTGCCTGCAGCCAGCGCGGCGAACCGCGCCGTGTCGCCATTCGCAATGCCGTCCAGCGACGCGCCGACCAACAACGAGATCGCCGAAGTCACGGTGATGGCCGTGTGCCGCGAGCTGCAAAACAGCCAGAAAAACAAGCCACCGTAGAGGCAGGCGTAAAGCCCCGCCTGGGGTGGCAGGTTAGCCAGCGAGGCATCGCCCAAGGCAGCCGGCAGCAGGTAGGCACCCAGGGTGATGCCCGCCATCGCGTCCGCCCGCAGCCACCCGGGTTGATAGTTCCGCAGCCAGCCGAGAGCGGGAATGGCCCGGGCCCAGCGAGAGCTTGCCCAGCTCATGCCGTGGGTCGGAGGTGTGGGAGCGCTCATCGGGTCAGGGTTGGGTCAGGGCGTTGGCGGCACCGCTGTTTCCGCAGGTGGTTTTTTCTCTAGCCGGGCGCGGGCGATGTCCAGTTCGGCCAGCTTTGTCGGCGTCACCTTGGGGTATTCCAGATCAAGCTCCTTGATGGCGTTGACGACGATGTCGGCCACCAGCGCACGGGCCACGTATTTGCGATCCGCAGGGATGACATGCCACGGTGCGCGCTTGGTGCTGGTGGCGCTGAGGGCGTCCTCAAACGCCTCTTGGTAGTCCTTCCAGTGCTCGCGCTCCGCCATATCGGAAGAAGAGAACTTCCAGTGCTTGTCCGGATTGGTCAGGCGCTCGAGGAAGCGGCGTTTCTGCTCGCCCTTGGAAACATGGAGGAAAAACTTGAGCACCAGCGTGCCATTGCGGGACAGGTGTTTCTCGAAATTATTGATGTCCTCGTAGCGCTGCTCCCAGAACTTGGCGTCCGGCTTCGCGGGCTGGCCCGGCCCAAGCCACTCGGGATGGACTTTGACCACCAGAACGTCCTCATAATAGGACCGATTGAAAATGCCGATGCGGCCGCGTTCCGGCAGCGAGCGCATGTAGCGCCAGAGGAAATTGTGGTCCAGTTCCTCGGACGAGGGTTTCTTGAAACTATAAACTTGGCAGCCTTGGGGATTCACCCCGGACATGACGTGGCGGATGGTGCCGTCTTTGCCGGCCGCATCCATCGCTTGGAAAATCAGCAGCACCGAGTGGGTGTCGCTGGCGTAGAGCAACTCCTGGGCCTCGGCGAGCTGCTTGCGGGATTCTTCGAGGATTTCCGCCGCCCGCTGCTTGATGGCGTCCTTGCCGAGTTCCTGGGCTTCGTCGGTTTCCGTCCAGTCGGTCACATAGCGTTTCAAATCGACTTTCGAGCCAGGCTCGACGACGAACTGTTGGATGAGTTTCTTCTTGATCATATCTATGAGTGGTTAGTGGGCCGGCAGCAAGACGCGCGGAACGCAATGCCTTACGGTTTTTCCATTTTGATGGCCATGGCTTCTGTTAACTGGATGACCACCTTTTCACCCACCTTGCGCTGGGCTAGGTCGATGTCGTCACGCACCTTGAACGCTTCGCTGGAGCCATCACTGAATTGCAGCGTGGCCTTGCGGCTCTTGAGGTCGATCTTGGTGACGGTGCCGACAATGCTGCCTTTGGTGGTGACGCCCAGGCCCGGCTTCTTGCCTTCCGCGGCGAGTTTCACGTCAGCGGTGGCATGATCGACGACCTTCTCGCCCGGCTTGGCCAAGCGTATCACGATGGCCTCGGTATAAGACACCGTAAGTTGGTCGCCGATGCGGATCTGCGGGAAATTCACGACTTCAGGGCCGGCGGTAACACTGAACTTCTCGTTGTGGCGAGTCACCAGCGTGACCTTGCGCTTGGCGGCATCAAGGGCGGTAACCGTGGCCTTGAGTTGGGTGGTCTGGCTCACCTTGCCACCGGGCACGCCGGGCTTTGCATCGACGGTGGTGGATTGCTCGGTGGTGAGGGTGGTGCAGGCGGTGAACAGCGCAGATGCGGCGATTAGAACGGCGGCGGCAAACGGTTTCGCGGTCATTTTCATAATTGTGGTTTGTAACTACGACGGTTTCACCAGCCCTGGTAAATCTTTTTCTGTAAAAGCGGCGGATGACTTTGGCGGATTCAAACTGTTAGCGAATATCTAGAGAAGGGGTAATTACGTCTGGTGTGGTGTATGGTTTAGTTAATTCTTCGCGGAACTGGGAGATGTAAC
>JAYSPI010000230.1:0-2089 GCA_043722215.1 Prosthecobacter sp.
CGGATCCCAGCGGCCACGTGATCCTCGGTCAGAGCGGTACGCGGCAACGCCTCGAAGAGCTCCGGCAGGCCTGGGAAAAACCTCAGCCCAGCCCCTAATTCCAGGAGTCGGGCATTGGTGACATGGTCCATCCCCAGGTAGTCGAGCAGGCACTTCATATAGGCCAACTCACCGTCCCAGCGCTCGTCACTGACCAGCCCATTGCATTTTTTCCAGAACTGCACCGGGTCAATCCCGAACTCCGGAAACAACACATCATCCTGCATGTAGCGCGGACTGAGCGTCTGATCGTAATCGTAAACTAGGGCGATGATATTTTGAGGGGCGGCCATCGGGAACTGGTAGGCAACCAAGCACTACGCCGGCCGACAAGCCGCAAATCCCACAATTCTCATCGTGACACCGACACGGTCATTCGACGATCTCGATGGCCCCTCGGTCCTTGAGGAAAATATCCGGCCGTTCGAGACCAAACCCCTTCTGCACCTTCACCGTGCCGTGCAGACGAACTTTTTTTCCAATCAGTGGGGCCAACGCCGATTCCGATAATTCCACGCCCGCCGATTTGCGCATCACCGCGCCCCGCGGATCGTTTTTCTCCGGCTCCTTCGAAAACAACAAATACATCGTCTTCTTGCGGCCCGAAAAATCAATTTTGGCGAGCACCCCCTCGACGACGACCGCCTGGTCATCGATATGAGCGAGGAGCTCACGATGCGACCAGTGGATCACACCGTCATTGCGGCGCGCCACCGGGGCGAGCGCTCCCACGGCGGCGGGCTGCGGCAACTCCGCAGGCTGCGCCATGACCGGCAAATCAACCACCGCAGCAGCCTCGGCCGGTCGGCCGGTTACTGCCGGCTTATGCGATTCCGCCGCAGAGGCAGACGATCCCCCGTCATGCAGGCGAACGAGAATCGACAACCAAGCACCCAAAACGATGGCCACGCACGTCAGACCGAGGTTCACTATCCACCATCCATTCGCCGCAACCAGCAAAAGCGGCGACCGCCGCACCGCAGGAATCACCACGCGCTTGCGCGGACTCAAAACCTCCTCGCCGGCCACCGCCTCCAGCCTCGCCCGGGCCTCACTGAGGGTGGCGGTGCCCGCCTCTTGGCGCAGCCAGTTAAGCCATCCCCCGAGACCACTCGCCGCCTGACCACCCGCCCGACGCATCAATTTTTCCGTTAGGTCAATGAGTGGCTGCAACCTACTGGACTGAGCCTCTTCCCCGAGCCATCTCAGCGGAGCAATCCAGCAAGTGATCCCACGCCCGCTATCGGCGGTGCCCACGATGAGCGATTGCATTCCGGTATCCACCCACACCGCCTCTTCGCCTAGCAGTTGGGAGAGCCGCCCGCAAACATCCACTACCTGCCCCAATAGGCCAATGGCAGCTGACCCCGAGAGCGGACTGCGGGCCAGGCACTCCTGGAGGGGAACCCCATCAATCCACTCGGTGACGATGTAGGGCATCCCATCGACGGGATCGCAGCCGCCCCCGATGACCGCACGCATCGCGGGATGTCTCAACCCGGTCAAGCGACCGAGCGCCCGGTGATAGGCCGCTTGTTCGTCGGCGAGCAGGCCGCCACCCTCGACGCCGAACGGGAAAAACCGTCGCACCGCCACCCGCAGGCCGGTTTCCTTATCCAGCGCACGGAACACGACGCCCGACCCATCCTGGGCGACGAGATCCTCGATTTGGAAACGCGTAATCACGGATTCCCGTTTTAACAGGAAAAATTCCGCATGGCAACAACGGTCGAATCCCCCGCAGCTATCCGCCCAGCGGCGTGAACTCAACTTCCTCAAACTGCTGAGGCAAATGAAAATCAGGTGCGCTGCCAACCAGCACCGTGGCGGTTACAAATTTCTGTGCGGGAGATTCGAGGATCATGGCCACATTGACGCGCGAACGGGGGCCAAAATCCAAGCGCGCCCGCAGCAAATCGAGCGGAATGGCCATCGCAGCTACCCACGCACCATCCGCTGCCATCTCCGCAAAGGTCGCCACTTCCGGCATCGCAATCTCGGCTTCCTCGGCGCGCACGCGCGGCGCGGTGAATTCGCACGACCACCATGC
>JAYSPI010000231.1:0-10466 GCA_043722215.1 Prosthecobacter sp.
TGACGCCCGTTGAGCGCCTCCAAGGCGACTCGCGCCTGGAATTCCGCACGGTGTGTGCTTCTCGTTCGTTTCCTTGGTTTCGGTGTCTTTCTAGACTCCCGAAACCTCCCCCGCCATCGCTAGAACACTGGCTCCGTTTCGCGGGCCCCCACTTCACTAACGGTCAAAAAGCACTTCCCGTTTTTGGGTGCGTTTCGGCGCGCTTTTGGGCGCTTTTGAACTTTTCACTAACCGCTCTGATTTGTCAGAATCCTTTGATTTTCAGCGATTTAGAGAGAGGCGGAGGAGGGAATCGAACCCTCGCATAACGGTTTTGCAAACCATTGCCTTACCACTTGGCTACTCCGCCGTGCGTGATGCGCGGGCGCAGTGATTATGCGGTGGCGGGGCGGGTGTCAATGCCGGGATTTGCGGAAAGTGCAAAATTCAAGGCGGCAAGGGCGTGGTCGAGGTCGGCGCAGGTGGATGAGAGCGGGGGCATGAGGACCAGGGTGTCGAGGATTGGGCGGGTGAGCAGGCCGTGGGCGCGTGCGGCTAGGCAGACAGCTTCACCGACGCGGCGGGAGGCAGCGAATTTTTGGCCATTGGGTTGGCGGAGTTCGATGCCGGCGATGAGCCCGCATTGGCGGACGTCGTGGATGATCGGGTGGGCGGCATGCAAGGCGGTCAGGCCGCGGCGGAGATGGTCGATTTTGGCGGGCAGATTGGCGAGCGTTTGTTCCTGTTCAAAAACCTCCAAGTTTGCGAGGGCGGCCGCGCAGCCGAGCGGGTTGGCGGTGTAACTATGACCATAGTAGAATGCCCGCTCGGGAGCGCCGAGGAACGCTTGATAGATTTCACCGGTGGTGAGGGTGGCCGCCAGCGGGAGGTAGCCGCCGGTGAGTCCCTTGGCGAGGCAGAGGAAGTCGGGGATGACATTTTCGTGCTGGCAGGCAAACATCCGACCCGTGCGACCAAAGCCGGTCATGACCTCGTCGAGGATGAGGTGGATGCCGGTGGCGTCGCACCAGCGGCGCAAATCGGCGAGCATGCCTGCGGGCCACGGGTGCATTTCGTTGACGCCTTGGATGAGCGGCTCGATGACGACCCCGGCGGTGGTGGTTAGGGTGGATTCTGGTAGCGCGCGCAGTTCATCTAACGATCCGACATGACTGACGGGGTAGCCGTGGTTTTTGAAGCGCTCGAAAAATCGTCCGACGCCGCCGAGCGAGGCAGCGCCTAGCGTGTCGCCGTGGTAGCCATTGGCAAACGCGATGAAGCCGCTGCGTTCTGGGGCATCGGATTGCAGCCGGTATTGGACGGCCATTTTCAGGGCGCACTCGACGGCGGTCGAGCCGTCGTCAGAGAAGAACACGCGCTCCAGCGTGTGGTCGGGGAAGAAGGCGCACAAGCGGCGGGCTAAGTCTGCTGCGCCGGGATGGGTGAATCCGAGAAACGACAGGTGAGCGGCTTGATCGAGTTGGGCGCGGATGGCGGCAGAGATCTGCGGGTGGGCGTGACCGTGGATGTTAGTCCAAATCGAGGAATTGCCATCGAGGTAGCGTCGGCCTTCGGAATCCCAGAGCCACGAACCGTGGCCATGGGTCAGCACTAGGGGTTGGTTTTCCGGAGCGCACCATTCGCCCTGGGGCGTAAATGGGTGCCAGCAGTGCGCTTGATCCGATTGAATCCAGCGGCAGGTGTCGTCACGCATGGGTGCGAGTATGGACGCTGCGGGTGAATTGGGAAGTGCGGTTTACGCGATTACGGCATGGCTTGCGGCAGAAAATAAGATATAAGCAGGATGTCATCACGACTCCTTTCCCCCCAAGGGGGCGTGACCTTGACAAAATCCCCCCGCAACTGGTCGGCGGATGACGAAGGCCTCCTTCAGCATCCGCCGATTCGTTGTCCGGCCAACGCCTCAGCGCGCAGCGCAGGCGGCATCGGCGCAGCGCAGGCCGTCGATTGCGGCGCTGACAATTCCGCCGGCGTAGCCAGCGCCCTCGCCGCACGGGAATAAGCCGGCGATTTGTGGGTGTTGCAGGGTGTCGTCGCGGCGCGGGATGCGCACGGGCGAGCTGGTGCGGGTTTCAAACCCGAGCAGGAGCGCGTCCTGCGAAAGATAGCCGCGCATTTGGCGGTCGAACAGCCGCAGGCCGTCGCGCAGGCGGTTGGTGATCCACGGCGGGAGCAGGTCATGCAGCGGTGCTGCCGTGATGCCGGGGAAATAGCTGGTGACCGGGAGGTCGGACGAGATTTTCCCTGTCAGAAAATCCTGGGCGCGCTGGGCTGGGGCGGCTTGCCCGCCACCACCGGCACATTTGGCAGCGCGTTCGAGTGATTTTTGGAATGCAAGGCCGGCGAGAACGCCGTGATGGGGGACGAGGGCGTGCAGGTCCATGGGTTCGACGGTGGTGACCATGCCGGAATTGGCGAAGGGCGAGTCCCGCCGCGACAGGCTCATCCCATTGACAACGACCTCGTCGTTCTCGGTGGAGGCCGGCACGATCCACCCGCCCGGGCACATGCAAAACGAATGCACGCCGCGGTCGCGGATCTTGGTGGCGAGGCGGTAACTAGCGGCAGGCAGTAGGTCCGGCCGTGCCTGACCGCGTGCCAGGTGGTATTGGACGCCATCGATGAATGCCTGCGGGTGCTCGATGCGGAATCCGACGGCAAATGGCTTCAGTTCTAGCAGGATTCCCCGCGCCGCCAGAAGTCGATAGATATCGCGCGCAGAGTGGCCGGTAGCGAGTATCACTGAATCTGCTAGAATCTCATCGCCAGCGGCGGTGATTACGCCGCGCAGGCAATCCTGGTGGACGATGAGATCGACCACCTTGGTTTGGAATCGGACTTCGCCGCCGCCGTGGAGGATCGATGCGCGCAGCGATTTAATAACGTTGGGTAGCAGGTTGGAGCCGATGTGCGGGTGCGCATCGGTGAGAATCCTGGTGGGTGCGCCGTGGGCCACGAAGATTTCATAAATTTTAGCGACCGGGCCACGTTTGGTGGCGCGGGTGTAGAGTTTGCCATCGGAGAACGTGCCTGCGCCACCTTCGCCGAAGCAATAGTTAGACTCCTCGCAGACGCGGCCTTCGCGCAGCAGTGGGGCGAGGTCGAAGCGGCGGGCGCTGGCGTCCTTGCCGCGTTCGAGGAGGATGGGTTTGACGCCGAGTTCGAGGCAGCGCAGGGCAGCGAACATCCCAGCCGGTCCGCAGCCGACGATGATGGCGGAGCGGGCATTTGCGGCAAGCGGTGGTGTTGACCAGTGCGGGAGGATCTCGGGTGGCAATGGCTGGTCGATGGCAACCTCGACCCGGAGTTGTACCTTGATGGATTTTTGGCGGGCGTCGATCGAGTGTTTGCGGAGGATCAGTCCGCCGATGCGGCTCGCTGGAACCCCGAGCTTGCTGGCGGCAGCGACCCGGCGGGCCGCGTCGTCCTCGGAGGACTCCAGAGGGAGGACGATGTCGATGGTTTCGATGGCGGGCGGCATGGTGGGTTAGGGGTGGCCGGAAATCGGACGTTTGGTGCCGGTTGCATCCACGCTGACGAAAGTCACCCGGGTGGTGAAAATCGCCTGCGGGCCGGCTTTGGCGTCGCAGACGTCCACCGCATAACCCACACTGGAGGTACCGATGCGCTCGCGGCGGCAGGTGATGCGTAGAATCGTTCCTTCCCGCACGCTGTGGTGAAACTCCACGGTGTCCATGGCGACCGTGACAAACTGGCAGAGCGGGTAGTCGAGGCTGGCGGCGATCCACGACGCCTCGTCGATCCACGCGAGCAGGCGACCACCAAACAGAAACCCGTAGTGATTCAAATCACCTGGCAGGACAAGACGGTGGGTTTCCATGAGCTCACCAGCGGCGGCGTTTGCTTTCGCGGTAAAGTCCGGCGTCTAACGAATAGCCGCCGCCGCCCGATAGGATCAAGGCGAGCAGAGGAATTAGATAGAGCAGGCCCAGTTCCTTGGCGTCAACCAAGGTGGGCGGGGTGAGGAACCACGGCGCGCTCGAATGATAGCCGAAGACGGCCACGACCAGACTGAACGCCAGGATGAACGCCGCCGGGCGGGTCGCCAAGCCGAGGATGATGAGGGTGGACGCGACCACCTCAGCCCCGATGCAGGCGATTAGACTCACCGGCGGGGACATGAACTTGAGGGGGAAGAAATCCGGCACATAGAACAGGTCTTTGTGAGCCGCATAACCTAGAATTTTAGGAACGCCATGGCCCACCAGCATCATCAGCCCGGTCATGAACCGCAGCGCTAAGAGTCCCTGCGAGGCGGTCGCGTCCCGCGTCCCACAGTCAAAGAAGAATTTTTTCATGAGGCCGTGGTAGCGGGTGGTTGAGCAGCAATGGTGATGCGCTTGAGGCGGTCGTCGCCGGTGGGTGAGTGGGTTGCGATGCCGGGGTCATCGGCGAGGATGTGATAAACCATTCGTCGGTAATAGGCATTGAGTGGTCGCAATTGATAGGGATTGCCGGTGATTTTCACGCGTTCCGCGATTGCCTGGATCTCGGCAGCCATTTGATCTTCGCGGATCGTGCGGAAATGTTCGCAATCCACTTGGATGCGCTCGGCGGTTGGGAGTTGACGCCGGAGGATGCGGTTGACGAGGTATTGCAGGTCGTCGAGGCGTTCGCCATCGCGGCCGATGATCAGCTTGCTTTCGGTGGAGTGGATTTGCAGGCACGTTCCGTCGTGGACGTCGAGCACCTCGATCGAAGTGGGGACGCCGAGATGTCCGAGCATCGTATCGAGGATTTTAGTTGCTGTTTCCACCGCAGTCATGGGGGGCAGTCTAGTCAGATCGCGGGCCGGGTCAATCACCGCCAAGACGATTGTGGCTGAAATCGCCGCATGGCCCGCAGGGTTTCTGCTGGCCATCGCGCGGGTAGGCCGCCACCGTGGCCCCGGCATGAGCCATCGATCCGCAACTAACCCCCAAATTTTTGGTACCACGCCGGACGGTCGTGAGGTGAAGATTTTCACCCTTCGCAACCGTCACGGGCTCAAAGCGCGAGTCACCGAGTATGGAGCCATCCTGGTTTCCGTGGAAACGCCGGACGCGGCGGGCAATTTGGCCGACATCACGCATGGTTATGATACGCTGGCCGGTTGGCTGGCAGATACCTGTTATTTCGGGGCGAGCATCGGGCGGTTTGGCAACCGGATCAAGGACGGGATGTTTACGCTGGATGGTAGGTCATATGCGTTAGCTCATAACAACGAGCCTGGCGGCATTCCGTGCGCGCTTCATGGCGGATTGCAGGGGTTCGACAAGGTGCTGTGGTCGGGTAAACTTACTCCAGACAACGGGGTGGAGTTCACGTATCTCTCGCAGGATGGCGAGGAGGGCTACCCGGGCAACCTCACGGTCAAGGTCACCTACACCCTCAGCGACGACAACGAACTGAAATGGGAGGCCTGCGCGACCACGGACGCCCCGACTATCATCAACCTCGTCCATCATACCTATTGGAATCTGTCGGGAGACCCCACGACGTCCATCAACGATCACGAGCTGATGCTTGCGGCACCCGCGTTTCTACCGACCGACATCGGACTGATCCCAACCGGTGCCATCGTGCCGGTGGTGGATACGCCGCTGGATTTTACCCAACCCACGGTGATTGGCGAGCGGGTGGAGGAGGATTTTGAGGCGCTTAAATTCGGGAGTGGCTACGACCATTGCTGGGTGCTGGAGCCCGCTGCAGGCGTGCGCCTGGCCGCTCGCGTGAAGGACCCGAAGTCCGGGCGAGTCCTCGAGCTCTCGACCGACCAGCCGGCGATCCAGTTTTACGGGGCGAATTTCCTTGATGGCACGGCAGTGGGCAAGCAAGGCGTACGTTACGGGCGGCGCTCGGCTCTGTGTTTGGAGACCGAGGGGTTTCCGAATGCACCGAATCAAGAGGGATTTCCGTCTGCAGTGCTGCGTCCTGGCGAAACCTATCGTCATGTGATGATTCATAAGTTTTCGGCAGAATGATCTTTCCACCACCTAGTAGGATCGGCTAAATGCCCGTGCCGCTAGATAAAACCAATTCCCAATCCATCAGATAGCTTACCATGGAACAATTTAAACTCGCTGGAATCGATTATGCGATCCTCATGATTTACGTCGGATTCGTCCTCGGGATCGGCTTTGCGCTTAAGCGCTACATGAAAACCGCGGCGGACTTCCTGACGTCGGGCCGGTCGATTCCCGCGTGGGTGACTGGGTTGGCGTTTCTATCAGCCAACTTAGGCGCGCTCGAGTTGGTCGGGATGACGGCGAGTGGTGCCAAGTATGGCATAGCGACGTGCCATTTTTATTGGGTTGGGGCGATTCCGGCGATGATCTTTCTAGCGGTGTTCATGATGCCGTTCTATTACGGTTCCAAAGCGCGTTCGGTGCCGGAGTATTTAAAGTTGCGTTTTGACGAGCGGACTCGTTGTTTGAACTCGATTTCGTTTGCGGTGATGACGGTGTTTGCGTCGGGGATCTCGATGAACGCGCTGGCAAAACTGCTGCACCAGCTGCTAGGGTGGAACTATGACATCAGTCTGTGGATTTGCTCGGCAATCGTCCTGGCGTACGTGCTCAAGGGCGGTCTGACTTCGGCGATCTACACTGAGGTGCTGCAGTTTTTCATGATCGTGCTGGGGTTCTCGCCGATCGTCTATCTGGGGTTGAAGGATGTGGGCGGCTGGAATCACCTCAAAGGTCTGCTAGGTCAAGTCGCCCAGAACCCTGTCGCTCTCGAACTGAACACCAATACCTTCCAGTCGGACGCTTGGACCAGCGCCTGGACGCCGTTGCTAGCCGGCCCGGCCCACAACCCGATGGGCGTGGATTTGTTTGCAATGCTCTTCGGTCTCGGCTTCGTGCTGTCATTTGGCTACTGGTGCACCAACTTCCTGGTCGTCCAGCGGGCGATGGCTGCCAAGAACATGAGCGCCGCCCGGCGCACTCCGCTCATCGCTGCCGTGCCGAAAATGGTCTTCCCTCTGCTCGTCATCTTGCCTGGCATGATCGCCGCTGGCCTGGCGCTCACCTCCAAGGATGGCTATCGCCTGCCACCCAAGCCATTAGCCGCCGCCGAATATGCCAAAGCTCTGCCAGCGCTTCAAGCGGCCGCGGCGATGGATCCGGCAGCTGCCGTGGCGAGTGTGACTGCCGCGACCGGGGTGAAGATGAACCCGGTACTAGTAGCCACCCTGATCAAGGAGTCCGCCACACTGGATGAAACCTCGGTCAAAAGCCTCCTGCAGGAGGCGGTGGTCGAAAACGATTATGACGGAGTGATTCTATCGCTGGTCAAAAAATATTGTCCGCCGGGACTGCTGGGGTTGGCGCTCACCGGTCTGTTAGCCTCGTTCATGTCGGGCATGGCGGGTAACGTCACCGCGTTCAACACGGTCTGGACGTATGATCTCTACCAAGCGTATATCGCCAAGAACAAGAGCGACGAACATTACATGTGGATGGGTCGTGCGATCACTGTGGTTGGTATCCTGCTGAGCATCGTTTGCGCCTATCTGGTGAGCCGCTGGTCAAACGCCATGGATATTATCCAGTTGGTCTTTGGCTTCGTGAATGCGCCGTTGTTTGCCACCTTCCTGCTAGGGATGTTCTGGAAACGCACCACCAGCCACGGCGCGTTCTTTGGCCTGCTTGGCGGCATCACAACCTCCGCACTGGTCCACGCACTGACCCTCGCGCAGGGCAATGCACCCGGCGTCAAAGGCGGCTACCTGCGGGTGCTGGAAATCTATCCCAGCGACATGGCTCAGAACTTCTGGCTGGCGAGTTTCGCCTTCATCGCCTGCTTGGCGATCACGCTGGTGGTTTCGCTAGTCACCGCCCGCACCAAAACCGACGGCGAGTTGGCCGGGTTGGTGTATTCGTTGACCCCTAAAATCACCGATCAAGAGGAATCCTGGTACCTGCGACCATCGGTGATCGGCATCATTCTATTGAGCTGCTGCGTGATTCTCAACGTGCTTTTCTGGTAATTCCACCACCTCTAACCATCTACTATCATGGGACTCGATCTGCGCTTACCTATCGGACTGTACTTCACCATTCTCGGCGTGATGTTGGGAACCTACGGGGTTTTAACCAACTCGAATACCGAGATGTATCATCGCTCGCTGGACATGAACATCAACCAGATCTGGGGCGTTGTGCTGCTAGTTTTCGGCCTGACCATGTTGATTCCTTCGCTCATCGACCGGAAGAAAAACGCCGGCAAGTAAGCGCGGAATATGAAAATCTCATCATTCACTGGCGGGCAAACCCAGACTAACGGCTACCTAGTCGAATCGCCCGACGGTAATTTCCTCGTTGATGCGCCCGAGGGAGTCGCTGCTTGGCTTGTCAAACAAGGGGTTCGGGTTGATGATGTGCTGCTCACTCACCAGCACTACGACCATGTTCTAGACGCTGCCGCCTTACAGGCACAGGGTGCGCGCCTGCATGCCTATTCGCCGTACTCCACGGAGTTGACGCTTGAGGCATATGCACGCAGTTGGGGGATGCAGATTGCTGTTGATCCCTATCAGGTTGATAAGTTATTAGATGTGGACCAAGTGCTCCAGCTATGTGGTCAGGAGATCACGTTGGCCCACATCCCTGGCCATGCGCTGGACGCGGTGACGTTTTATCTAGTGGAGAGCGGGGTTCTGTTTTCAGGCGACACCTTGTTTGCTGGGTCGATCGGTCGCACTGACTTGCCCGGCGGCAGTACCGAACAACTGGTGGCGGGTATTGCGCGCTACCTGTTAGAATTGCGACCCGCCACCCGGGTGTTATCTGGCCATGGTCCAGCCACTACCATAGGTCGGGAAGCGCAGGGCAATCCCTACCTGCGGTAACCCTCCCCCGCGCGGCGGCGAGGACGGACGGGCGTTCCGGTGAATCAAAGCGAAGGGGCACCGCGCGCCATTAGAGAAATGATTCGAAATGACCGCTCAGGATAAATTTGGTGCATGACAGGGCGGGGAAATGCGGCAAAAATCACTGTATCGCCATGAAATCCCTCTCCTTGGTTCCTTGCATCGTGCTCGCCGGTCTGCTCACCAGTGGTTGCAATAAAAAATCCGCCGATCCCGCCGAACAAAAGATCGCCGAACTCGAGCAGCAAGTCGCCTCGCAGCAACTTGCTGCTGAGCGCGATGCGGTCGAGCGTGAGCGGATGCAGCTCGACGAAGCCCGCTCCGGCCTCGATTCCCAATCGGGTGCGGTCGCGACGCAAATTCGCGAGCGGGAAGCCGCGCTCAGCGCCCGCGAGGGGAAGCTCGAACAACAGCAAGCATCGCTCGACGCCAAACAGGACGAACTCTCTCGGCGCGCCCCAGAACTCAGTAAGCGCGAGCACGACCTCGCCGGCCGCGAGGGGCTGGATTTCCAGGATCCGGGTGAACCGCAGGCCGCCGTTGGCGACTACGGGGTGTTCTATGATTCTCTAACGGCCTACGGGTCATGGTTCGAGGCTCCTGATTACGGCTACGTTTGGCAGCCCGTGGTCGTGCGCGACACCAGTTGGCGTCCGTATTTTCGCGGGCGCTGGGTCTGCAGTGACCGCGGATGGACATGGCTTTCGGACGAGCCGTTCGGTTGGGCGACCTACCACTACGGTCGTTGGGCGCTGATTCGCAGTCATGGATGGGTATGGGTGCCGGGGAGTGAGTGGGCCCCCGCCTGGGTTTCTTGGAGGTCTGGCAATCGCCACGTGGGTTGGGCGCCGTTGCCGCCGGAAACCCTGGCCTATCGGGAGAATCACTGGGATTCCTCGGTGGATACGACCTTTGGCATTGGGGCGCTGTGGTTCAATTTCATTGAAACCCGCCACTTCGGCAGTCCGGTCCACCGCTATTGTCTGCCGAGCAGTCAAAACAACCAGTTTCTCCAACAGACGACAAATATCACCAACATCCACGTGAGCAACCGCCAGATCATTAGCGGTGGCCCCAAGTATGGCGACGTGAGCGCGAGTGTCGGTCACCCGCTGCCATTTTATCGCCTGGATCTTGACCTCCATGGCAAGCCCGGCCGCGACGCGCTTGCCATGCGACCGCAGATTCAAGGTGACCGACTGCGGGTGGCTGCTCCGAATATGGACGCCGCTTGGAATGCCGGCCTGAGACCCAGCAGGGTAAAAACCCGCTTTGAGAATGGTGTTGTGGAGCGCCCCGCAGCACTGCGTCCGGAAATCACCGAGCGCTTCCGTCAAAGCCGTGAGGAGACTCACCGCCAGGCGGATCAATCGATCAAAGATTTGGGAGGTCGCGAAAACTTCAACCACCAACGGAGCCTACAATTGGAAGCAAACCGCCACCAAGCGGAACAAGCCGCGAACCATCAAGCAGAGGCCGCGAAAACCCAGGTGGAACAGGCGACGCGTCAGCAAAAGGCGGACTCACAACGTGAGGAAGGGCGCAAACAACAGGAAACCACGCGCCATCAAGCGGAGCAAGCCGCGAGCCA
>JAYSPI010000232.1:0-6864 GCA_043722215.1 Prosthecobacter sp.
CGTGAATCCGTCGATTTCCGCCTGGACGCCCGCATCGACCATTGGCTGCTCGATGAATTCCAAGACACCAGCCGCGCCGATTGGACCGGGCTGCTGCCACTCATCGATGAAGCTGCCACCGCTGCCGACGGCACCCTGTTCATCGTTGGCGACCGCAAACAAGCAATCTACGCGTGGCGCGGCGGTGATGTCGGTCTATTCGATGAAGTCATCACCCGCTACGGCTCGGGCATGAACATCGCCCCGATGGCGGAATCCTGGCGGTCCTGCCCGGAAGTATTGGCCCTAGTCAACTGCGTCTGCGGCGACCTTCCAACCCTGCTCGAACTTTTTGGCGACACCGCCAACCGCTGGGATTGGCAGGACCACCTGCCTGCCGCCCCGCTATGCAGCCCGGCCAAACGTGGCCACACACGCGTGGAAGTCGTCGGTGATTGGAACGAGCGTCTAGAACGGCTGGCCGAAATCCTCACCGAGTTGGGCATTGGCAAGCGGGCCATGACCTGCGGGGTGCTCATGCGCGGCAACACCAAGGCACGCGAAGTCGCCGACTTCCTCCGCGCGCGTGGCTTCGATGTCATCCTCGAAGGACGCCGCCTACCCGCTCAAGACAACCCAGTCGGCATCGTCATCGCCAACCTCCTCAAATGGCTCGCCGACCCGGCAGATGCATTTGCCCGCGAAATCATCGCCATGTCACCGCTCGCCGGAGTTCTAGAGGCGAAATACAGCAATTCCTGGCCACACATCTGGGAGGAACTCACCATCGAGGCATCCCGCTACGGATTCGCCGTGATGATGGAATCCATCACCTCCGCGTGCTGGCCACAGTGGTCAGACTTTGGTCGACGCCGCGCTGGCGACCTCCTTGCCGCGCTGGCTAACCTGGATGCTCAGGGTGGCGTCTCACCCCGCGCCGCAGCCGATTGGATATCACGCCTAGAGATTTCCCAGAACCCCGGTGTAGCTGCCGTCCAAGTCATGACCATACACAAGGCGAAAGGTCTTGGCTTCGACGTGGTCGTGCTCCCCGAAATCCCCGACTCGCCCGTCCCTCAGGCCCAACACTTTCAGGTAGCCGACGGCCCGGGTTGGTTGACACAAACCCCACCCCAATGGGCACGCGCCATCCTACCCGAGTTACGCACTGCCGAAGCACGCTGGGCCAGCGACCAGCAATACGAAGCCCTGTGCATGCTCTACGTAGCCCTCACCCGCGCCAAACGTGGATTGTATGTCTTGCTGCAGCCACCCGCCGCCGCCGCCAAACCAGATAAACCATCGCTCGCAAACTGGCTCGCCCGATCAATCGGTGCCACCTCAGAACCCGGCGTCGCCTATCAAGCCGGATCCTCGGATTGGACCACCACCGTGCCAAATCCCACCCCAGAAGCACCGCTCGAGACGACCCGGTTGCTAGGAGCGGCCATCCCACGCCGTGAACGCATCACCCCCAGCACCCACCCATCCGCCGTTCACTCGCCTCATGGCATTACCTTCGGTGCCGAAATCCACGCCCTACTCGAACGCGTCGCCTGGGTGGACGATGCCCGACCCTCCTTACCCGACCATGAGGCAGGCCGAGTGGTCGAGGGACTGCTCGACAACCCGGAACTCGCTCGAATTTTCCAGCGCCGCGGCCGGTCAATCGACCTCTTCCGTGAACAATCAACCAGCGCCATCGTCAGCGGCAGACTGCTCACCGGCGTCATCGACCGCATCCACATCCACCGCTCGCCCGACGGTACCGTCACCCAGGTGGAAATCATCGACTACAAAACCGATGCCGTCACCACCCCGACGGATCTCCTCGACCGCTACGCCGACCAATTGGCCGCCTACCAGGCCGCACTGCGCCAAATCTATCCCAACGCCGAGGTCCGCACCACCCTGCTCGCGGTGCACCTAGGTGCCCTCGTCTCGACATGATGCCCCCGGATCGAGCGGTTGCGGGAGTTGACGATGACGTGAAATAGTAACGCTGGAAGCATCCGTCACGGCGCTGGCGCTGGAAGGGCGACGCTGGGATGGAAGTAGTCACCTAGGAAAACCCCATCAAGAAACATCTGGACCGCAATGAGAATGAGCATCAGTCCCATCAATCGTTCCATGGCCTGAGTCCCTTTACTTCCTAACACCCTAAGCACCCACGACGAAACTAATAAAATAGCCGCGCTGCTGCCCCACGCAATCGAAACCACCATCATGGCCGCCAGTTTTTCACTAGGGAATCGCGATGCCAGTAGCAACAGTAACGCAATGGTGGATGGACCAACGAGAAGCGGCACGGCAATCGGAACAATGAAGGGTTCGCTCGTGTCGGAATCGTAGAGTATCGACTTCGCCGGAAACACCATCCCTAAAGCTATCAAAAATAACAAAATTCCGCCCGAGATATTCAACGTGGAGATACGAATTCCCAGTGTCGATAAAATAGCCGAGCCCGCGAACACAAAAAACACCAGAACGGCAAAGGCTATCAGCAATTCACGAATCAACACGCGTCGCCGCCGCCTGGCTGGAACACGCTCTAGCAGCGAGTGAAAGGTCACCATGTTCCCGAAGGGATCTAGCACGAGAAATAGCGTCAAGGCGGTAGATGCAATGTTCATCGAAAAAAAGCGGTCTGCCAGATGCCCGCCGCCGCGCTGGGTCAGCGATGACCCATGCGCACCGGTGGCTATGGCCTATGATTCGTAAATAAGAGTGAGTTAAGCAACGGCGGGTATCCAACGGGTCGAAATTTACCACAATCTGACAATGGTAAGGAATACCGCTTCTACACCAGAGGTCGTATCGTTCCTACCCACACGAGGCAAGTCGGATCCACTGACCCTAGAGGCCCACCACGCGCCGAATCTCACGACTGGCCGACCTCTGGCGCATCCGGTTGGTGCAGAACACCTCCCTTGATGAGCCGACAAAATTCCTTTTTCGTGACATGAACCAACGTGCCGTCCTTGGTGAGCGGGCTGGGTGTGGATTTGTAGGCGATGGCGAGGCGCTCCCAAGTCACGATCCGGAGATATTCGCTGCCTACATGCCAGACCTGCCCTTGTGCCAATTTCATGCGGGGGTTCTACGGCAGGCAGCGTCGCTTGGCGATGGAAATGATCCATCGCGCCGCCCCCACTCATGCCCCCCGCTCTCAAGCGAATTATTTGGATACACGCACTGGCATCAGGGTGAGCGGATCGACCATCGCTTTTGCGTCGAGCGTCGGGCCAGGCAGTGATTTCAGGTGATCGGCGGTAAGCTCCTCAGCTGTCACTTGTTGACCGCTCTTCGGGCGTGCGGCGGAGATTTCCATCGCCGCCTTGACCATCGCCACCGTGACCACATCACCGGTGGTATTGCCGAAGTGATTTCTAACG
Source organism: Prosthecobacter sp. (assembly GCA_043722215.1). Classification (GTDB taxonomy): domain Bacteria; phylum Verrucomicrobiota; class Verrucomicrobiia; order Verrucomicrobiales; family Akkermansiaceae; genus Luteolibacter. The sequence continues at coordinate 3,375 of JAYSPI010000232.1, forward strand.
TATGTCATCACCCCGGCGAGATCCTCGGGGGTGAGGCCAAGCGCTTGCGATGGCATGCCCGCACCGGGATAGGCCTTGCCGGTGCTGGTCGCTCCCTGCAGGCCGTTGAGGACGATCATGGCAAACCGTTCGGTTTCCCCGTTGGCCCATTTTGACCCAACTAGCGATGGGAAATTGGCACCGTCACCCTTGGCCTCTGGGCCATGGCAGACGATGCACTTACCAGCATAAATCTTGGCGCCCCTAGCCGAATAAGCGACAAGCGCCTCCTTGGGTGGCGGCCCTTGATCTGCAGAGCCCGGCGCGGGGGTCCTTACGTAACCGGCGCGAACCAGTGTCTGATAGTCAAAAAACCTACCTGCGCCACCCAGAATGCCGCCCGCAATGAGCACCACCAAACCGCACGCCGCGAGCACCCACAGCGCGATCGGCTCACCGCCGGGCGCGATAAGGCGCGGCTCGCGGTCGCTGGCCGCAACGGCCACACGCTCGGCAGATAAGGGCGCGACGGGTGCGGTCTCAGGATCGGAAGGCTGGTTGGGCGATGACATGTTAGAGCAGGCTGGGATGGTCTGAGATTCAGGGGACCGCATCGGTTTTCTTGGGAGCAAAATTAAGTGCGGCGGGCGGTGAGTGGTCCTTTTTCAAGGATAGCAGATAGGAAACCAATGCCTTGGCGTCAGACCCAGGTAGCCATTCATGGTCATCGCCGGCGTCCCCCTTGATCGCGACTAACGACCGGCTACCCTTGATCTCATGTCTCTCAAATAGAAATGGCTGTGGCGGACAGACCGACCGCCATAATTGCCGGTTGTCACGCGGATTGAACAGATGCGCATACAACCAAGCCGCTGGATCACCACCGACGGCATAATTCGCTTCAACCCGGCGGCCGATGTTAGAAAGGTCAGGCCCCACACGCATGACCCCGAGCTGGGCAAACGGCTCGCCGAAGAAGTCATAAGCATTGGTTTCACGGCGAGTATCGCCGCGCTCGGCGTCGGCCTTCAAGCCACCCCAATCCGGGCGATAAAGGTCGTTCCCAGCATAGGTTGGGCGCACCAACTGGGTATGGCACAGGTAGCAGCCATTCTCCGCATACACCCGCGCCCCATCGGCGACGCGACCGGCGCGCTTGGGAAAAAAGATACCCGTGGCACCGTCGGTCGCCTGGGAAAGCGTGACGGGTGCGAGATCGCGCATCTTGAAAAACGGGATTACGATGATGGCGAGCCAGGCCGTGCCGAAGCTGGCTGAGAGCGCGAGAAGGAAGGTACGGAAGCTCATGGAGAAGAGTGGGAAAGGATCATGGGTCGGTCGTGCGCGGCGCGGATTGCGGGCTGCCACCCAACAAGATCGGCAACACCGTGTGCCGACCGAGGCGCAGCCACATCAGCGCGAGATGCAGGAAGAAGAAAGCATTCGCAAATAGAATCAAGCACCAGGCAAAGGTGTTAGCCACAGCGTATGGCTGGACGCTTGCGGCGGCGCGCAGCCAAGGCTGTATCCAGTCCTCCTGGCTCATCCCCTGTTGCAAGCCACCACTGACAGCGACCATAAGGATTGTGAGCACTCCATACACCGAAAACAAAAAGTGCCCCATAATCAAACGGCGGGACAACCACTCACGGCCAGTCACACGCGGCACGATGAAGTAGGCCGAACCAAACATCACCAAACTGAAAAACCCATACATTACCAAGATGTCGCAACCATAGCCCGCCAGCGAGAACTGGCTCAACCGCAGCGTGGAATCCGGTAAATTCAATGCCACCGAGGCCACCGCTAACAGCACAAGCGCTATCAATCCGGCAACAATAAATTGAAACGCCGGATTCCCAGAACTTGCCCTGCGACTCAACCACGCACTGCGCATCAGGTTGGCCGCAGCGGCGCAAACCGGGATGAATAACAAGACCGTCGCGGCCGCACCGATATACGGCAGGAAATACGGCACCGGTGCCCCAGCGAGTCGTTGCATCCCGGCCCACGGCGCAATGACCGCTAACGACCAAAACCCTAATTTGGCCAGCGCATCACTGGCAGTCGGACGCCCGGTCAACTGGCTCATAAGCGCATAGGCCGCACCCAACGCAACTGGCATGAAAAACAGGAAAATCAGCGCAGATTTATACCATGCATTAATGGCGGCCGCCATGACCGGGTTGCCCGACAGGCAGTGCAGCAGGGTGTTGGCGGTGATAAATACCCACGGAAACCAAATCATCGCCGCCAAAATATACCACTGCGCAATATCCACCCGCCCATCCGCGCGGACACGAAATTGAATGAATGCCCCCACTACGATGGCAAAATAACTGGCCACCAGCACCGGCCATGCAAACACCGGAAACTCCATCCATGGCATGCCTGTGCCGTTACCCGATAGAATACCCACCACCCCGAGAGCCACACCCAAGTTCCAGACGTGACCAGCCGTTAGAATCGTGCCCACCGATGTGCATTCCTTGCCTGAGAGCCGCGCCATCAACCACAGGATCACCGCAAAGGCCGCCTGCATCCCCCAACCATAAATCATCACGTTGAGGTGCGCCGGAAAAACCCGCCCATAGCTCAGCCACCCGCATCCAGCCAGCCATCCCGGGTTATGAACCTTGGCGGAGGCGATTACTCCGAGAACAACCGCCACAGCGAGCCAGGCGGCACCGCTAGTTAGAAAAAACATCACCGGATGGCGCAGCGAACGATCAATTCCCGCGCGATGCTGCACGTCCTGATCACGGGTGGTTGGGATGGCGGGAGACATCAGATGGATTGGGGAATGATAACTCAATTTCAGAGATTCGATGACGCCGGTGCCGGTTTCGCGGCTTGCTGGACTGCCGTGGGTGACCCGGGGACTAACTGCGCCGGTTCTACCACGGCGGCAGGTCTGGCGGTCACGAGTTGCTGGGCAACGCCAGAGATGGCAGCATCAATGGCGGATTGATCGAGCTGGCTGGCTTGCGCCTGATTGATACGGGTGCGTGTTTGGTAGCGGGCGGCGGCGGCGACATCTTCGAGCGATACAGGCGCCCCACGATTGCAGAACCAGATCCCTGCAAATACCAGCGCAAACACCAGAACGGTGCCTAGCGCCCACCAGAATGCGGCGAAGCGGATGATTGGATTGTCGCGTGTAGGGTCCATGGGCAGTGCTGACAAGTTAGTTGGATAGATTAGCAGACTCGAGGATGCGCGGGTCGCGGTTTGGATAGAGCGAGTGCTGACCGAGCGCTCGCAGCAAGAAAAACACGAACGCCGCGCCGATGGTCACAAAGGCGAATATGTCGCCCCAAAACGCCCCGGGGATCGTCACTTGGATTGCGCCGAAAACATCAGGTTTGATATGACCAAGGGAAATCCCGCGCTCCGGGATGGTGATCATATAGTGATCGAGTACATGCATGCACAACGTGTAGCCTGCCACCAGTGCCAGCGCCTTCGGGTTTTTCTTAAGCCATGCCTGGAGGAGCACGACAAATGGGAC
>JAYSPI010000233.1:0-13986 GCA_043722215.1 Prosthecobacter sp.
GCTCGCCCGCCGTCTTGGCTACAAAGGCGGCATCATCATCGGCCTGATGATGGTCGCCATCGGCTGCCTGTGGTTTATCCCCGCTACCAAAATCTCCGCATTCTGGGCCTTCCTACTCGGCGTCTGCGTCATCTCGATGGGTCTCACGTTCCTAGAAACCATCGCCAACCCCTACACCACCGTACTCGGAGCGCCCCAATTCGCCGCCGTGCGCATCAACCTGGCTCAATCCGCCAACGGCGTCGGCTGGATCCTCGGCCCCATCATCGGCGGACTATTTTTCTACGCCGACCCCAACATCCATCAAGCACACGTCACCAGCGGCACCCAACACTCATCCATCGAAAATTGCCTAGCCTGCCAGCATAAAAAATCCGACCTCACTGAGAGCCTAGCACAGCGAACCGCCAAATCCCACAAACTCCACCTGCTAGAAAATCCGACCGCCGGACCGCTCGATGCGTGCGCATCGTGCGCCGCCAAAGGCCAGTCGTGGTTACAAAGTGAGATCGCAAAAATCGATGGCAAATGCCACGTCTGCATCACCGCAGCGCACCAGACGGTGTGGATTCCGTATGCCGTGATTGCCGGGGTAGTGATTCTGCTGGCCCTGATCTTCTTTAAGGCGGACATCCCCGACCTCATCAACGAGGACGACTATCACCTCGATGACGCCGTCCCCGTCCTCCATAAATCCATCTGGGCCCACGGCCATTTCACCGGCGCGGTCATCTCTCAATTCCTCTATGTCGCCGCCCAAGCCGGCATCTTCAGCTTCTTCATCAACTACATCGTGGAAGATATGCCCCCCTTAACCGCCACTATGAAGGAATCTTGGTCGTTCCTCATCGGCGGGGCCAGCGGTGTCGAGTTCCGCGATGGCGCATGGTTCACCACCGAACAAGGCGCTACCAAGCTTCTCTCATTTTTCGGGTTTTCACTCTTTCTGCTTGGGCGCTTCACCGGCGCTGGCCTGCTCAACAAACTCGCCGCCCACAAGGCCCTCGCCATCTATGCCCTCGCCAACGTCATCCTCATGGCCCTCATCGTCGCCAAACTCAGCTGGCTCTCGGTGGCTGCGTTATTCCTCAGCTTCTTCTTCATGTCGATCATGTTCCCGACCATCTTTGCGCTGGGAATCCACGGCCTCGGCTCGAAATCCAAGGTCGCATCGTCGTTCATCGTCATGGCCATCATGGGTGGCGCCCTACTGCCCAAACTCATGGGTAAACTCGGCGACGACTATGGCATGTCTGCAGGCTTCGCCGTGCCAGCCGCCTGCTTCCTGATCATCGCTCTCTACGGGTTCTCCTGGTGCAAACTCAGCGGCTCCCCCGGCCTGCTCGGCCAATCTACCACTCATTGACGACCACGTGTCAGACCATTCATCTATATCAGCCTTGCTTGCGCGAGCGACCCGCGGGATGCTCTCGTATTCTCCTCACCCACACGCATCAGGGATGATCTGTGACCTGTGGGAATCCATCGCCAATCACCCTCATGACCGTCGTCATTCCTGCTCGACGAACCTCTTGGCGCGCCTAGCTTGTCGCCCATGACCGCCGCCACCGCAGGATTCTCGATACCACCCGAATGGGCACCGCAAGCCGCTGTCTGGTTGTCGTGGCCGGTCAATGATGCGCGCCACTGGGGTGGAGCGAAGCACGACCTGATGTGGGAGAAGTTTGCACAAATTGCCGCGGCGATCACGCTCCACGAAACGGTGCGCATCAATGCGGCGGCCAGTCAGCATGCGGCGATTGCGGCGGCCTGCAACCGGGCTAAGGCGGTGCCCGAGCGGGTTGAGTTATTTGATCACGCGCACAACGATGTTTGGTGCCGCGACCACGGGCCAATCTTTGTGAAGCACTCCACCACCGGCGAGGTAGCTGCCACCGACTGGGAGTTCAATGCCTGGGGTGGTAAATTCCCGCCATGGGATCTGGACAATGCAATTCCTGGCCAGATCGCCGCCGCTCTCAAAATGCAGCATTTCGAGGGTGGCATGATCCTCGAAGGCGGGGCGATTGAAACGAATGGTGCGGGCCAACTGTTGACCACCGAGGCGGTCTTGCTCAACCCAAACCGCAACCCACAACTCAGCCGCTCAGAAATCCAATCCCGCTTGCGCAATGGCCTCGGAGTCGCTGAAATCCTCTGGCTCCAGCACGGAATCGCAGGCGACGACACCGATGGCCACATCGACGACCTGGCGCGCTTCACCGATACCTCCACCCTAGTTGCCTGCGTGGAGCGCGACCCAACCTCCCCCAACCGGCCGATCCTCGCTGACAACCTAGCCCGCCTGCGCGCCTTCCTCGACCCCAACGGACGACCCTTCGAGGTGGTCGAAATCCCGCTGCCCCAAGCGTGCGAAGTGCCAGGTTGGCGACTGCCGGTCGTGCCCGCATCCTATGTCAATTTTCTCATCGTCAACGGCGGCGTGCTCGTACCCACATTCCGCCAGCCGAAAAACGACGATCGCGCACTCGGCCAAATCCGTGAAATGTTCCCCGATCGCATCGTCACCGGCATCGATTCCCTCGACCTCGTCGAAGAGGGCGGCTCGCTCCACTGCATCTCTCAGCAACAACCGGCGTAACCGCTTGTCCCAGGACCCAACGGCGCATGCCCGGCGACATGGCCCAGACGATCTGCTCAACCTCATCGTGGAACTCAAAGACTAGCGCCGCTAGGGCGGCATCGCCTGCTCGTTCATCGACACCAATGACTCCTCAAGCTCGCTAAAAATCACCTCAAAGCCGAAATCAACCTAGAATCCCGGGCGACGCTCCACCGATCGTTAGATTGGATGTTCCTCGCCGGGCAACGGGACGATAACCTGGGTATCGGGCAAGCGGCGCTGGATTTCACCGCGGAACCACTCGACGGCACCATCGTCGCCATGAACGAGGAATGCCTTCTTCGGGCGCACCTTGACGATGTAGTCGGCGATGGCATCGCGGGTTGAGTGGCCGCTGAAATCAAAGACGCGCATCTCGCAATGGAGAGGGACCGGCGGGTAAGCAGGGTCGAGGACGATACTATCGCCGGGTTGAGCGACGCGGATGCGGCCGCCGGGAGTTTCGGGGTCAGCATAGCCAACGAAAAACAAGCCGTGGCGTTTATTTTCGAGGACACCTTGGCGAGCGAAGTTATTGGAGACGGTTTTTTCCGACATCATGCCACTGGAGAGGGCGTAAATGCAGCCCGGATTGAATGGAATCGGCCCTTTACGTTTTTTCTCGCTGCCCTGGATTTCCATGTCCTTGAGGAACCGAAACCCCGGGAAATGACGGCGCGACACGTCGCAGAAACGGTCGTAAATATGAGTCATTTTGGTACTCAGGCCGCCGATGAAAACCGGGGTGTGTTTGGGGATGCGGCCCTCGGTCTTGAAGCGGTGCAGCATCGCGAGAACCTCTTGGGTCTTGCCCATCGCAAAGACCGGCACCAGCACCGAACCCTTGCGCGCGAGCACCCGCTCAATCGCTTCCGCAAATTCATTCTCAACCCGCGTGCGGTCGTAACCCGGCTCGCGGGCTTGTTCCCCACGCGTGGTTTCCACGATGAGCGCATCCACCGAATCCTCGGGAAACTGTGCGCCCTTTTGGATCGTGCTGTGCTCGAAGTTCACGTCCCCCGTGTACATCACCCGCTTGCCCGACGCTTGAATCGTCACTCCCACCGAGCCCAAAATATGACCGGCGTCGTGGAAGGTGGCACGCATTGTGCCCTCGCGGTCGAGATCAAATGGCCGTTCAATTCGGCGGGTTTCAAAGGATTCAACGATCCGGTCGAGGTCGCGATGTTCGAACAACGGATACTCGGCAATGCCATGTTCGATGCGCTTGGACTGCATCACATTCACCGAGTTATGAAGCAATGCCGAGGCCAACTCCGCCGTCTCGGGCGATAAAAACACCTTGGCCTGCGCTTGTTCTTCCAAAAACACCGGCAGCGTCCCCACGTGATCAAGGTGCGAGTGCGTGATGACGATCGAATCCACCGACCCCGGGTCCAAAAACTCAAAATGCGGCACAGCGGCATAGCCCTCGTGCTTCGGGTGCATCCCCGCGTCGAGCACCACTCGTGCGGCGCGTGTCTCCAATACATACGAATTCGCGCCGATTCCGGCGTGGCGACAGAGGCTCTTGAAAATCATGATGAATAGCGGCGCCAAGCGGCGGGACACACACCATGCGGCTCGACATCGACGCTGTCAACCCACCCGCTGCGAGCGACTCCAATTGAGTCGCCGGCCATTGCGAGCGCTTGATGTCAGCATCCGTCGACAGCCCAGTGGGGAGCATCGAGGCAGAATCACCTTTGTGGGCAGGCAACGGATTGTGTTTCTGCATTGGATCTAGAGTTGCCCGACACGCCTGGGCAAGCTAGCCTGCGATCATCTCACACCCATTGCTCCCAACACCCGAACTCGTCGTCATCGGCGGTGGCCCGGCGGGCCTCCGCGCCGCGGAGGTAGCTGCCACGGCGGGCGCGCAGGTGTCCTTGTTCGACGCCAAACCCTCGGTCGGCCGCAAATTCCTCGTCGCCGGCAAGGGCGGCCTCAACCTCACTCACTCAGAATCCCGCGAGAACTTCGCCGCCCGCTACTCCGGCCTCCATCAACCGACTGGCATCTGGACCGACCTGCTCGCCACGTTTGATGCCGACGCCCTGCGGGCATGGGCCGCCGCCCTGGGCGTGGAAACCTTCCAGGCCGCCAATGGACGCGTCTACCCCAAAGCACTCAAAGCCGCACCCTTGCTGCGGCGCTGGATCGAGCGCCTACGCGCTCTGGGCGTGCGCTTCGAGATGAATCACCGCTGGACCGGAATGGTACCAGGACGCCCGCATCAACTGGAGTTCTCTAATGGCAGGGTCGTCGTCGCAGACGCAGTCATCCTTGCTCTGGGCGGCGGCTCGTGGCCACAAACCGGCTCCGACGGCGCGTGGGCTCCTCTCATTGCCGCTCTCGGCATTCCGTGCCAGCCGCTGGTCCCAGCCAACTGCGGCTGGCGCCACCCGTGGCCAACCCGCGTGCTCGCCGCCGCCGAGGGCATGCCACTCAAAAACATCTCCGCCAGCGCCAACGGCTCAACGGCAACCGGTGAGCTGCTCATCACCCGCTATGGCATCGAAGGCGGTGCCATCTATCAACTCGGCCGCGCCCTGCGCGCGATGCCTCACCCCGCCATGGCCATCGACTTCAAACCGACGTTCAGCCATGCCCGCCTAGTCGCCAAAATGGAATCGGTGCGCCGTGATTTTCTCGATGCGGCACGCACCCGCTGGCGCCTCAGCGGGGCGGCGCATGCGATCCTCGCCCGCCAACCATGGCACGACGCCGACTCGCTCGCTCGCGAGGCGAAGCACTGCCTACTTCCGTTAGAGGGTCCACAACCTTTGGCCGAGGCCATTTCCTCAGCGGGCGGTGTTGGATGGCACGGGTTAGATGAATCGCTGATGCTGCGCACCTGCCCAGGGGTCTTCGTTGCAGGCGAAATGATCGACTGGGAAGCCCCCACCGGCGGCTATCTCATCCAGGGGTGTTTCGCCACCGGCACCCGCGCCGGGAAGGCCGCTAGCCAGTGGTTGTCCCACCGGCCGCCATGACGGTGCCCTACGGGTGACGATTGCCCACTACCCCCGGCAATAACACCTCAAACTTCATCCCTAACAGGTGAGTGCGAGTCAGCAGCGGAAAATCCGCCGCACGCACCAGCAATTTGATGATTTTTCCGCCAACCGCGTGCGGGTCGTTCATCACCCCTTCGACCAACCCGCGACACACCGATTTGCCATCGGCGGCACGCACCGGCAAAGTACTCAGCGGCACCGCTGCCGCCGCCAGCGAGGCGGACACCGCCACCGGCACGCAATAAGTCGTTTCATTGCCAATCGTCAGAATGTGGCTACCAAACGTCGCCGGTTTCCCGACCTCCATCAAAACCTCGGCAACCACTCCGTCCACTGGGGCCCGAAAAAACCGTTTCTCGTATTGTTCTTGGCAATATTCATACTGAATGGCACGGGTTTTCTCGGCCTCAACCTGGACGTCATAGGTGCTGCGATACATCTTTTCCATCGCCAGCGCCCAGTCCAAGCGCGACTTGGCTGCCGTCCGTCGGTGCACTGCCTCCTGCGTTTCCTCACGCGTCACCCTCCACGCATCCGCTTGGCAGCGGGCGGCCTCAAGACTCGCTTTAGAATCCATCGCGTGGCGGGCCAGATCGCGTTGAAGTTTGACCGCATCGCAGTCGAGATTGCCGAGGATTTGACCCTTATGCACAACATCCCCCACCTGGACGGTAAGTTCGGCGATCACCCCGGGCGCACGGGCCAGCACCTTTTCCACCACGCGCGACGCGGCGGATGATTCGACCAAAACCCTCTCGCTCACTGACGGCGGAGAAACATGCTGGGCGTTGAGGGCGGCAGGGCACATGCCACCGACCGCACATGCCACGATGGCGGATTGAAGTATCGCGCGCCGCGAAACCAATCGGTGATTGGGGGTTGAATTCTGCATAGCCGTCATACGACAGCGGTCCGCAGATCCTTTCATTCTGAGACAATTGGCTTGCATGAACCGCCAAATAAGACAACACCCGCCGCCGCCCAATTCCGGTGCCCGTAATGGGTGGCGTGTCGATCTGTGGGCACTCTCTGATGACGTCAGCCGACCACTCGCGTTCGCCCACCGTCGCCGCGGTTCTCCCCGAACCCTGGCGCCCGGAAATCGTCACCATGCTCAACACCGACGAATCCGTCGTCGCCTGGCTCGAACTCGACCTCACTCGCCTCCTCCACTTCGCCCAGGGCATCGTGGTGCTCACCAACCAACGCTGGCTCGCCAAGCCACCCGGCGAAGCGTCTTGGCGACACTGGCACCTCCAACCCGGGTTGCGCCTCGATCATCGCGACCACGCCGGCATCGGCACCCTTGACTTGTGCAATTCCTCGGGCCTGCTCGCTCGCTGGCGCCACACGCTTGGCCGCGACTCCGCCGTCCGGCGACTCACCGATCAATTTAACGAGCAAATCCAGGCGCGCGTCGAACAGCGGCCAGTGGTTCCGGCACTGGCGGCAGTTTGCCCGCGCTGCGAAAACCCAGTGCCCGCAGGCCACGACACCTGTCCGACCTGCGCCAAAACCATCTACGCGCCACCCTCTGCCTGGACGTTGTTGCGTTTGTGGCGCTTCGCCAAGCCCTATCGCCGCCGCTTGCTCGCGGGTTTCGTGCTCACCCTGCTGGCCACCGCCGCCACCTTGGTGCCGCCCTATCTCACCATGCCGCTGATGGACCAGGTGCTCATTCCCTTCCAAAACGGCGTACCTATCGACCCGAGTCGGGTGCTCATGTTGTTAGGCGGTCTGGCAGCTGCCGCCTTCCTCGCCTGGCTCCTCGACTGGGCGAAATCCTACCTCCTGGCACTGGTGAGCGAGCGGATCGGCGCGGACCTACGCACCACCACCTACGAGCACCTCCAAGGGCTCTCGCTGGAATACTTTGGCGGCATGCGCACCGGCGACCTGATGGCGCGCATCTCGTCGGGCAGTGACCGGATCTGTGTTTTTCTATCATCGCATCTATTGGATTTCATCACCGACCTGGTGATGATTCTAATGACCGCGGCGATCCTGGTGTCGATCAACCCGCGACTGGCGGTCGTAACTCTCGCTCCACTACCATTGATCGCTTGGTTAATTCACGTCGTTCGCAACCGCATGCGCCACGGCTTCGACCAAATCTATCGAATTTGGTCGGATGTCACCAGTGTTCTAGCAGACACGATTCCGGGAATTCGGGTCGTGAAAGCATTTGCGCAGGAAGCGCGTGAAGCGCAGCGGTTTCGGGAGGCGAATGCCCGCAACCTAGCCGTCAATGATCGCGTCAACAAAGTTTGGTCGTTGTTCACGCCGACGGTCACGTTCCTAACCGAGAGCGGATTGTTAGTCGTGTGGGGGGTTGGAATCTGGCTGGTATCGCGCCACCAGATCACAGTGGGCGTGTTGGTCGCATTCCTCGCGTATATCAACCGGTTTTACTCGCGGCTAGGTTCGATGAGTCGGATTGTGTCGGTGACGGAAAAGGCGGCCGCCGGGGCCAAGCGGATTTTTGACATCCTCGACCATGTATCGAGCGTACCAGAAGCCACCCATCCGGTGCATTTGGCACAGGTAAGCGGGGCCATTGAGCTGGCTGATGTGAGTTTCCGATATGGTACGCGCACGATCCTCCAAGATATCAATCTCACGATCGCGCCGGGTGAAATGATCGGATTGGTTGGCCACAGTGGCTCGGGCAAGAGCACCTTGGTCAACTTGATTTGCCGGTTCTATGACATCTCGGAGGGCGCAATCCGCATCGACGGCGTGGACATTCGATCGCTACCGGTGACCGAATACCGCCGCAACATCGGCCTGGTGCTCCAGGAACCGTTTTTGTTTTTCGGGACAGTTTCCGAAAACATCGCTTACGGCAACCCCGCCGCCACGCGTGATGAAATCATCGCGGCCGCGCGCGCAGCCCACGCCCATGAGTTCATCCTGCGCCTGCCACTTGGGTATGACTCGCTCGTAGGCGAGCGCGGCCAGGCATTGTCGGGCGGAGAACGGCAACGGATATCGATTGCCCGTGCACTGCTCATCAACCCGCGCATCCTCATCCTCGATGAAGCCACGTCCTCGGTGGATACCGAAACCGAGTTGGAGATCCAAGCGGCCCTCGACAACCTGATTCGCGGCCGCACCACCCTGGCCATCGCCCACCGCTTGTCCACGCTGCGGCGGGCCGACCGCTTGGTCGTCCTTGACCGCGGACAGATCGTCGAAGAAGGGCCACACGAGGAACTCCTCGCGAAGCAAGGGGCCTATTACCGCCTGGACCGCGCGCAGACCGAATTTTTTACCGGCGGCGTGGACGCCACGCCGAGCGACGACACTAGAGTCGGCGATCTCACCTCGCTTAAGGCGATCTAACAACAGTATGAACGGCGAATTTCAACTTCATCGCAATCCGTTCGGGCACCTGGTGTTCACGGGCGCGGACGGCAGAGAGCACTTGAACGTCGAGCCAGCGCGGGCCTTTCCGATCAGCGCGGCCCACCAAAGCATCTCGGTGCTCAGCCACGACGGCCACGAACTGACGTGGATTGCACACCTGGACGACCTGCCGGAGGATCTGCGGCGGATTTTGACGGAGGAATTGGCAGGGCGCGAGTTCATGCCGGAAATTTTGCGAGTGAGCGGCGTCTCGGGCTATGCGCCGCCCTGTAGGTGGCAGGTTGAAACCGATCGAGGGGCCACGGTGTTGGTGCTGAATGCGGAGGAGGACATCCGGCGCTTGGCCGCACCGACCCTCATGATCGTGGACAGTCGCGGAATTCAATTCCTGATCCGCGATCCTCAGGCACTCGATGCCACCAGCCGCCGAATCTTAGACCGCTTCCTGTGAGGCCGCCGCCCCCCCGGGGCGGGTGCGGATCAACTGGGCAAGCCACCCTATCCCCAGCCCGAGCGTGCCCCCCACGAGATCGACCAGCACATCCGAAACTTGGCCGGTGCGTCCTGAAATGAACGTTTGATGGAATTCATCCGTGGCCGAGTAGAGACCCACGAGCCCGAGTACCAGCGCGACGTCGCACCAACCGCCCCACCGCCGTGGGATGCCCACGGGCTGATGGATGGCCCGCCACAACAACCCGGCCAGCAACGCATATTCCGTCAAGTGCGCGCATTTACGCACGACATAGTGCAGACTTTGGATTTGTAGGGCCGACATGCTCGGCAACAACCAGTGGACCAGCGGCTCAAAGAGCGCCGACGAATGATGGTAGGATTGCGCGTCGCTCGACCCCGAATAAATAAGACCCATCCAAACCAATGGTGGCAACCAGTAGCGCAGGAGGTTGTGACGACGAAACACGCGTGAATCAAGCGCGGTTTCCGCCGCCCCGCAATCCAAATGCGTGGCCTCAGCGCAACCACTGGCAGACGCGACCTCCCCGGGAATCCCCTCGAGCCATCAGCTAAGAAAGGCCTGCACCAACTCGTCAATCACCGCATCGGCCATCGGTTGGACCTCGCCGAGCACGCGGCTCAAAATCACGGCCTCGGCCGTGGACTCGAGGACTTCGAGGCGGTCGAAGGCATCGAGGATGGTAGTGCCGAGCACCAGCGCACAGTCGTTTTCAATCAGTGCAATGGGAAAATCGGGCGTCATCGCCGCCGCAATTTTCTCCGGTGACTGATAGACCCAGTCAAACGGCAACACTGCCACATCACGCAGAAAAATATAACTCTCAGGGATCGTGCGGGTGTCCAAGCGGCACGCCGAGGCCGCAAAGGCGGTGGCGTTCACCGGTGTGGCGTTGACAATCGCCCGAATTTGTGGGTGCCGCTGATAGATCAACTGGTGTAGCTGCCAAGCGCGGCTAGGTTGTGTGCCACGCTCGCAGCGACCGTCGCAGACCAGTGCGAGTTGGTCCGGGGTGATCGTTGCGCGATCCACTAACTGGCTGTTGATGAGAAACGACCCATCGTTCACTCGCACCGAAAAACTCCCGGCATTTGCCGTCAATAACCGCTGGTGGTAGCCACGCCGGATAAAGTCGCACAGCTCGCGACGCAATCCCCGCTCGGCGCTCGGTGCCGGACCCGGAGTAAATTCGTCGGGCTGGGTGCCCGGCTCGCTGCCAATCGCCAATTGCACGGCAGTTAGGTAACGAACGTCGCCTAGCGCACGGGCTTTGACCACGGTTTTGGCGACAAACTCGAGAGTTTCGAAGCGGCGGAAGGCGCTTGGAAAATCCACCCCGGCGACGACTACCCCGTGGTTTTCTAGCATCACGCAGTCGTGGCCGGCGGCAAACACTGCCGCAATCCGCTCACCTAGCAATTCACTACCAGGCAGAGCGTAGGGTGCGAGGCCGACCTCGCCGCAGACCGCGCGCGCCTTGGTGAACAACCTCGTATCCGGGGTTTGCCCGCAAATACTGAAGGCCACCAACGCCACCGGGTGAGCATGAACGATGGCGCGCAACTCCGGCCGCTTCTGATAGATTTGAAGGTGGAATGGAAATTCTGACGACGGCTTGTGCCGTCCCTCGGTGCGCCCATCGGGAAACACCCGCACGATGTCCTCCACGCGCAATGCTCCCTTGTCCACCCGTGCCGGGGTGATCCAGATCGAGCCATCATCATCCTTAATGGATAGATTACCTCCGGAGGTGGTAGTCATCCGGTATTGATAGATCCGGGCCATTGCCTGCACTAGGCGCTCAGCAGGGTGTGTGATATCACGCATGTCGGCACCTAAGCTGGCCGCCGCCCGACGCGGGGTCAAGCGCCCCGACCCACAAAAAAGCCGCTTCCCCGGCGAGGGAAGCGGCTGAGTGAGAGGATCGAACGACCCCAGGAGCGACTCAAGTAGTCGGCACGCTGGCGATGGTTTTGAGGATCCGTGAGGCGATCTGATACGGGTCGCCCTGGGAGTTGGGGCGACGGTCTTCGAGATAGCCTTTGTAATTATTGTTCATGAACGCGTGCGGAATGCGCACCGAGGAACCGCGGTCGGCAAGTCCGTAGGTGAACTTATCGATCGACTGGGTTTCATGCAGGCCGGTCAGACGCAGGTGGTTGTCTGGGCCGTAAACCGCGATGTGTTCCTCGACGTTTTCAGCAAATGCTGCCATCAGTGCCTCGAAATACGCTTTGCCGCCCTTGTCGCGCATGTAGTCGGTCGAGAAGTTTGCGTGCATCCCGGAGCCATTCCAGTCGCCCTTGACGGGTTTGCAGTGGTATTCCACATCGATGCCGTATTTTTCACATAGGCGGTTGAGGATGTAGCGGGCGACCCAAACTTCGTCGGCGGCGAGCTTCGAGCCCTTGCCGAAGATTTGGAATTCCCACTGGCCTTTGGCGACCTCGGCATTGATGCCTTCGTGGTTGATGCCAGCGTCCAGGCAGAGGTCGAGGTGCTCCTCAACGATCTGGCGAGCGATGTCACCGACGGCTTTGAAGCCAGCCCCGCAGTAGTACGGGCCTTGTGGGCTTGGGTAGCCCTCGGCGGGGAAGCCGAGTGGGCGGCCGTCTTGGTAGAGGAAGTATTCTTGTTCGAAGCCGAACCATGCACCCGGATCATCGAGGATGGTTGAGCGACTGTTGCTTGGGTGCGGTGTGGTGCCATCGGGCATCATCACTTCGCACATCACCAAGGCACCATTGCGGCGGGTGCTGTCCGGAAAAACCGCGACCGGCTTGAGCATGCAATCCGAGCTGCGTCCTTCCGCCTGTTGCGTCGAACTGCCGTCAAACCCCCACATCGGAAGCTGGTCTAGAGTCGGAAAACTCCCGAATTCCTTGATTTGGGTCTTGCTGCGCAGGTTCGGCACCGGCGTGTAACCGTCGAGCCAGATGTATTCCAGTTTGTATTTTGCCATGTTGTATTCGGTGGTTTAGGGTGAAAGGGATAGATGCAGTCGCGGCGAGGTGCAAGTACGCCTGCGCGTGAAATAAAGCACAACCCGTGCCAAATCGCCGCATTTTACATCACCTGGATGATTTGGAAGTGGGCGGGTTGACGCGAATGACGATGAGGGTTGTATCGTCGATTCCGGAGTTGTCGATAGCGCGTTTCAGGAGTGCTGTGGCAATTTCCGCGGGTTCTGCGGATGAGGCGAGGGCGTTGGAGATGTGACGCTCCCAGAGGCCGTCGATGAGACCATCCGAACAAACCAGGAATCGATCGCCCGGTTGATAGGGGATGGCCGCGAGGTGAGGACAGACGTTCAGATGGCCGCCACCGATGACTTCATAGAGGGCCGAGCGGCGCGGGTGGGAGCGGTATTGGATTTCGGAGATTTCGCCGCGCTTCCACTGGCCCCAGGCGGCGGTGTGATCGCGGGTCAGTTGGGTGAGTTGGCCATGGCGCGACAGGTAGATGCGCGAGTCACCGGCATTGGCGAGGTAGAGGTTCTCGGGGGTGAACCACGCCAGAGCGAGAGTAGCGGCCATCCCGCGGGTGTGCTCACAAGCGGCGGTGGCATTGACGTGTTCATGGACAGATCGCAGCGCGTCGGCCAAGTGATCGAGGCAATCGGGGAAGAATCCTGAGGCGGCGATTTTAAAGGTGTCGGGGATGATTTCGGTCATTCGCTGGAGCAGGAGCGAGGAGGCGAGGTCGCCGGCATTGCCGCCGCCCATGCCATCGGAAACCGCGAACACCAGATCATAGCTGGCCAACGATCGGGAACCGCTGGCGTGCAGGATTTCAGCCCCTCCAGGCGCCGAAGCAAAGGAAATCAGCGCGTCGTCGTTGCGGGGTTTGCGCGAGCCGCTGTGGGTGAGCGCGGCCCATTGAAGGATCGAGGCGTCGGGCACGTGGAAATCAGGTGGGTGTTGGCGGCTGGACGGGCACGATCAGATCCGGCGGCGGCAGGATTTCGGCGAGTTCAAAGTCGATGACGCAGAAGCAACCTAGCTTATCGGAGTAGGTGATATTGCGGGGTTCGGCGTCGAGGTGGCGCACGCCGTATTCTCGCTCAAGCTTGGCGAAGATATTATCCGCCTTGTCCTTGGAAATCTGGGTGGCGAGTTTCCCGCAGTTGGTGGAAACGAAGTACAGTTCGTCCGGGTGCTCCTCGAGCAGGCGCGGGACGTACGGGCACCCGCGTTCGCCGAGCACTTTGAGGACGGCCACTTCGGTGGCGTAGCGATGCTCGGCGTCGGTGCCGCGCAGGCGCTTGTGGACATTGCCATAGAAATCAATCCGGACATGGGAACGAATGCCGTCTTTGAGTGGATCAATGGCCATGGTGCGCGGACGAGTCACTGACACAATCCACCGCCACCGCCACTGTCACGCTCAATCCCGCAAAAACTCGGGATTTCAGCAGCGCGAACTGGAGGAATCGTCGCCGCAGGCATGCGGCACCGCGCTTGTGAGTCACGAGAGGGCACGATTATTTTCAGAATTGC
>JAYSPI010000234.1:0-10140 GCA_043722215.1 Prosthecobacter sp.
TTCTTCTCGTTCGTTTCCTTGGTTTCGGTGTCTTTCTAGACTCCCGAAACCTCCCGCGCCATCGCTAGGACACTGGCTCCGTTTCGCGGGACCACTTCACTTGCGATTCGGCTGAAAAAAAGCGGAGCACTGGGGCTCCGCTTTGGGGATGGACGGGCTGGGGGATGCCAGCGTTGCGTGTCAATCGATCAGACTTTTCCGAAGATCGTCTGGCCGGTTGAGCGGAGGTCGTTGCAAGCGGTTTTCATGCGATTGCAGAGGCCGAGTTCGCCCTTTTTGAGGTAGGAACGTGGGTCGTAGTGCTTTTTATCGCCGACTTCCCCGTCGATTTTGAGGACGCCTTCGATGTTTTGGCACATGTGAGTGACGATCGGGCGGGTGAACGCGTACTGGGTGTCGGTGTCGATGTTCATTTTGACGACGCCGTAGTCGAGGGTTTCGCGGAGATCGCTCTCGGAGGTGCCGGAGCCGCCGTGGAAGACAAGGTCCATTTCGGCAGCGGCACCGTGCTTGTCCATGACGGCTTTTTGGCCGTCGCGCAGAATCGAGGGTTTGAGTTTCACTGCGCCGGGTTTGTAGGCGCCGTGGACGTTGCCGAAGGTGGCGGCGAACAAGAAGCGGCCGATCGGTTGAAGGGCTTCGTAAACTTCCACCATGTCCTCTGGGGTGGTGTAGAGTTTTTCGATGGGCAGGCCGGACGTGTCGTGGCCGTCTTCTTCGCCACCGACGCAGCCGGCTTCGACTTCGAGGATGATGTCGAGTTCGGCGCATTCCTTGAGGAGGGCCTTGGAGATTTCGAGGTTTTCCTTTAGGTCAACCACCGAGCCGTCAAACATGTGGGATTGGAACAAGGGGCCTTTGCCCTCGGCGATGCGCTTGCGCGATGCGGCCAGCAGTGGTTTGAGGAAGCTTTCGACCTTCGCTGGATGGCAGTGGTCGGTGTGAAGGGCGATCAGAACGTCGTATTTCTCGGCGAGTAGGTGGCAGGCTTCGGCGAGCACGATGGTACCGTAGGCAGCGTCCTTGACGGCCGTGCCGGAGGCGAATTCGCCACCACCGGTGGAGACTTGGATGATTCCGTCTGATTTTGCCTCAGCGAACGCGCGGAGCGCACCGTTGATGGTGGTGATCGAGGTGATATTGACGGCGGGGTAGGCGTAGCCACCTTTTTGGGCGGCGTCCAACATGGCGCGATACTGCGCGGGAGTTGCGATTGGCATAACGGACGTTGCAGTAACCAAGCAGCGGTCCGACGACAAGCCGGAATGCAAAGAAATCGGGTAATTTTGTTTCGCTTGCCAATTTCGGTGGTGGGAGGCTTATTTCGTGGTGCGCCATGTCTGCCCCGGGAATGATTGTTTGCAAGCCAACGCGTTGGTTTTTATTGCGTGCCTTTCTGATGTTAGGGATGTTCATCGTCTTTGCGGTTTTATTTTTCCGAGATGCGGCCACTGGGTATCGTCGTAAGAACGAGGAGTATTTTTTGCATCGGGCATTTCAACAGGCTAACGAGGATTTTACGCGGCTCAATGCGGCCGGCCAGCTCAGCCCGGACGCTTGGGCGAAGTATGCGGCGCAACAATCGGTGCGAGTGGCCTTGGACACGCCGCTGCCCGCGACGCTGGCGCAGCCACAGCCGTGGCCGACGATTCTCCACGACTATCAACGCATGAAACCACTGCAATGGAATCTGCTATGGCGCGAGTATACCAAAGAGCAGGGGATGAATGCCAGCGCGCCCGAGGAGCCCTACGACACCCGTAAAATCCAGGAACAGTGGGTCGTGGGTGGCATCTGCCTCGCCTTGGCCGCCTGCGCCGCCTGGATGCTGCTACGCACGCTGCGCCGATCGATCGCCGCCGATGACGAGTCAATCACCACCCAACAGGGGGTGCGCGTGCCCTACTCCGACCTCAAAACCCTGGATCTACGGAAGTGGGAGACCAAGGGACTGGCATTTTTGGATTTCGACGGAATGTCTGGCAAGGGGCGCATCCGCATTGACGGCCTGACGTATGGCGGGTTTCAGCTGGACGACGGCGAGCCGGCGGAGCGGTTGATGCGGCTCATTCGGTCGAGATTTTCCGGCGAACTCATTGAATACGCCCCACTTCAGGTCATCGCCGAGGAGGGTGTGAGCAAGCCGTCCTGACAGAAATTCTGCCCGTTGCGGGTTTTTGACTTCCGTTTTGTTTTCGGGGTTGCAATGTCGGTGCGGGTCGCGATAAGCACCACCAACGCCAACCACCAACTACTGCAACTCATGTCTGATAAAACTATCGAAGCCCGTGTAAAGGATATCATCGTTGACCAACTTGGTGTCAACGCCGACCAAGTGACCCTCGAAGCCAAATTCGTCGAAGACCTCGGCGCGGATTCTCTCGACACGGTCGAGTTGGTGATGGCGTTTGAAGAGGAATTCGACATTGAAGTGCCGGATGAAGAAGCTGAAAAACTGCAGTCCGTGGGTGACGTGGTCACCTATATCAACAGCCAGCAGGCCTAAGCCACGCGGCGGATCGCTTTTGAAATGGGCGGACTCCCCAGTGGTGTCCGCCCTTTTCTTTGCATTGCGGCCGATTCAGGTGACAATGCCTACGCACATGCACTCTCCAGACGACATCCACTACGCGCTTGAAACCACCCGGGTTCTGCACGAGCCGGACCGTCGGATTGACACGTTTGGCGAGACTCGCTTCGAATTTCAACTGCTGAGCGAACTGATGGATCGTAGCGGGGAAATCCGCATTCGTACCGGCGAGGTGGAGGCCCAGCGGCCGCGGATTCTACGCCCGGAATTGTACCGGGAGATTGAGCTTGAGGGATTCAATCCATCGGCTCGCGCCCGGTTCGATAGGATGGTCGCTAAATTTCGTGCCGAGGGCAAGGATCTGGCGTTTTTGCAATATGGGTTTCAGTTTCGGCGTGGCACGGTGCACGAGGAGATCATTCACGACACGATGGACGCGGTGCGAGCACGGGTCTTGGAGGATATCCGTCGCACCGGCAACCCGGCGCTCGCAGTGATCGAGGGAGTCGACGACGCCTGGGAAATTTCGCTTCTGAAGTTTTCCTTTGAGATGATCCTGCGTTCCCATGAAATCAATGCGTTTGATTTCAAGCGGCGCGGGCTGATCTAATCGCTATCATCGTTAGGACGCATGAGATTTTGGACGTTTTGTAAACTGCTCGCTGCGGTGGGAGTCATGGCAGTCACGGTCTTCACTGGGCTGTTAGCCTACCATGTGTTTCAGTCGCCGCTAGGTGGGGTGTTTGCTAGGCTCATTCCCACCCCGGTGCGTGTAGCGACCGAGGTCGGCGACCCGGAGTCGGCGAAAGTGCTTGTTGGCGCAGAGGTCCCCGAGATCGATCCCGGTGCCAAGGTGTTTCAGAAAGCGCACGAGTTGTTAGCGGTAGGCAAGTTGGCTGAAGCTCGGGCAAAACTCATCACCTTGGTGAATATTTTTCCGGCGTCCTCGGCCGCGCCGGTGGCACGCCGGATCGTTGGTGAGATGAACCTCGATGATCTTCTGTCCTCCACCCACATGGAGGGGAAAATCACCTATGCCGTCAAACGTGGCGATTCGTTTGTGGCGATCGCCGCTCGCCATAAGACCACCATCGAGTGCCTGATGAGTCTCAACTCGATGATGGAACTCAAGGGCATTCAACCGGGAGAGGAGTTGGTCGTTCTGCCGTTAGATTTCCGGGTGCTTGTTGAGGCGCACCGCAAGGTGCTCTCGTTATGGGACGGTGGACGCTTTCTGCGTGAATACCCAATTCTGCATTTGGGTGCGGCAGTCGGCCATGATCTGCCGAGAACCACCATCAGTTCAAAAGCGGCGGAGCACGACGGCAAGCGCGTGCAACCGCAAGGCAAGGAATATCGGGCTGCTGGCAAGGTCATTCAACTGGCCAAGTCGTCCGTGTTGATTCGTGGATGGGATGGCACCGGCGACAAGCCGGTTGGGGCCATTCTAGTGGAATCGCAGGATATGGAGGAACTCAGCCTGCTCACCCGAGTTGGCAACGAGGTTGAGTTTCGCTAGATCCAGGACGCCATGCGGCGCGCCGTCGGTAGCAAACGCTTGCGTCCGCAGCGCGCCTGCCGCAGGCTGGCGGCCAGATGCGATTTGCGGTGCTTGGCAGCGGGAGTAAGGGGAATTCAGCGGTGATCGAGTGTGGAGGCACGCGCCTGCTCATCGATGCGGGATTGAGTGCCAAGCAACTCAATCTACGGCTTGGGCTGCTAGGGGTTGCGCCGGCGTCGCTAGGCGGGATTCTAGTGACCCATGAGCACGGCGACCATGTGCGAGGGCTCAAGATTTTTCTCAAACAACACCCGCTGCCGGTATTTGCTACTGCTGCAACCGCCAAGGTCATCCGCCAGACTGGCATCGAAGGCGGTTCCTGGAAGACTTTCGACACCGCCCAGAGGTTCGCCATCGGCGATGTGGAAGTTAGCAGTTTTGCCATCCAGCATGATGCCGTGGACCCGGTGGGGTTTGTCATTGGCCATGACTCGCGCCGCTTCGGGTTTGTTTCAGACGTCGGCCATGTCACCCAAAGCATGACCCACCAGTTGCGCAATCTGAACGGGTTGTTTGTCGAGGCCAACTATGATGATAACCTGCTAGAGGCCGACAACAAGCGGCCGTGGTCGATCAAGCAACGGATCAGCTCACGGCATGGGCATTTATCTAACGACCAGGTAGTGGCGCTGGTTTGCGATATCGCGCACCCGCAGCTTGAGTGTGTAGTGTTAGGTCACCTCAGCTCCGACTGCAACACACCGGATCTCATTCTTGGGCTCTTGCGCGCAGGTCTTGTCAATCAGGGGCACAGTCATGTTGGGTTAGACTGCGTCTGTCAGGATGAGCCGTCCGGCTGGTTCGATCTGTGAATGCCCACCCGGCAGGGTAGCGGGTGATCGGTGAGATGCGCCGCGGGCGAATCCCAGGGTGGTGTGTTTTTTCTTTCGCCGGGTTGGTGATCTGGTGTTTGTTGGGGGCGGAATGAACATCGGCATCGCACAAATCAATCCGGTCGTCGGCGACTTTCCCGGCAACGCCAAACTCATCCTCGCCGCCTACCGCGAGTGCCTCGACGCCGGTGCCGATCTTGTCGTGACTCCGGAATTGTCGCTGGTGGGCTACCCGCCGCGCGATTTGGTTTTTAAATCACAGTTTGTGCCAAAATGCCTGCAGGCGCTCGACTATTTGGCGGGTGAATCGCGATCCGTGCCGTTGCTAGTAGGTTATGTGGACGAGCCACCGACGGCGCGGGCGGGCAAAGCCTTCCGCAATGCGGTCGCCTGGTTGGAGGGCGGGCAAATTCGCCATCGGGTCTGGAAAACCCTGCTGCCCACCTACGATGTGTTTGATGAACGCCGCTACTTCGAGCCGGGTGACGCTTGTGCTCCCATCGAGTGGCGCGGGCTGCGCGTTGGTCTTACCGTTTGCGAAGATATCTGGAGAGAGGATTACTTGCAGCGCCCACTTTACGACCGCGAGCCGGTCGATGAACTCGCCGCGCAGGGTCTTGATTTGTTAGTGAACCTGAGTGCGTCACCCTTCCACTTGGGCAAGCCTGGGCAGCGCCGCACCATGATCGGGGCGATCGCCCGGCGGGTTCAGGCGCCGGTAGTTTACTGCAATGCGGTGGGGGCCAACGACCAGCTGGTGTTTGATGGTCACTCGCTGGTCGCCGGAGCTAACGGGAAAATCTCCGCCCAGCTAGCGGGATTCCGCCCGGCCTGCCTGGTGGTTGACCCCTTCCTGGCGGTTGCCGCCGAGGTTCCGCTAGACGCGAGCGAGCCGCAGTCGCTCTATCAGGCGCTGGTTCTCGGCGTGCGCGACTACGTTACCAAGTGTGGATTTTCGAGTGTGTGTCTTGGGTTGAGTGGCGGGATTGATTCCGCGCTCACCGCGGTGATAGCGGTTGACGCGCTGGGTCCGGAGCACGTTCGCGGGCTGACGATGCCCAGTGAGTATTCGTCGCGCGGCAGTGTGGATGATTCGTTTGCGTTGGCGGCCCGTTTAGGGATTCGCTGCGACGAGGTGCCGATCGGTGATGCCTTTCAATCGGTGAAGGCCACGTTGCGCCCGGTGTTTGGTGGTCGGTCGGAGGATGTGACCGAGGAGAACATGCAGGCGCGGATTCGTGGGTTGCTGCTGATGGCGCTTTCCAACAAGGAAAATCACTTGCTTCTAACTACTGGTAACAAGAGCGAACTCGCCGTCGGCTATTGCACGATTTACGGCGATATGTGCGGCGGTCTGGCTGTGATCTCGGACGTGCCGAAAACCCGCGTCTATCAAGTTGCGCGCTGGATCAACCGCGAGCGCGAAATCATTCCTTGGAACACCATCGATAAGCAGCCGAGCGCGGAACTCCGCCCAGATCAAAAGGACCAGGACACCCTCCCGTCCTACGATATCCTCGATGGCATCCTCGAACTCTACGTCGAGCAACACCTCGCGCCTGAGGAAATCATCGCCTGCGGGTTCGAGGAGGCCACCGTGCACTGGGTCCAGCGCCGAGTCGATCTCAACGAATGGAAGCGTCACCAGGCGGCCCCCGGCCTCCGCGTGACCAGCAAGGCATTTGGCGTCGGTCGCCGGATGCCTATCGTCCAGCAATTTATCGGGTGACGCGGGGTCAGACGCGTGCGCCGCGTATGTTAGGGCTTTGCGGGGGCGGAGGTTTCCGCTAGGGTGTGCGTTGTGCAACCGATCGACAAAGCCAAAGCGCTGATAGAAGCGCTGCCGTATCTGCAGGCCTTCCGGGGGAAATCGTTTCTCATCAAGCTGGGGGGGTCGGCGATGGAGGACCCGGAATTGGTAGCGCGGGTGATGCGTGACATTGTATTTCTAGAGGTGGCGGGGATCAACCCGATCATTGTTCACGGGGGCGGCAAGGCGATTTCAGCCGCGATGGCTGCCGCCGGGCTGGAGGCAAAGTTTGTGGGGGGATTTCGGGTTACGACCGACGAGGCGATCGATATTGTGGCGCGCGTGTTATCCGAGGAAATCAATCCTGGGTTGGTGGCGATGATTCGTGATTTTGGTGGGAAAGCGGTTGGGATTTCGGGGCAGGCAGTCTTTTTGGGTGAAAAGACCCACGGGGTTGATGATCAGGGGAATCGCGTCGATCTCGGCCGTGTCGGCGAGGTCGTGGGTTGCCAACTCACGCAGATGGATGCCGCTCATCGCGCTGGGATTGTCACGGTGATTTCGCCGTTGGCGGTCGAGTTGGCCACCGGGCGGGCCCTCAACATCAATGCCGACCTCGCCGCCGCGGCTCTGGCTAGGGAACTGCGCGTTGCCAAACTCGTCTATCTCTCGGATGTGCCCGGTCTGCTCTCTGACCCGCACGACCCGGCGTCCTTGATTCACTCGGTTACCCGAGCAGAGGCGTCGGCGCTCATCGACGATGGCACGATCACTGGTGGCATGATTCCAAAAATCCGCAGCGCCGTGGATGCCCTCAACGCCGGCGTGCGCAAAGTCCATTTCGTCGATGGCCGCCTGCCACACGCACTGCTGCTGGAAATCTTCACCGATGGCGGCATCGGCACCGAAGTGGTCAGGTAGGGTGTGAGTTGGCTCGCCGTTACGCTGCGGCGAGGTTGCGGGCTTTACCAGGTTTTGACGTCATCGGCGATTTTGCCGGGGCTGGTGACGCCGTCGGCCCCATCGCTCCAGACGGCGCAGCGGCGGCCATTCAAGCGGGTGGCTGTAGTGCTACCTTTTGGCGTGACGGTGATATATTCGTTGTACGCGCAGTCCATCATGACATTGTAGCCGCCGCCCCATGGGTCATAAAGGCCGGTGACGGTGGTGCCCGTGGTATCATAAATCAGGCCGTTTTTGCCGCCGGTGTTGGTGGCGTTGGCCTTGCCTTCTCTGACCGATAGAAACTTGATCGCGCGGGTGTTCTTGGGGATGGGAGCGGCTTCGGTGAGGCCGAGCAATGTTTTGAGTAGTTCCGTGGAACCGTTGGTGCCATCGGTGCGCACCAGCGTGTCATTGGTGCCATCCGAGGGCATCATCCCATATTCGGTGAAAAAGTTGTTTACGGCACCTTCGAGGGCGACGCAGGTGGCCAGGCAGGTAGTTTTTTTGGCTTTTTGGATGGCGGCGTTGCCGGCGGTGAACCCGGCCGATGCGAGCACGGCGATGATCGAAATGACGACCAAGAGTTCGACCAAGGTGAAGGCGCGTGCGCGGTGGGACGAGGGAGTTTTCATAGCGGCGTTAGGATGAAGATTCAGCGATATGGAGCAAACAAATATTTGGAATGAAGCCGGAGGTGGCGAGTGTTCCGCATGGACATGGTAATGACATAACCAGGATTATGGCATATACAACCCTTAATTGATGGTGTTTGCCGTTGCGGTGTGAATCGGCGGCCGGCAAGCTCATGACCATGAAGCGTGATAATTTGCGAGAGGCGATTCTCGAACTCCTGGGCGAGCGCGCATCGCAAGCGATGTCGTTGGCGCAGTTAGCCCGCCACCTCGACTTGCCAGCGGAGCAGCGGGCGGACTTGCGGCAGGCGATTCAGGCGATGGCGAGCGATGGGTTGATTCAAGAGGGGAAAAAGACGTGCTTTTTGCTGCGCCCGAAACCGATGAGTGGGCTGACGGGTACGGTGAAGTTTCACCCAAAAGGCCACGCGTTCTTTTTTCCAGACCTCACTGCGGAGAGCAATCTTGCCAGCGGGTTGAATTTGGCGGTGCATTCTCGCATCCACATTGACCGCCGAAACACCGGCACCGCTTTGGATGGTGACCAGGTGCTCGTCTCCATCCAGCAACCGCGGACTCAGCGACCCTTTCGTGGCCGCCAGGAAATGATCCCCAATGGCCCGGAGGAAATCCGCGGGAAAGTCGAAAAAATCGTCACGCGGCGGTCGGGACGATTGGTTGGCACCTATCAGCGGAAAGGAACATTCGGCTGGATCGAGTGCGATGATAAGGCGATCGACGGAACCATTGACTTGGTCGGCGATACGTCCGCTCAGCCCGGCCAATGGGTCGTGGTCGACCTGGAAAATTGGGATGATGCCACCACCACGCCTCGCGGGCGGATCATCGAAGTGCTCGGCTGGCCGGGCGATGCCGGGATCGACATGGTTGCCGTGATCCATCGGTTTGGTCTGCGCACGTCGTTTCCTGAGCCGGTCCTGGCCGAGGCCCGGGCGGTACCTGAGTCGCCTGCGCCCGCCGAGATTGCGCGCCGCGAGGACTGGCGCCGCCAGCTCGTCATCACCATCGACCCCGCAGACGCCAAGGATCACGACGATGCAATCTGGCTGGAGAAAACCGCCCACGGTTGGTCCCTCGCGGTCCACATCGCCGACGTTTCGCACTACATCAAACCCGGTAGCCCGATGGACCAGGAAGCCATCGAGCGCGGTAACTCGACCTACTTAGTGGATCGGGTGTTGCCGATGCTGCCCACCGAGCTGAGTAATGGGATTTGTTCGCTCAAGCCCGACGTGGATCGCTTGACCAAGGCGGCGTTGTTAGAGATTTCGACTGCCGGAGAGATCACCCGAGCCACGTTCGTGGATGCGGTGATCCACAGTCGGGCGAAGTTGTCATACGAACAAGCGCAAGCGATCCTCGACGGTCATGCACCGCCTGCGGGATCGGATCCACTGCTGGTGGCGATGGTCAAGGAAGGATGGAAACTGGCGTCAGCCATGCGCCAACGCCGGTTCGCCCGCGGTGCCCTTGATCTGGAAATGCCAGAAATCAAAATTCGGCTAGATGCCAACGGTCGGGCGGTGGCAGCCGACCCAGTGGTTCACATCCACAGTCACCAACTGGTTGAGGAATGTATGCTGGCAGCCAACGAGGCGGTTTCGAGGGTTCTGCGCGAGCGGATGAAGCCCGCGATCTATCGGATTCACGAGGATCCGGATCCATCGCGCTTGCTTGACTACACCGAGACGGCGAAACTCCACGGCTACCGGCCGGGCGATTTGACCAACCGGTCGCACATTCAGCGCTTGCTCGATGATTCCAAGGGTCGCCCGGAGGAGCACATCATCAAGCTTGGCTTGCTGAAAAGCCTCAAGCGCGCCGCTTACTCCGCCGAGCCGATCGGCCACTACGGCCTGGCCAAGAGT
>JAYSPI010000235.1:0-3852 GCA_043722215.1 Prosthecobacter sp.
CGAAATCATCCGGGTTTCCTCACCCAAGGAGTTCGACAGCCACGAGTCTGCGATTCTGCCTGACGGCATGTTCAAGCGCGGCGGCACGATCACCCGCCCCCGCCCCTACGACGGAATTCCTTTCATCGGCGAGGAAGGCCTGCGCAAGCAGCTTGAGTTGAAACGCCTGCGCCTCGGCGAAATCGAAGCCTCCCTGCGCCGCCTCGAACCCATCGAACAAGAAGTCCAGCGGCTCATCGAAGCCCGCCAGCACGAGATTCCAGACCACCAGGGAGTCACACAGGAATTGGTGCGCATTGAGGAACTGCCGCGCAAACAGGACGAACATGAAAAACTGATGGCGGACTATCATGCTATCGCCACCGACGAGTTCACCTCTCTTCAAGATCAGATCGATGACCTCAAACAACAAATTGCCAACTGGGATCACGAGAAAAACGCCATCCTGCGCAAGGGCGCGCATAACGAAATCAAGCGTGAGGAACGGCAACTCGCTGAACTCAAGGAACAAGCTGGACGACGCGAGGATGATTTTTCCAGGATCAAGTTGCGGATCGACATCTCCAAATACCGGGAACGCTATCAGGCCTGGAAAACGGAGGCGGTGGAATACACTCCAGCGCTCGATGTCTGCGCCAAGGAATTCACCAAAGCGGCGGCGGCCGCAGAACTTCGCGCCACCCAGACGGTAGGAAACCTCAAGGTGGCAATGGTTGATTTCAAGAAGACGTTCCACCCGAAGTTCGACGACCTCCCCGAGGAGGCCGTCGGAGCCATCGCCTACTTGAAGCGCCTTGATGTCATCGAGGATGCGAACATTCCGGAGTATGAGCGGAAGTCCGCCATCGAACGCAAGCGTTGGGAATCATTGTTCCGCACCCAACTGCTGGCACGGATGCAGCAAGCGCTCAAGAACGTCGAAAACATCATCTCGCTACTCAATCAACTGTTGAAGCGCCCCATCGGCCACGACCGTTACAAGATCGACCGTAAGCCCAATCCGGATTTCAGAATCTATCGGGATCTAATCGATCTCAACGCCCTGCATCATGAAGACGAGTTGTTTTTCGCCAGCATGAGCGGCGAGATGAAGGATACCCTCGAAAGTTTTCTCAGCCTCCTCGTGAAAAACGCTAATAGTCCGGAGGCCGCCCGGCTATTGGATTACCGGCAGTATTTCGACTACGATCTGTTGGTTACCGACATCCGCGACCCCGATGCCAAACCTGTCAGCGTGGACAAACAGAGCGGCAAGATGAGCGGCGGAGAAAACCAGAGTCCCTATTTCATTGCGATTCTTGCCAGCTACCTGCACGCCTACAACCGCCACGAGCGGCGCCGAAAAGAGCCATCGCTCGCGCTGGTGCCCATCGACGAAGCGTTCTCAAAACTATCCGGCGAGCGCATCCAGAACTGCATCCAGGCGATGTCCGAACTGGATCTCCAGGGCATGTTCTCGATGTCGAGCGGCAACATTCCCTATGCCTTCCGTCAGTGCGACGAACTCATCGTGATTTCCCGCAGGGAGGATCGCGTTGGCAACCGCGTCGGTATTCGCAATGTGCCGGTGGTCTTGTTTCGGGACTCACCCGAAGGCCGCGAGTGGATCGAGGAACGCGAGGCCCTCGCTGCTGAGGAATAACTAACGAAACCGTCAAATCATGTCACGGATTCTCCAAGCCTTCGCCGCGATCTATCGAAAGTCCGCCTCAGGCCGCCGGGGATCAGCAAAGGATTACACCATCGACTACGAAAAATTCCTTCGTCTGGCAGGAGTCGATGATGGCGATGAGCGGGAAATCGCAGAACGGGAAATCGCAGTGGCCGATTCGGAGGCAGCTGGGCTGTTTCGGATCGACCGACAGTTGCGGACGGGAGCCGCCATCCGGCTGCGGCTCTCCAAGGATGGGGGAGAAGAATGGTTGTTTGAACAGACCGGTGAAGTATCGCCTGACGCAAAGAGGCGCGAACTTTCGGACTACTTCACCGGAATATCACACCTCCCCGTCCCAAATCGCTGGCAGCCGTCATGGGCCGCATGGTTTTCCAAACTCGCCGATCTTGCCCTGCAAGGGGAAAGCGTCCACCCCTTCAATCGCCATGATCCTGGGGCTAACAGAGATCTTGCAAATGCCCTGGCCGGCATCTTGAACTGGCAGGGACCTTCACTGGTCCGATATGCCAGCGCAGCGATCTGCGGTGACTCCAAACAACTCCAGGTCCTTGAATCACGGCTTCGTGTCGCTCTAGCAGAAGTCACCAGTTCCTCTTCATTTGAGGATTTCGGCATCTTCCGCAAGCCGCGCTCCGTCACCTTCCATGGTCCGCTCTCCATCACCCTCGGATCTTCCATGATGGATTTTTCGATCTTCCCCGCGCCGGTCACCCTCTCGGAAGACAACCTCACGAAGGCGGCGGCCATCACCACCCAGGCACCGCTATGTCTGACCGTGGAGAATGAGGACGTGTTTCATGAACTTGCGTCTAGCAACCCCGGTGTCCTTCTCATTCAAACGAGCTTTCCCGGCTCTGCCGCGCTTCGCCTGATCGAACGCTTGCCCGTGGGCTTGCCATTCCATCATTTCGGTGACAGCGACCCTGCGGGCTCCGACATTCTTCGGGATCTCCGCGAGAAGACCGGTAAGACGATCCATCCACTCCTCATGAGACGATCAAAGACTCCGGCACCCCGCTGCCAGCAGCTCAGTGAGTACGACGTTCAGACCCTGAAACGACTCCTTAACTCGAATCTATTGAACGATCTCCATCCGCATCTAGAGGATATGCTCAAATCTGGGGAAAAGGGACTGTTCGAGCAGGAGAATATTTCTGTTACTGAAGTCTGGGGCGCTCTAGCCCCCTGTATATCTCACCGTCCTTCTGAAATTCGCATATGAGAGTCCGTTCATTTTCACTCATCCTTCGCGACTAGGCTTTTAGGTTTACTGCGCTCCATGGTTTGCATCTCACGGCAAACTCCGGGGCCCAAGCCAACGCTCGCTAGCAGAATTTTCCGATGCCGTTTGACGCGAGTTGGCAGGCTAAGCGGATGGCGGCGATCATCGAGGAAGGGTTGGCGAGGTGGCGACCCGCGATGTCAAACGCGGTGCCATGATCGGGGCTGGTGCGGGGAATGGGCAGGCCGAGGGTAACGTTGACCGCCGTGTCGAAGTCCAGCAATTTGAGGGGGATCAACCCTTGGTCGTGATACATGGCGAGTACGGCATTGAAGTGGCCGCGGGCGGCATCGCGAAACACCGCATCGGGCACCGCTGGACCACTGAACATGCCGATCCCGAGATCGTTGAGGTGGCGGATGGCTGGTAAAATCAGGCGGCTTTCCTCATCGCCAAAGGCACCCTGTTCCCCGGCGTGCGGGTTGAGGCCTGCCACCGCGATGCTGGGGCGCTCGATTCCACGCCGGTGAAGAAACTCGGCGGTGAGCACACCGATGCGGATAATCCGATCGCTGCTGAGCCGGTCGGGCACCGCCGCCAGCGCATCGTGGATGGTCGCCAGCCCGACGGTCAGGGTAGCCCCGGCGAGTAACATCCCAAAATCCTCCACGCCAAAGGCATGCGCAAAATACTCGGTTTGGCCGGGAAATGGAAACCCGATGGATTGCAGTCCCACTTTGGAGACCGGGCCGGTGACCACTGCGTCTGCGGTGCCATCTTTGAGGGCACTGACGGCTTGATCGAGGGCGCTCATGGCGGCGGCCGCCGATCGCTCGTCGGGTTGGCCGAGGGTACCCGCATGGCGGTCGCCCACGATCTGATAATCGAAATCGGTGGGCAATTGGCCGGAGGCGAGCGCGCGATCGATAACTTCTGGGCCGATACCGGCGGGGTC
>JAYSPI010000236.1:0-10812 GCA_043722215.1 Prosthecobacter sp.
CGGAAAAAAAAGCTACGTCAAGCGCAAGCCACCCGAAAAGGGGTTCGTCGGGTGGGACGAAAAAAGCTTCCGCCGCCTGATCGACGCACCACCAGAAAAGTTGGTGTCGAGTTTTCAAATCCAGCATTCGATGGTGCTCAACGTGCTCGGTCGTGAGCACGAGGACGGTTGTGCGGTGCTGCGCGAGTTGATTTATGGGTGCCACGAGTCACCGGCCAAGAAAAAGGCGCTCAGGCGTCGCGCGTTCCAGTTGTTTCGCGGGTTGGTCGAGGGAGATATTCTGCGGATTATCCCGAGTGCTGAGCGGCGCGGGCCGGCCAAGGTGGCCATCAACATCGACCTCCAGGAGGATTTTTCAATGAATCAGGCGCTGGGGCTCTATCTGTTGGATACGATCCCGCAACTCGACCGCGAGGCGGCAGATTATGCACTCAACGTGATTTCGCTCATCGAAGCGATCCTTGAAAATCCCGAGGTAATTCTGCGCAAACAGGTCGATCTGCTAAAAGGAGAGCTCATCGGCCAACTCAAAAGTGAGGGCGTGGAATACGATGAACGCATGGCACGTTTGGAACAAGTCGAGTGGCCAAAACCTGGCAAGGATTTTATCTATGATACGTACAACGCGTATGTCGCCAAGCGGCCGTGGATGAAGGATGCGGCGGTGCGCCCGAAGTCGATTGCCCGTGAGATGTTCGAGCATTGGCAGTCGTTTGAGGATTATGTGAAAACCTATGGATTGGAGCGCAGTGAGGCGGTCTTGTTGCGTCTCCTATCGGAAGTTTACAAGGTGCTGGCCCAAACCGTGCCGCCTGCCGCTAAAACCGACGAGTTGATCGAGGCGGAGGCGTTCTTCGGGGAGATTTTGCGCAGCGTGGATTCCAGCCTGCTCGACGAGTGGGAAAAACTCCGCAACCCGGAATATGTGCCCGAGGAGGAAAAGCCCATCGCCGAGCGCCGTGCCGTGCCGCTGTCACGCAACCGCCCGGTCTTCACCCGCGCGCTGCGCAATGCGGTGTTCACCCTAGTCAAGGCGTTCTCGCAGGAAAATATCCCGGCGATTCTCACCCAGATCGAACCCGCCGATTCGCAGGGTGCTGCCTGGACCCGTGAGCGCTTGACTTGTTTGTTAGACCGTTACTTTGCCGACCACCCGAGGATTCGCCTCGACCCGGAGGCGCGCGCGACCAAGCACACGCGGTTGGTCGAGGCGAGTCCGCGCCGTTGGACGTGCGAGCAGATCTTAGTGGACCCCGACGAGTTGAACGACTGGCTGGTGCAGTTGGCGGTGGATCTGGACGCGAGCGATGCCGAGGGGCGTCCGGTGCTGGTGCTCGATGGGCTGATCGCAGTTTGATCTAGCCCGGGTGGGTGGGCGGCCACCCATGCGGTACGCTCAGTTCCATTAGCCGAATGGCCGAGTGGTTAGTTTAGCTTGCTGTGTTTGCGGCTGTAGCCGAAATAGATGATCAGGCCGAGGCTCATCCAGATGAGCAAGCGCCACCAGGTGTCGCGCGGTAGAAAGGCCATCATGGTCAGGCAGCACAGTGCGCCAAGGATCGGCACGAGTGGTACCAGCGGGCAGCGGAATTGGCGTGGTAGGTCGGGGTTGGTGCGACGCAGGACAATGATGCCGATGCACACCAGTACGAAGGCTAACAAGGTGCCGACACTGCACATTTCGCCGAAGGAATTCCCTGGCAGCAGGGCGACGGCCGTTCCCACCACTACTGCAAACAAGGCGTTAGATTTCCACGGAGTGTGGCGCGTCGGGTGGATGTCGGAAAACATTTTGGGTAGCAGTCCGTCTTGGGACATGGTGATGAAGACGCGGCTTTGGCCCATGAGGAGCACCATGATGACCGAGGAAAACCCGCATAGGATGGCGGGGACGATGAGTTGTTGGAGCCAGTGGAATTGGGCGGGCATGTGGCTGAGTGCCGTGGCCACCGGGGCGAGTTTATCGACGACGCCGTGGAATTCAGAGTAGTGAGCGAGGCCGGTGATGACCCAGGAGAAGAGGATGTAGAGAATCGTGCAGATGAACAAGGAACCGAGAATCCCGATCGGCAGGTCACGTTGAGGGTTTTTGGCTTCCTGAGCGGCGGTGGATACCGCGTCGAACCCGATGTAGGCAAAGAAGATCAGGCCCGCGCCGGTGAGAACGCCCTGCCATCCGAAATGATAGATCGTGCGCCCGTTGGCCAGCACCTCGCTGATGCGGGCGGGAATCATCGGCGAGTGGTTGGCCGGAATCATGTACGCCCAGCCAAGACCAATGACGAACAACACAATCGTGACTTTGAGGGCAACCATCACGGCATTGAACCAGGCGCTTTCCTTGGTGCCGCGCATCAACAGCAATGACATGAGCACGACGATGGCCGCCGCAGGCAGGTTGGCGATGCCCTGGATGTGCTGGCCGTTGGCGAGAAGTTCGCTATCAAACGGCGAGAGCGCCCATTGAATCGGAAAATCCATGTGCATCTGGTGGCAAAACTTGATGAAGTAGGCCGACCAACTCACGGCCACGGTGCCCGCCCCGATCGCGTATTCCATGACCAAGTCCCAGCCGATGATCCAGGCGAGCAATTCGCCCATCGTGGCGTAGGAATAGGAATACGCGCTGCCAGCCACCGGCACCGACGAGGCGAACTCGGCATAACACAAGCCAGCGAATGCGCAGGCCAAGCCGCTGATCATGTACGAAAACACCACCGCAGGCCCCGCATTGTCGGCGGCCACCTTGCCAGTTAGTGAAAATAATCCGGCTCCGATGACCACGCCGATGCCCAGCATCGTGAGTTGCCAGGCTCCGAGTGAGCGTTTCAATCTGGGGGCGACGTCGTCATCATGGGTGAATGATTCGTCGAGGATGGCGGTGATCGGTTTTTTTCGGAACAAACTCATGGGATGGAGATGGGATGATCGGCAGCAATTGCCACGCCAAATTTGCCCCGAATCACTGGATGCCCAGAGCGGGCGTGGATCAACGAGGGTGCGCTGGCTGCGGACACTAGGTCGCAGAATCCGCGCTTGGCAACCCGGGAATTGCGCGACCTCCCACATCCGGGGGTGGGCCGCCACCGGGCCGTAGCTCAACCCGCCGCGCGGCGCGCCCTGTGGCTTGATCCCTCAAAAATTCGTGCCACGCTGCCAGCGCACATGGCCCGCCACTACACACTTCATCGTCCCGCCGCGGCGTCCGCCTTAGGTCTCGACTATCAGGCGGCGCTCAACCCGGAGCAGTATCGAGCGGTGTCCTCGCCACCCGGTCGGGCGCTGGTGATTGCTGGTGCCGGTTCGGGTAAGACGCGCACGTTGACGTATCGGGTAGCGTGGTTGCTCGACCACGGGTTGGATGCGCGCCAGGTGTTGTTGCTCACGTTCACTAACAAGGCGTCGCGTGCCATGACCGAACGCGTCCGCGAACTCGTCCCGAACGATACTTCCGCTCTGTGGGCCGGAACGTTCCACTCGATTGGTAGTAGGATTTTGCGCCGCCACGCCGAGGCGCTTGGGTTCACGAGTTCGTATTCGATTTTGGATCGCGACGACCAGAAGTCGATGCTCAACGCGGTGATTGCGGCCAGTGAGATTGACACCAAGGAGCGGCGGTTTCCCAAGGCGGACGTGCTGGCCGCGATCTTCAGCTTGGCTGAAAACACCGGCGAGACCCTCGGCCAGGTCATCGCCAAGCGCTACGACTCATTTTACGAGTGGAGCGAGGAGATCGCCGCTGTGCGCACCCGCTACATCGCTAAAAAAATCGCCACCAATTCGATGGATTTCGATGATTTATTAATCCTCACGGTGCGCTTGTTTGATGAGCAGCCCGAGGTGCTCGCTCTTTACCAGCAGCGCTTCCGTCACGTGCTGGTGGACGAATATCAGGACACCAATGCGGTGCAGGGCCGGATGATCGATTTGTTAGCAGGCGCGTCCAATAGCCTGATGGTGGTGGGGGATGACGCGCAATCGATTTACTCGTGGCGCGGGGCGGATATGTCGCTCATTCTCGGGTTTCCACACCGTTACCCGGGAGCGATGGTTTTCACGATTGACACGAATTATCGCAGCGTGCCGGAGATTCTCGATCTCTCCAACGTGGCGATTCGCGCCAACGTCGGTCGCTTCGAGAAGGATTTGCGCGCGGCCCGCGAGTCGTCCGGGGTGAAGCCCGCGCTGGTGGCGTTGTCTGATCCCCGCAGTCAGGCCGCCTTTGTCGTCCAGCGGATGTTAGAGCTGCGTGAGCAGGGGGTGGCACTATCAGAAATGGCAGTGCTCTATCGGGCGCATTTTCAGAGTTTAGAAATCCAGATGGAACTCACGGTGCGCGGGATTCCGTTTGCGATCACCAGCGGGTTAAGGTTTTTCGAGCAGGCTCATATTAAGGATGTGGCGGCATTCATGAGGTTCGTGGTCAACCGCCGTGACGAAGTGAGCTTCCTGCGCATGGTTAGTCTGCTGCCCGGTTGCGGGCCGGTGGCCGTCACCAAACTCTGGGACCAATGGTTGCAGTGCGGATTGGCGACCGGTGACACGCCGCCGGCTAGATGGTCGCAGCAGTTGCTGCAGTTCAAGGTTCCAAAAAAGTCGCTCAAGCACTGGGAGCAGCTGTGTTATGTCCTCGATGAATTAACCCCTAACGGTGAATTCGCCCGCCCGTCGGCGATGATTTACAGCATCTTGGAGGGAGTTTACGGCGACTATCTGGAAGCGAGCTTCGACAATGCAGATAGCCGCCACGGTGATATCGAACGCTTGTCGGAATTCGGTGGCAACTTCGAGGGAATCCACGCGTTCCTCGAACAACTCTCGCTGATGAGTAATACCGACGGCCAACCGGGGGCCGACCGCTCCGCTCCCGACGAGGACCGCGTCACCTTGTCGTCCATCCACCAGGCCAAGGGCCTCGAATGGCAGGCGGTCTTCCTGATCTGGCTCGTCCAAGGCCAGTTTCCTAACGGTCGCGTCCTCGATACAGATGATCTTAATCTGCTAGAGGAAGAGCGACGTTTGTTCTACGTTGCGATCACCCGGGCCAAGGATGAACTCTATCTAACCTATCCGATGACCAACCCGAAATCCTACAGCGGTGACGTCATTTGCCGACCGTCGCAGTTTCTCGATGATTTTCCGGCGGAACGAGTTGAGGAGTGGGACGTCAGTGGTGATGACGACGGGTGGTGCGACGATGAACCCTTCTGAGCCCTTGATGGGCTGGGGCGAGCCGCCGCTCTCTAACGTGGGCCTTTCACGGCGGCAATGAGTGGGGCGGTGAAGACTCTCACCGCTTCGGCCGGGTGACTCGGGTGGAGCTCGATTTGTTTGACGATGGCGGAGCCGACGATCACGCCATCGGCGATGGCGGCGACCATGGCGGCTTGCTCGGGCGTACTGATGCCGAAGCCGACGCAGACTGGCACGGTGGTGTGGGCTTGGATTGAGGCGACTAATTCCGCGAGGTTCGCAGCTGGTGCGCCGTGAGCACCGGTCACGCCGGTGCGCGACAGCGCGTAGATGAACCCCGATGCGGATTTGGCTAACAACTTTACGCGGTCCGGCGGGGTGGTCGGGGCAATCAGGCGGATAGTGTGCAAGCCCGCGCCGGCGGCGAGGTCCGGGTGGTGGGCTGCCTCATCAGGGGGTAGGTCTAACAACAAGATGCCGTCGGCGCCGGCCGCAGCTGCATCGTGGTGGAATTGCTCGAAGCCATAGCTGAAGACAGGATTCAGATAGGTAAAAAGCACGATGGGTGTCTGGTGGGTTTGGCGGAATGCGCGGATTAAATGCAGGACGCGATGGGTTGTCATGCCGCCTGTGAGGGCGCGCTCGGCGGCAAGTTGATTGACGATGCCGTCAGCTAACGGGTCAGAGAACGGCAACCCGAGCTCAATGATGTCGGCACCCAGATCGGCCAGGGTGTGCATAATTTCGAGCGATTGGTCGAAGCTGGGGTCGCCGGCGGCGATGTAGGCGACGAAGGCGGATTGGTGGTTGGTGCGGAGGCGATGGAAGGTGTTGGCGAGGCGGTCAGACATGGGAAAAATGGTTGATGGCGGAATGCGGGAAGCGGATTTGCGGTGAGTGGTGGCGGCTGGGGGGGCGGCGCTTTGCGATTTGAGGTTCGTGCTTCGGATGGGGATCCCGGGTTTTCACAAGCGTTGAGCCAGTGATTCGCAGCCTTTGATATCGAGCTTGCCGGAGGCGAGGACCGGGATTTCGGGGACGGGGATGATTTGTTTTGGGCACCAGAGGGATGAAAGCCCTTCGTCGAGGAGTTTGTAGCGCAGGTCGATGCATTCTTGCTCCAGGGCCGGGCCGGCGATGGTGGAGAGCAGGAGGATGGCTTCTCCTTTGTGGGGATCGGGCACCCCAACGATGGCAATTCTACGTTCGGATTCGCCGTCGAGTCCCAGCACCTTGTTGACAGCCGCCTCGATGGTTTCGTGGGGGACCATTTCGCCGGCGATTTTTGAGAAGCGGGAGATGCGGCCCTCGATGAAGAGAAAACCGTCGTCATCGACGTGGCCAACATCGCCGGTGCAGAACCATCCGTCGCGCAGGACGGTAGTGGATTTTTTAGGGTCGCCGAGGTAGCCGCGAAACACATTGGCCCCTTTGAACCAAATCACGCCCTGGCGATGGATCGGCAAGCTCTCGTCGGTGGCGGGATCGGTGATGCGGATGGCCAGGCCGGGGAGCATCTGGCCCACAGAGCCGTTGCGCGACGACGGCAGCGGCGTGGCGTCGGGTTCGGGTGGAGGGTCGGGGAGGTTGACATTGGTCCCCGGTGAGGTTTCGGTGAGGCCGTAGCCTTCTTGCGGGCGGATACCAAACTTCTCCTCGAACGCGGCCGCTAGCGATTGGGGGAGTTTTTCTGCACCGGTGACGACTAGGTCGAGCGACGCAAGTTGGGCGGGATCGACGCGTTTCATGTACCCTCGCAGGAAGGTCGGGGTGGCTAGCAGAACGTTGACCTGGTGGAGGGAAATGAGCTCGGAAAGGCGCTTGGTTTCGAGCGGACTCGGGTAGGTGACCAGGTTGATGCCTTCAATGACCGGAAACCAGAGGGTGACGGTGCTGCCGAACGAGTGGAATAGCGGGAGGCTTCCTAGGATCGCTGAACCTGCCGGAAGATCGAGCCGTGAGCCAAACTGGGTGACGTTGGCTAGCACGTTGCGGTGGCTGAGCGGCACCCCTTTGGGCTCACCAGACGAACCGGAGGTGAACAGCAGGGTGGCCTCTTGGTCGCCGCGACGTTGGTTGAGACGCAGCAGTGAGCCTAACAGAGGTGCCGGTAACCATTTGGATAGAATCGCCCAGCTGATGATTTTCTTTTTGAGGGTGGGCAGAACGCGCTCAATGAGGATGAGATCGCGGTTCGGTGGCCACGGGAAGGAGGAGATCTTGCGCACGAATGGATCGGCGGTGATGAAGCGGTCCACCCCGGCTTGGCGAATGCACGAACGGATGGCATCCGGCCCCGCGGTGAAGTTGAGGTTGACGGGAGTTTTGCCGGCAAAAAGAACGGCCAAGTTGGCGATGAGTCCGGCCTTGCCAGGCGGTAGCACGATCGCCACGCGCGCCTGATCGGTCTCCACTCGGATGACCTTGGAAAAGGCAATGGCCGCTGCCAGCACCTTGTCATAGCGCAGTTCCGAATCGTCGGCACCATCGAGAATCCGGTTTTTTGAACCGTGTTTTTTCAGCCCAATGAGCAGTGCCATGGCCAGCGAGCCGTTGAACAACGAGCGGGCACTAAAGGCCTCGGCGCCGGCTTCTAACAACGCTTGCTGGTAGGTTGCTGGACTCGCCTGGGCTGCATCAATGGGTTGGGCAATTACCATCACCGAGGTGGGTAGGGCTGAGCGGCGTTCAACCGAGAGGCTTGATTGTTGCGGGCAATCTTCCGCAATGGGCAGAATCGGCAAGCCAAAGGCACACAGCGTGCGCAGATGGGGCGCTGGAATATGGCAGGCGGTGGCATTGCGCACGGCGACGCGACCGGGCACATAGATCAGCACGCCGCCATGATCGAGGTAGCCCTGGAGTTGGCTGCCCGCTGAGGCGGGAGCTCTGTCCATGGCGGAAAACATCGCCCCTGACTTGGATTTTTCTAGGTAACTGCTCACCGTCGGATCGTAGTGAGAGGATTCCTCGATCAACCAGGTGATCGGACGCCCCTGGAAGAGTTTTTCCAGCTGGAGGAGTCGCGCGAAATTTAGTCGTCCCGGCACGACGAGAACGCCGGTGGTCGGGATGCGGTCCTTGTGGAGTATGGGTGTGGAGGCGGCAGCCATGGCGGAAAATCGGAGATGTGGAGAGACCTTATGGCCTCGCTCCACACGCATTTACACGGATTTTTCCCGCAGTGGCACGGATAATTTCGGGAATTTTCCTCAGGTCACTCATTGACCCGCACACGCAAGAGATGAAGATGTCCTAGAGGCCGTGGCTCTTGAGATCGGCAAGCAAGCAGCCGGATCCGAGCAAGTCGCCGGGCTGGCTGTGGTTTTTGAGAAGTTCGTCGAGGAGCGCATCGGTCATGGCGGGTTTCACTCTAATCTGTGGTTCGGGTGATGGGCCACATCAGCGGAAAGCACTGATACAAAGAATCCTACACCCTCCGTGGAGTAGCGTCATCCCTCGCTGCTTGTCACCGTGGCGTCCTCCCGCAGATGCTCGATGGCCTTGCGTAAGTCGCTGGCGGTGACTGAGTCGACGACGGTGGCGCTGCCGGGTGCGTCAAGGAGCACGAAGCGGATGGCACCTGCGGAGAACTTTTTATCGCGCAGGAGTTTTGCCATCACCGTGTCGGTGGTCATGGTGGTAGGGAGGACGAGGGGGAGGTGGAATTTGGCTAACAATCCATGGATGGCGGCGGAGGTGACGGGCGAGAGGCCGGCGTGAGATTCGGATAGAAAAAGGGCGGCTCTGATGCCAAGCGAGATGGCCTCGCCATGGAGCATTTGGCCGTAGGGGACGGCGGCCTCGATGCCGTGGCCGATGGTGTGGCCGAAGTTGAGGAGGGCGCGGATGTCACGGGTTTCGTGTTCGTCGGCTTCGACGACGCGTGCTTTGATGGCGATGTTGCGGGCGATGAGCTCGGCGGGGACGTTGCGGTTGGCGGGGTTGAGGGCGGCGAGGGCGTCGAGCATCGGAGCGTCGCGGATGGCGGCGTGTTTGATAGCCTCGGCGAAGCCTTCGTGGAATTCGCGGTCGGGCAGGGTGGTCAGCGTTTGGGGGTCGACGAGCACCAAACGCGGTTGGTGGAATGCGCCGAGCAGGTTTTTACCTTCGGCGACGTTGACGCCGGTTTTTCCGCCGACTGAGGAATCGACTTGAGCGACGATGGTGGTGGGAACCTGGACCAACGGCAGGCCGCGATAAAACACAGCCGCTAGAAATCCAGCGAGATCGCCGACGACCCCGCCGCCGAGCGCCACGACCATCGATTTCCGGTCGTGACCGGCGCGGATCATCTCGCGACTGAGGGATTCAACCTGGGTGATGGATTTAGAAGCTTCTCCGGCGGGTACGGTGTGCAGGGTTGGGCGAAAGCCTGCGGCTTCGAGAGTCTGGATGAGGGTTTGGGCGTGCAGTGGGGCGACGGTGGTGTCGCTGATGACAGCGGCGCGGTGGCCACCCAGGCCGGCTTGATGGAGGCATATTGCGGCCTGAGTGAGGATTCCGGGATCGACGATGACGTCATACGAGCGGTCGGCGAGATCAACGTGGACTGTGGGCATGCGGGTGAGCATGAAAACCGCAGCGCGCTTGTCGATGCCGGATCCGCTGATTTTAGAGCGAACTGCCACTTGATCAATTGGTTTGAGCGCGGCAGGCTGCACCGCGTGATCCCCAATATCCTCGCCGAACGTTACGCCTCGCCCGCCATGCAAGCCATTTGGTCCGCTGATGGACGGATTGTATTAGAGCGTGAGTTTTGGATCGCGGTGATGAAGGCGCAGAGGGATCTGGGGTTGGATGTGCCGGCAGCAGCGATTGCGGCCTACGAGCAGGTCAAGGGCGAGGTAGATGCGGCCTCGATCATGGTGCGGGAAAAAATCACGCGCCACGACGTGAAGGCGCGCATCGAGGAGTTCAACGAGTTGGCGGGTCACGAGCAAGTCCACAAGGGGTTGACCTCGCGTGATCTCACCGAGAACGTCGAGCAGCTTCAAGTTTATCGTTCGTTATTAATCGTGCGCGACAAGACAATTGCCGCCCTGCGCCGCCTGCGAGAGCGCTCGGAGCAATGGAGTGATCTAGTGCTCACGGCGCGTACGCATAATGTGGCGGCGCAGCCCACGACCCTCGGGAAGCGGGTGGCGATGTTTGGCGAGGAATTGTTAGCTTCGCTGGCGGCGCTTGAATCGGTGATTGGCGCGTACACGGTGCGCGGGCTGAAGGGTGCCGTGGGCACCCAGATGGACCAATTGTCTTTGTTTGATGGAGATCCGGCAAAGGTGGCGGACTTAGAACAACGGGTCGTGGCCCACCTCGGCATGCCCGCCGTCTGGACTAACGTCGGCCAGGTCTATCCGCGGTCGCTGGATTTCCGTGTGATTGCTGCCCTCTCCGACTTGTGCTCTGGGCCGTCGTCGTTGTGCAAAACGCTGCGGTTGATGGCTGGGCATGAGACGGCGAGCGAGGGGTTTGCGCCTGGGCAGACCGGTTCGAGCGCCATGCCACACAAGATGAATTCGCGTTCGTGCGAGCGGGTCAATGGTTTTCACGTCATCCTCAAAGGCTATCTCACGATGGCAGCGGGGCTGGCAGGTGACCAATGGAATGAGGGCGATG
>JAYSPI010000237.1:0-4766 GCA_043722215.1 Prosthecobacter sp.
AAATGCGGCAAAGAGACCAGTGACGTCTCCTTCAGTAGCAGTGTAGGGCAAGTTGCCCACGTAGATATCCATTGTTTTCAGTTCTAATGACGCCATTTCATTTCACACTTCCTTTGACTTCGGCGTCAGAGAATCAACAAAGCGCGATCGTGCCGCCAAACGGCGCACAATCGGTCAGCAAGATGCGGACTGCGCCACGATTAGCAAGCATTGTTTTTTGTGCGACTGAAGTCGCGGGGCCAAATCCTTGTGGTGCAAGGATTTGGTCCCTGGAAAACTTTCCTCGCCGGCGGCAATCGCGCCTTGCCGGGCCGCGCCTTGCCTGCTTCGATGCGTGCCCATCTCAACTCCCATGGCCAATAAAGATACTACTGATCCCGCCCGCATGGAAAAAATCGTCTCCCTGTGCAAGCGTCGCGGCTTCATTTTCCAAGCAGGGGAGATTTACGGCGGCCTCAACGGGTGCTGGGACTACGGTCCGTTAGGCGTGGAACTCAAACGCAACCTCAAGGACTATTGGTGGCGCAAAACCGTCC
Organism: Prosthecobacter sp.; assembly: GCA_043722215.1. Classification (GTDB taxonomy): domain Bacteria; phylum Verrucomicrobiota; class Verrucomicrobiia; order Verrucomicrobiales; family Akkermansiaceae; genus Luteolibacter. Next base: position 537 of record JAYSPI010000237.1, read on the forward strand.
AGGAGCGCGACGATGTCCTCGGAATGGACGGCGCGATCCTCACCATGGAACAGGTGCTCGTCTCGTCCGGCCACGTCGGCGGGTTCTCCGATCCGATGTGCGAATGTCCATTAACCAAGCAACGTCTCCGCGCGGATCAAATTCCACCCGCATCTCCTGGAGTCGAATACACATTTCTAGGAGCTAGAGATGAAGCAACCGGCAAAACAACGGACAAACAATTCACGATTCTCATTCCCAATGGGAAGCAAGAGATGGATCGGTCTGCACAAAAAGTCGCATTGCAATTCTACCGAGATCTTTTCGGAAAAGGATCCACCCCGCTGGCCCTTGCGACCGACCCGTATACCTACCAAGCGGGTCCGCGTGACGGCGGCTTATACAATCCCGAAAATGGGGTTTTACTCTCGGAGCCGCGAATGTTCAACCTGATGCTCCAAACGAACTTTGGGGCGACGGGTGACCAGATCGCCTACCTGCGGCCAGAAACCGCCCAGTCCATTTTCTGCCAATACAAGAACGTGCTGGATTCCAACCGCATTAAGCTGCCATTCGGCATCGCACAATCCGGCAAGTCGTTCCGCAACGAGATCAACCCGCGCAACTTCACATTCCGCTCGCGCGAGTTTGAACAAATGGAGATCGAGTATTTTTGCCACCCAGACGACGGGATGCGCCTCACCGACGAGTGGCTGGAGGAACGGTTGAAGTTCTACGGGGAGATCGGCATTCCGCGTGAAAAACTCCACATTTTGGACGTGCCCGATGGCGAGCGCGCGTTCTACTCGAAGAAAACCTACGACATCGAATACGAATTCCCCTTCGGCATTCAGGAACTCGAAGGCGTCGCCTACCGGACCGACTACGATCTCGGCGTTCATGAAAAAGGTGCCGGCAAATCCCTGGTGTATTTCGACGAAGAGACTAAGGAGAAGTTTTTGCCACATGTGGTCGAGCCATCGGCCGGTTGCGACCGCACGGTGTTGGCGCTGATCTGCGAAGCCTTCGACGAGGAGACCCTCACCGACGAGAAGGGCAAGGAGGACGTCCGAACCCTCCTGCGCTTCGTGCCACGCATGGCCCCCATCAAAGTCGGGATTTTCCCGCTCCTCAAAAAAAACGAGGAACAAGTGCGCCTTGCCCGAAAAATCCAAAAATCCCTACAGCCGTGGATGAACGTCTTCTACGACGACGGCGGCGCAGTCGGTCGCCGCTACCGCCGCCAAGACGAGGTGGGCACACCATTCTGCGTCACCGTCGATTTTGACACGCTCGGCGAAAATGGCGACGCCCTGAAAAGCACGGTCACCGTGCGCCACCGCGATTCCATGGAACAGGAACGTATCGCCATCGCCGACCTACTACCGTGGTTACTTGAGCGCGTGCGCTGACCCCCGTCCCTCCATGTCCGCCAAGACACTCTTTGAAAAAATCTGCGACAAGGAGATCCCCGCAGTCATCATCCATGAGGATGAGCACTGCGTGGCGTTCAGGGATATTTCCCCGCAAGCCCCACTGCACATCCTGATCGTCCCCCGCAAGCCAGTCCCGCGCATCAGCCTCGCCCAGCCCTGCGACCAAGCATTGCTCGGCCATCTATTGCTGACCGCAGCGGATGTTGCCCGCCGCGAAGGGGTCGCCGATTCCGGCTACCGCCTCGTCATCAACAATGGCAGCGATGGCGGCGAAGCCGTACCCCACCTCCACCTCCACTTATTGGGCGCCCGGCAACTTGACTGGCCGCCGGGTTGACCGGCTCCGAATCAATGCTTGGTGTTGAGGAAGCCGATCACTTCTACCTTCACGGGTGCAACGCCACGCAAACGGAATCCCAAGCGTTCCGCACAACCCATTGTCAGGTCGATGATGCGTCCGCCAATGAATGGCCCACGGTCAGTGATGGTCACGATCTCTGACTTGCCATTGGTCTCGTTGGTCACGCGCACTTGCGTCCCCATCGGCAGCGTCTTGTGAGCCGCGGTCGGTGCCTCATTGGCCAGGTGCTGACCACTGGCCGTACGCGATCCCGAATTGCTCCGAATCGAATACCACGATGCCTTACCGCGCTGAACCGACTGAACCGGGAGTGCGTCCGCTTGGCTGACAGTCTTGGTTTTTGCATTCCCGGTGCTTGCACAACTGGGAAGTAATGTGACGCTGGCGATTGCTAGGGCCACGGATTTGAATGTCCGGGTCAGGTCCATCGTATTGAGTCGGTTAAAGTGCCGCGAGAAGCCTTAGTGCTCCTACGCGGGGCAGCAAGTCATAAGCGACTTGAAATGAAGCGGCAAGGATAAAATAACCCGGTTAGACCCGCACCCAATACTCGGAATACCAAGGAAAAACCGGAAAGTAGTTCACATGTCCTGACTAGTTACCCCGGGGCGTTTTGACCCCTCTGTGGCGGAATTTCGGCCTGGGTATTGACCTAGATCCCAAGCATCGACGCGCCGGAAGATGTTCTGACTTTCAGCTCGCACAACCGGAATTTTTTTTGCACTAACCGTCGTTATTTCCTAGCAAGGATGCGCGAAAGCACCAGCGAGTCGCGACCACTCGCTTCGTATTGGGCGCGGCGGCGGACTGGCAGGTCATCGACGGTCGCCGGGGCGTACCCCAGCTGAACCGCAAAGAAGTCTGCCGCGCGGTTGCTCAGAGCGAACACCCTCGGGATGCCGCGCTGGCAGGCAATGGCTTCCGCGTGATTAACCAGCTCGACCCCATAGCCACGCCCCTCGTGCGTTTTCTTGACGTAGAGGCAGGCAACTTCGCCGCAGGCCTCCGCGGAATATTCATGCAGAGCCACGCAACCGACGACGTTGTCGTCGATGGTCATGACGTGAAAATCGCCAAGGCGACTCTGGATATCCTCATAGGTGCGCTCCACCAATTTGGAGCGACGCACCGAGCGGCCGATCATGCCCAACAACTCCGGAATATCCTCCTCGCGCAACGGGCGAATCACCCGGTAGCTGTCGGCGTGGATCATGGTGCCCACCCCTTCGTTGGAAAATAATTCGTCCACCAGCACCCCCTGGTGGCGACCATTGAGCACATGGACCCGCGGCACGCCCCGGGCGCAGGCATCCGCTGCCGCCCGCAGCAACCCGCCGCCGACGGTATCGGCACGACTGGCTAGGGTGGCGGCATCCGCCGCGCGGATCGCATGAGCGGGCGCGCCATCGATCAAAATCACCTCTTCGAGCAAGGTAATGATTTTTGCCACGCTGATGCCGCGAGCGAAATCGACGACTTGGATATCGAGTGGGCCGGTGGCGGAGGCATCCACCACGGCCGATTGGCCACGTGCGAGGATATCGAGGGTTTCCCGGATCGCCTCGGGATCGGTGATCGGGCGGGAAACCCGCGCCGCCATAATCTCGCACTCCAACGTCCATGCGTACAAGTCGTTCAAGTCACCGCCCAGCACTCCAAGCACAAGTTTGACGCCCAAATCCTCAAGTACGGCGAGATCCAGCAGGGTTTCTGCCACCGCTGGCTCGGGCAGCAAGCCGGCCTCAATGAGCACAAAGAATACCTTCCCCCGAAACTGGGGGATATACTGGAGAACCTCCCGAACGTCACTTGGCTGTGCCACGCCCCGTTGCTATCAAATCAGTGACTTCCGGCAAGCGCCGGTTTCCTCCGCATGACTTTTATCTTCTTTCCAAAAAAGATGGCTGCCGCTAAGCATGCGCCATCACATGAAATTGTTTCTGATTCTCCTTGGGTTAACAGCGGCAGGCCTTCTGGGCTACATGATGGAGCCCTCTCTGCGGGTCCGCCTCACCGGCATCTCCCCTGCTGCCCGCGCCACCCACTCTCCCTTATCTGCGACAACCCACCCAGCCGTCCCCGATCCCACGGCTCCTGATCCAGCCAGCCTGGCACCTGAACAACTACCCGCAAAGGTCACTCTGAAAGTGGCGGTCCAGGTCTCCGACACCGCCTCCGACGTGACCCTGATGATCCCGGCAGGCAACCGCGTACAACTCGTGCGCATTGAAAGCACTCACGCCGTCATCAGCCCTGGCACCGGTGCCTATACTGGCATAGTACCCATCGCCAGCACCGACCTCATCGAACAACTCGCCGCCACCCCTCCTCCCGCTGCGAATCCCACCCCAACACCCGCTGCGAATCCCACCCCAACACCCGCTGCCGAACCCGCTCCCGAGCCCGCTGCCGAACCCGCTGCCGAACCCGCTGCCGAACCCGCTGCCGAACCCG
>JAYSPI010000238.1:0-21033 GCA_043722215.1 Prosthecobacter sp.
GGCCGTGGTTGTAATCGGGCGGAAGGGGTCGCCATCCGCGACGACCACTCGTTGAGTTAGAGCACCATGTCCTTGAGCTTTTTCAGCGGGCGGATTTTCACGGCGATGGACGCGGGCTTGGCCTTGAACATCACTTCCTCCTTGGTGAAGGGGTTGATGCCCTTGCGAGCCTTGACGGCGGGCTTGCGCGTGGTGCTGATTTTCAGCAACCCAGGCAGGACGAATTCACCCACCGCGCGTTTGTTAACGTGCGCTTCAATGACGTCGCTCAGGCTGTCTAGCACTGACGCCACTTGCTTGCGGGTGAGTCCGGTTGTTTCGGCGACTTGCTCCAGGATTTGGGTCTTGGAGAAGCGGTCTTTGATGGTTGTAAGTTTCTTGGCCACACCGATGAATTCACGGTATGGCCCGCAAATGTCAAGACCACTGATGGCCTCATATAAAAATGCGCGCTTGGAGGGTGGCGGTTAGGGTGGTGATCCGCGCGTGATTTTCTCAGCGATCCGTCACCGGCGGCGGCAACGGCTGAGCGAAAATCTGCCAGTCCTCGTTCTTGTCAGTGAAGGTTTTCAGAGCCCACTCGCTCGGCAGCAATGCGACTAACCAGCCATTGGCATCGCGCGCCAACGCCGCTCCTAACGAAAGCGCCGGCCGGTCCACCGGGGCGAGCGGATCACCCGCGTGCGGCTTGAGCCAGCGCGCGAGTGACCAACTGGCAGGCTCCAGACGAGTATCCGCGGCGTATTCGCCCTCGAGTCGGTATTGCAGCACTTCAAACTGCAGCGGACCGACCGCACCTAACAACGGGACTTGAGACGGCCCGGCGTCCAGCAACTGGAACTCACTGGCTACGCCTTCCTTGAGCAACTGGGCGAGGCCGTCGCGGAAGCGTTTGTATTTAGCGGTGCTTTTGTTATGCAGATATGAAAAGCATTCTGGGGCGAAGCGCGGGATCTCGTGGAACGTGATACCCGCGCGCGATGCCAGCGTATCACCGATGAGCAGATCATAGTTACCAACCAGGCCGACCACATCGCCGGCATAGGCGGCGTCCACGGTTTCGCGCTCACGGGCGAATAAACGTTGCGAGTTGCCGAGGCGCATGCGTTCGCCGCTGCGCACGTTGAGCACGTTCATATCGCGTTCGAACTTGCCTGAGACGATGCGCACGAAGGCGACGCGATCGCGGTGTTTTGGGTTCATGTTCGCCTGGATTTTGAACACAAAGGCGGAAAACTCTTCCGACGCTGGGTCGATTCTAAGCGCGCCGCTATCACGCGGTGGTGGCGGTGGTGCTAGATCGAGAAAGCGGTCGAGGAGCAACTGCACGCCAAAGTTGTTCGCCGCGCTTCCGAAAAACACCGGGGTCAATTCACCCGCTAGCACCTTGGCCACATCGAAGGCCGCGCCTGCACCTTCTAGCAACTCCAATTCATCGCAGACTTGGCGGTAGGTCGCCTCCTCGACGGCCTCCTTGACGCTCTCATCCTCGATGCCGGTGACGGCCACGGGCGCGCGGAACGAGCCATGCACGGTGCGTTGGAACAGATGCACCTGTTTTTGTTCGCGGTCATAGACTCCCTTGAAGCGCGGCCCATCACCTAACGGCCAATTAAGCGGGAAGGCATGGATGCCTAACACGCTCTCCAACTCGTCGATGAGATCGAGCGATGGGCGGGCCGGGCGGTCCATTTTATTCATGAAAGTGAAAATCGGCACGCCGCGGCGGCGGCAGACCTCGAAGAGTTTGCGGGTCTGGGATTCGATGCCCTTCCCGGCGTCCACGACCATAATGGCGGCATCCACGGCGGTGAGCACGCGGTAGGTATCTTCGGAGAAATCCTTGTGGCCGGGGGTGTCCAGGATATTGACCACGCAATCCTTGTATTCAAACTGCAGCACAGTGGAACTCACAGAGATCCCCCGTTGCTTTTCCAAATCCATCCAGTCCGAGGTGGTCGCCCGTTGGTTTTTGCGCGCTGTCACGCTGCCAGCCAGGTTGAGAGCCCCGCCGTAGAGCAGGAATTTCTCGGTAAGAGTGGTCTTACCTGCGTCCGGGTGTGAAATGATCGCGAACGAACGGCGGCGCAGCACCTCGCGTTGCAACGCGGGTGAGGGTGTGGCGTAGGAAGACATCGGCATGAAACGGCCCACAGGACGTAACCAGCACGCGCCCTGCCAGCAAGCGTGGAGTCATCAATCCGGTCGCATTCGCTCGCTCGCAGCGAAAATCGGCCCCGGCGGCACCGCGCCTAGCGGCGGCTTGCCGGGCGAATCGTCGATTTCATCGGGGCGCTAGGCGATGGATCGGGCTTAGCGAGCGGGCTATTTTTACCTTGAGGCTCGACGATGGGAGATGACTGCGGGCTGGTGCCCTCGGCGAAGTTTCTCACATCCGCAGAAACCTTATAGCGAGAGTCCATCGAGGTTTGAACCTCCCCCAGCGTGCGCGAGTTGCTCACAATCGACGGTTGAATGAATATCATGAGTTCCGAGCGACCCTTTTCATCGGTGGTGGTGGCGAATAAGCGGCCCAAGTAAGGAATGTCACAGAGGATCGGAATGCCGCTCTTGACTTGGTTGTTTTTACCCACGATCAAGCCACCGAGGACGATGGTTTCGTTGTTAGGAACGGTGGCGGTAGTGAGGATTTCGCGGGTGGAGATTCTCGGCACGGTAAGGTCGGTGCCGTTCGCGCCGCCGCCCTTGATCACCTGGCTGCCATTTTGCTCATCGTTGAGCAGCGCAATCTGCATGGTGATATCCTTTTCCGAGTTCACCAGTGGGATCACTTCGAGCTTCAGGACGACGTCCTGATACTGGATGTTAGTACTGGCACCGCCATTGGTATAACTATTGCTGTTAGTCGGGATAGCGATGCGCTCGCCGCTAGAGATCGTCCCCTTCTGGTTATTGGAGGTGAAGATACTCGGGCGCGAGAGCACGGTGAAATCGGTTTTCGATTGGAGCGCCTCGATGTAGGCACTGAGGTTGCTGCCGATTTTGCCATAGACGTGCAAGCCGGATCCGGAGATCGAGGCCGGAGCTGCCGCGACGGTACCTGCCGCAGTGCCGTTGCCGGTGAGGGCGGTGACGACGGACGCCAAGCCACCGCCGCCGACATGGGTGATGAGATCGCCAGAGGCCGAGAAATAATCCACTCCGAACGTCTTGTTATCATCTAACGTAAGCTGGCCGATCACCGTGGAAATCATGATTTGGTCGGGTTTGACGTCGATTTGATCGAGTAGGCGTTCGACGATTTCGAGGCCTGATGGCGGGCCTTGGACGACCACGGAGTTGGTGATATTGTCGGCGACGAGGAGGGTCCGCCCGACCAACAACGACTCCGGCGCGGAACTGGCATTGGCCTCGCCCAAGCCGCTACTGCTTCGACCGCTACTGCCGCCACCGCCGAAGCTGCCTGAGCCGCCGAACCCTGAGCTGCCACCCGAGCTACCACCGAGGCCAGAGGAATTATTGCCGCCGAAGCCCGACGACGAGCTTCCGCTGCGCGACGCCTGGCTGCCACCGGCGGACGATTGGCGGGTTTTGGATGAGGGGCGGCCAGCGGCGGATTTGGCAGTGCCGCCGGCACCCGCTGCGCCGCCGGAATCGCCGGTACCGGAGAAGGCGCGGGTCAGAGCATCGCTGGCGATGGGCAGAAAGTCAGACACGGTGAGGAAACGGAGTTTGCGGCGGAGGAAGGTTTTATCGCTGGTGGGCACATCGAACTCGCGCACCAGTCCTTCCACAAACAGCAAATCGACCGGACGACCCATGGCAAAGATTCGGTTGGTCCGCGGCTCCGGGATGATTTGAACCGGATTTTCCTCGCCGCTGCTACCACCGCCCGCTTGTCCCGCCACTGGAGCCGCCCCCGCTGCCGCTGCCGGAGCTGCCGCAGCGGCATCGGCACGTTGAATGCCCGCCGTCTTTTGGGTGGACTGCTGGGCGCTAAGCAACTCGGTGAGCGTCGTCGCAATTTCCGTCACATCGGCGTAGGTCACTTTGATGAAGCGAGTGGCGACCTGTGATGACGGCTTGTCGATTTCCTTTTTGAGGTCGATGAGTTTGCGGATGAGCGAGGTATTTTCAGTGATCACCACAGCAGCGGCGTTGGGAACTGCGGCGATCGAACCGTAGGAACCCAAGGTACCGATGATCTGGGTGAACGTGTTGACCGCTTCCGCGGGCTTGATGTAGCTCAGGGTCATCACATAGGAAATCACGGCGTCACCGTCCGGCAGCCGACTATTTTCATTGTAAACATCCACCCCGCGACCGGTCGGACGAATCCCCCCAGTGGACAAGGTCAAAACGTCCAAATTTGAATCCTGTTCATCCGGGACGAAAACAAAACCTTCGATAGTCGCCGCCTTTTTAAGGAGTTCCGCCGCCTTGGCGTAGTTGAGCGGCTCCTGCGCACTCGCATCCTGAACAAACGCAAACTCAGCGAGACTCGCCGCCGCCGATACAATCACCCGCCGACCGGTGTATTTCCGATAAAGTCCAGCTAAGGCATTGCCGCTGAGCTTGGGTTCGATGATATCCTCGACAATCTTGGTTTCACCGAGCGGCACCCCCGCTGGCTTCACCCCGGCGGCGGGCGCGCCCGCTGGCGCCAGCCCAGCCATTCCCGGGACAGGCACGCCCGGCGGTGCCACCGCGGGGGCTGGGGCGACCGGAGCAACTGGCGGCGGCGCAAGGGCGGCAGGAACCACTGGCGCGTCAACCGGAGGAGGATTGGCGGCAGGTTGCTGGCCGGACGCGGTGGCCCACGCGAGAAGAAGCAGAATGAGGGAACGATGGCAGGACATGGAGAGTGACGGTGAGGTGCAAATGGAAATTGCGAGCTAGCGAACGCTGCGGTGGACCGGGCGACCACTGGTGGCGGGCTGCGTGGGCGGTTGAATTATGGGCTGCGGCTGCCCGGACGGCGGCACGACGCGCGGGCGCGGTTGGCGCTGCGGCGCTTGCCCGGGTTGAGGCGCTTGGCCCGCTTGGACGGGAGCAGCTCCGGGCTGTGGTTTCGGGCTGGCCTTGGCGGCGGTGACCAACACCAGCAATTTTTCATCGAAGCTGATGGTTCCGGTGAGTGCGCCGGATGACATGCGGACGATCGTTCCGAGTGGATCGCCGGGTTTGCGGATGACTTCGAGGATTTTGAATCCATTTTTTGGGTTCTCGGAGTCCACGGTCACCCGCTCTTCAATCTTTTTTTTATTGAGGAGGGTGACGCGGTAACCGGTGCCGATGGGCGAAACGCCCGCCAGGGCATAATCCTCGAGCGGATTGGCCACCGGCCCGGAATCTGGCGGCGGCGGCTTCGAGGTGAAGGGCGAGTTGAGCCACAACCCAGTGTAGCGCGCGATCGGTGCCTTTTTCGGTAAATCCGCCAGAGCCCAACCGGTGAGGGCGAGACCAAGCAAAAGAAGGCGGGACACAAAATGCATGAAGGAAGGGTGTGACAGAATAAAGATGCTGGCGAAGCAGGAAATGAGGTCAGGTAGCGGGCGGCAGTGGCACGAACCATTGTTCGATGGTCACCACGCAATCAATCTTGGTATCGTCCTGCGCGTTGGGGGATATCCTCAAACTCGAGGCAATCCGCAATTGATCCGGCGTGTTGAGCCGATCCAACCAACGATACAGTGATTCCTCACTGCCATTGACCGTCACCTGGATTTTGGCGCGATGAAAATGCCGACCCGGGGTCGCATCTGTCGGCTGCGGCTTCTGTGATTTGACGATCAAGCCCGTCGCCTTGGCCTCATTTTCGCACAATTGCTGGAGTCTTGTTTGGACATCCTGGTTGGCAGCGGGCTCCGGTTGATGCTGGGAGAGCCAGTCCATCTGATCCGTGACCAACTCACGACTGGCATGATACTTTTCGGCGGTTTCGAGTTTTTGTCGAGCCAGCCGTTGTTGGTGGTCCACCTCCCGGCGCTTGGTGTTGTAGTATCCTATCACCAAAAAATTGAAGATGAGAAACCCCGCAACAACAAATAGGAGAAGGAGGTTTTTTTCTCGTGGTGACATGGGTGATGATATTCGAAATCTTAAATTCTACACAAACGCTCGGTGCGTGTGGTCGTTGGGATCGTGTGGAATTCGTTTAGTGTTTGGCAATTAAACGCCGTTTCAGCAGGGATTTGTCGGTCAGTGAGTGGCTTCCGCGTTGTGAACTTCACCGGTGAAGACAAACTCCCAGCCACGAGTCGATTGATTCGGCTCGGGCGTTTGCCAGGAGAAGTTGGCCAACTCGGTATTTTTCGAGAGTTTCAGACTGAAGGTATTGACTGCCTGAAGCTGCGGGGCCTCGCCAATGAGCTTGATTTCAGTCGCACTGAGGTCGGCGATTTTGAGCCGCAAGCCGCTGTTGAGCGGGATGCAGGCGGCGACCCGCTGGAGAATATCCAACGGCGAATTCGTCAGATCGATGACATTGGCCAGTTCATCCCACATCTCCACATGCAGGGCGTAGGCCGCCCCATCCGGTGCCGCATTCTGCGCTTGGCGAAGCAGTTTTTTGGTTTCCGAGACGCTATTCCACAACCCGTAGCCAAACCAAGCGATGAGGCCAAGATAGAGGACGGCCACGGCCGCGACCCCAAGCAGGATATTGCGGCGCTGGTGGGCGGCCCGCCGCGCGGCGCGGACATCCGCAGGCAACAGCTTGCTCTGCGGACGCGGCAGCACCGGTTGCGGGCGCGGCGCAATTTCTACCGGAGCCTTGAACGTGGCGATCAGGGGCGTTGGGTCGAGGGTGGCACAGCTTGACCAGACGACGATCTGGGATGGCTCGACCTCCAATCCTTGCATCCCTAACTGGATGAGCGACAGGCGAATTTCACGGGCCAGAGAGCCGTCCAGCGACTCGGTCTCCACTGCGGTGGCTTGGCAGTAAACGAGTTTCCCTTGGTGGAAGATGCCGAACACCCAACGCCCAAATTCCCGCCACACGGCAAGCACGTTGCCCGCAACCGGAAATGCACGAGCCGAGATATCGAAGGTTTTCGGGCCGCTGGCGGGCAAATCGAACTCACTCGGGGTGCGCAAGAAAACGGCCAGTAGCGAGGTGTTTTCGGGTTCGCGCGAGATCACGAAAACATCGCTGAGTTGACCGGCCATGGCGTCGGTCCGGATGCCTAGGCGCTCGGCGTGCAAGGCCGCCAAATCAGGAAACAGCGCATCATCATCGCTGGTCACTCGCAGCGGCACCGCCGTCAGCGATTTCACCGGGAAGAGCATCGAAACATCACCCGCTGGCACCCCTACCAAATCGCTCGCACGCACCATCCCCGTCAAACTCTGAAACAAGAACCCACCCTCGCCCGAATCGGTCCAAATTTCCCAGCCAGTTTCGCCGGGGACAAGCAGCACATTGACGGTGGTTTTACTCACGGAATGATTTCTTCGGTGCGTTCTAGAAGGGCCGGTTTCCCGGTGCGGTTGCGGACAATGACGGTGATTTTGCGCTTGGCTCCCTCGGCGTGGCCAATGCTTTCAATGCGAGTCGTCGCATCATTGACAGTGAAGCGGCGCGCGAGGTCAGGGCGAGCATTCGCGTCTATGCCCAAAAGATCAAGCGCCGCAGCGACTGATTTAAAAGGAACGTCATCTTCGGTGTCATGCTGCCCATCCGGCCCACACACGGTTTGCTCAATGATGGCCGCCTGCTCAACCGGACACTCCGCCGCCGCTGCGATCAATTCCGCGCTGGCCTCGTTCAGATCAAGCGCCCCACTGCTCCAGACGGTGAACCAATTGCGCCAATCTGGGCGCAGCGCTTCGACCCGGTCCATTCCAAGCACTAACCGGACTTCGCTGATGTCGTAAAATGGCCGGTTGAACGGCTGATTCAGGCGGCCCAGCTTCTCGTAATCTTTGGCCTCCGCGCCGTTGAGCGAGACGTTGTCATCCTCGTCCACCCAATCACAGAGCGCATCAACCACCGCTTGCGCCTCTTTGAGTTCTAAGCCCCAATTGCAAAAGATCGATTGCAGCAATGGCTTGTCCTGCTGCTGGATCAGCGAGTTGATGTTGAAGCGCCCACCCTCGGAGATCACCCGCGCCTCAAACCCCTCGCCCGTCCCCTCATTCATCTGCCGCAGTATCGGATCGGACCGCTTCACGGCTGGGTTGCTGCCCACCGCGATCCCCCTCTCCGCAAAATGCCGCGCACTCGAACCATGGATTTTCGCCGATACTAACTCCATATCAAACGAAATCACCCGCAGCGCCGCCATGCAGGCCATCGCTAGAATTGCTATCAACCACAGCACTGCCATCAGCGCGGCTCCTTGGCGGTGTTCAGAGGATTGGCTCGGTCCGGGGTTCATCGTAACTACTATTCTCTACCGCTAGGTGGCGCACTTGGCACTACCCCTGGCATGACCACCGTGGGAACCGCCCCACCCGTACCGCCAGGATTGGCCCCCGCCGCTTGCTGGGTCTGGCGCATAACGACCTCCGGGTTTTGTTTTGGCGGCACCCAGAAGATATGGCGCATTTCCTCACCCTTGGCACCAATCGCCATCGTTAACTCAATTTGCAACGGCAACCGCCCCTGAACGTTCCAATCATACTGCCACTCCATCGTTTGCGCATCCATCACCCGCCACTCGAAAAATGCCACATCTTCTAACAACACGATTTCAGCGAACGGTTTTTGATCCACGGCTCTCACCGCGGTGGACGTCCCAGCATCGAGCAGTTCGTGCTCATACATGCGCAGTACGATATCGAGGAAGCCGCTGCGGCGCTTGACGGTGGCAATTTGCAAGGCCTTGGCGACCCGCTCCTGGCCCCAGGTGAAGTTGATAGGGACGTTCTGCAGCGTCAGGGTGGAAATGTAATGAGACCCGGAATCCTCGACCTTGAGGTCAAAGCGCGTGTTGCCCGGCAAGGCGTTGAACCGCTGACTCAGCAACTCAAAAAACGCTTGGTGCAGCATCTCCTCATTCTGCGATTTCACAATCGTATTGCCTAATGCCAGCGACGATCGGGCCGTGGCAAATACCATCCCGACAATCAATGCTAACAAGCCCATTGCGATCACCAGCTCTAGCAGCGTGAATCCTGGAGACCGGGTTTTAGCGGGTGGCGGGTTCACGGTAGGTACATGTTCGCATAGCGCCAGGTTTCCACGGCGCGCTCCTGCCACGTGGCGTTTTCAAACCATCTGGCAGTGACCTCAAGGCGAAACATCCCCTGCAATAACTGCCCGTCCTGATTCTCCAGTTTATCCAACCGCTCGATCTTGGTGTCGAGTTCAATGCCCGTCTCTGCCACTTTGACATGGGCCACCCCCTCCACCAACGTGGGCAGTGAAAGCGTCTCGTCGAGTGCGCTATCGAGGATCCTCGTGATGCGCAATTCACTCTGCGCCAGCGCTGCTAGGGCGGCCATCCGGTGCAGCGCCACCGCAAAACCGGTCGCAGCAATGCCAAATACTGCCAGTGCCAGCACCATCTCCAAGAGAAGGAAGCCGCCTCTAACATGGATCATTGGGCGTTTCATCGCGATTCTGCCTGGCTTTCACTGATGGTGGCGGTAAGCGGATGATAGGTATCTTCCTGCCAACTGGTCTTGAGAACCAAACGCACCGTGATCGGCTCGCTCAACCCGGTCGGATCAAACCGCCAAATGTGAATCGTGCGCCGCTCCGTCGCTAACCACTCACTCGAGTTCCACCGCCGTATCAACACCTCCATGCCCGCCGCCAAACCCACTTGTGCGTTTTGTTCGCCCGCCCGCTTCACGCGCTCGCCGCCGATGTGGTGGCCGCCCGCAGTGGTTTGCTCATCGCGACCGGCCTCGGCGAGCGGCAGCATCCGGACGCTTCCTTGGCGAAATTCCAGCGCATACGGCGTCTGTTTGAGAATCGCGGTGGTGCGGGCGCGTTTGGCTAACAACTCGATGGCCCCCGAGGTATTGCGCAGTGCGTGCTCGTCAGAGGCATAGGTCATCATCCCCAAGGCCCCGCCCATGATGATGGCGGCCAAGGCCAGCACCATTACGATCTCCAGCAGCGAAAACCCCTGCCGACGCTTATTCGTCCTGGCTGCTGAGGTCATCTTGGGTGTTGTCCATGCCGTCGGCACCGCTGCTGAAGATCTCAAACTCGGTCGGATCTTTTTTTCCTGGAAACCGGTACCCATATTCCTTGCCCCATGGGTCCAATGGCACCGATTTCGAGAGCGACGTCCACCGGCGCGGCTGCGGCGTGCCCGTCGGCTTGCTGACCAGTGCTTTGAGCCCCTGCTGGGTGGACGGGTAGAACCCGGCATTGATCTTGTAGGTCATCAGGGCCGAACCGATTGCAGTGAAGTCTGCCCCCACACGCTGGAGCTTGGCCCCATCCTTCACCTTGCCAATCAGTGCGATCGAGCCACCCATGAGCACGGCAATGATGCCGAGCACGATAACCATTTCAAGCAGGGTGAAGCCGCTGCGGCATGTCCGGGTGATAGAAGAATGGATATTCATAGAGCGCATAAGTTCGTCGTCGAGCAACAGCCTCGCAGGGATAAAAACACCAAGCGATCCAAAAATTGTCGCCAATTCCACCCCTCAATCCGACAAAAACGCCCGGACGGGTGTCCGGGCGCTTTGAATCAACAAAAAACAACAAGGAAATCGATTAGCGCGAGTAGAGCTCGACGATGAGCTGCTCGTTGACCAGCGGGTCGATGTCCGAACGTTCGGGCACACGCGACACCGTGGCTTCCAGCTTGTCTTTGTCCACGCTCAACCAATCGACTACTGGCATGGCCTGGGTCAGATCGGTCATACGCAACACCAACTGCTGCGAGGATGGCTTGGCACCTACCTTGATCAGGTCACCAGGCTTCACCTGATAGCTTGGGATATCCACGCACTGGCCATTGACCAGGATATGGCCGTGATTGACAATCTGACGAGCGGCTTGCCGGCTATTGCCGAAGCCTGCCCGGTAGCAGACATTGTCCAGACGGGTTTCAAGAAGTTGTAGCAAAATCGCACCTGTCACCCCGCGACGACGGGCTGCAATCTCGTAATAGCCGCGGAACTGCTTTTCAAGCACTCCGTATTGGAACCGGAGCTTCTGCTTTTCGCCGAGGGCGACCGAGTATTCGCTCTTCTTCTTGCGCCCGGCGCGCACACCGTGCTGACCGGGGGGGAAGTTGCGGCGTTCAAATGCCTTGGATGGACCGAAAAGTGAGACGCCAAAGCGGCGGCTGATTTTTGCGCGGGGACCTGTGTAACGTGCCATGGTAAAGTTTCTAAAATGTTAGGATTACACGCGGCGGGCCTTTTTCGGGCGGCAGCCATTGTGCGGGATCGGGGTGACATCGCGGATCGAAAGAATTTCCAAACCGAGACCTTGCACGGCACGCACGGCGCTTTCTCGGCCGGATCCCGGACCTTTGACGCGCACGTCCACTTCCTTCAAACCGTGGCCCATGGCCTGACGGCAAGCATCCTGCGACACCACCTGGGCGGCGTAGGCCGTGCTTTTACGGGAGCCTTTGAAGCCCATCTTGCCGGCGCTCGACCAACCGATCGAGTTGCCATTGGCATCCGTCACGCTGACCAGAGTATTGTTGAAGGTGGCGGTCACATGGACCACACCGCGCACAACATTCTTGGCACCCTTGGCCTTGTGAATTTTGATTTCCTCCTCACCTCCACCGATTTCGGCGAAAATGTCGCGCTTGGCCTCTTTTTTTGGAGCCTCGACAGCGGCCACGACCGCTGGTGCCGGGGCGCTGGCCACCACAGGTGCGGCGGCAATTTTGTTGGTTTCTTCGTCAGACATGGATCAAAATGTGCGGTGAATTATTTCTTAACGCCCACGGTCTTTTTCTTCCCCTTGCGGGTGCGGGCATTGGTGCGGGTGCGCTGACCGCGAACGGGCAAGCCACGCTTGTGGCGGATGCCGCGGTAGCAATTGATGGAAGTCAGGCGCTTGAGCTGCGATTGACGCTCGCGGCGCAGATCGCCCTCGACCATGATCGACTCGGTCTGGATGACTTGCGAGATACGCACCAACTGCTCTTCGCTGAGTTGACCGGTGCGGATGTTGGGGTCGACGCCTGCGTGCTCGAGGATCTTGGCTGCCGTGGGGCGGCCAATGCCAAACATGTAGGGCAGAGAAGCTTCGATGCGCTTCTCGTTCGGGATTTCAATACCTAGAATGCGTGCCATGATGTGCGTAAGTTCGCGTGACCGCGGTGGTGGGTGGATTCGACTCCGAAGATCCCGCGGGGCGGGTGGTTTAGCAGACACCCGGGGGCTGGCAAGCCGGAAATGGAAAATTTCGTGCGACAAGCGTGATTTTGTTGCGATAGGGCGATTTCTGGGGCTCGGACGCCTGTGCGGTGAGATCCCGCACGGCTCGATTGGCGGACGAAATCGCGAGATGGGATTGCAGACTGGCCCGAGATCCCGTCTGGACAAACCACCGACGGCTTCTAGCTTCGTTGGCATCCGCAAACCATGGAATCTATCCCGTCCACCCCGCTTCCACCCGACGATGTCGCCGCCATCGATGACCTTGGCAAAACCTACCAGGCCTTCCGTGCGGAGCTTGGTAAAATCATCATTGGCCAGGACCAGGTCATCGAGCGCTTGGCGATCTGTTTGTTTGCCCGCGGCCACGCCTTGTTGATGGGCGTTCCCGGATTGGCCAAAACCTTGCTCGTGTCCTCGGTCGCCCAAACCTTCGACCTTTCCTTCAACCGCATCCAGTTCACCCCCGACCTGATGCCCGCCGACATCACCGGCACCGACATCATCCAAGAATCCGGCGTCGGCGGACGGCGCCAGTTTGAATTTATCAAAGGGCCGGTGTTCGCCAATATCGTCCTGGCCGATGAAATCAACCGCGCCCCAGCCAAAACCCAGTCCGCCATGCTCGAGGCGATGCAGGAAAATATGGTCACGGTCCTCGGCACGACCTACGCGCTCCAGCCACCCTTCTTCGTGCTGGCCACCCAAAACCCGATCGAACAGGAGGGAACCTACCCGCTTCCCGAAGCCCAACTCGACCGCTTCATGTTCCTCATCGACGTCGATTACCCGTCCGCCGACGAAGAAATACGCATCGCCCGCGAAACCACCGGCTCCGCCCGCCAATCGCTCAGCCACCTGCTCGATGGACAAAAAGTTCTCGCGTTCCAAAAATTAGTCCGCCGCGTCCCAGTGCCCGAGCACCTCTATGAATACGCCGTCAAGCTGGTCCGCATGACCCGCCCCGGCCAACCCGAGTCACCCCAATGGATCAAGGACACCGTCGGCTGGGGCGCTGGTCCGCGCGCCGTGCAATACCTGATCCTAGGTGCCAAAGCCCGCGCCGCCCTGCACGGCGGCTACATGGCATCGCTCGATGACCTCGAAGCCGTCGCGCCAGCCGTCCTCAACCACCGCATCATCACCAACTTCGCCGCCGAGTCCCAGGGCATGACATCTCGCAAAATCGTCGAGCGCCTGATCAAGGAAATGCGCGACTGAGAGCCCCGAGCCGCTGCGATGAAATCCCATCACTTTGAAAATCTAGAGATCCGGAAGCACGGAGGCCGACTGGGGCATGGCGTCTGTGTGGCCTCCCATGGATTGCAGGAGTTTGAGCTGAAGACCCCAATCCCTCGCCCGGCCATCTCGATTCCCTCAAACATTGCGGAAGGTTCACCACGCTCATCAGATCCCGATGTTTGCCGCGATCTCGGTATCGAGCCCTGCAAAGCAATATCTGCAACGATCCAGGAGACCCTAGAAATTTCAAAGAGACTAGAACCTCTCATCGACAAACCCACCCCCACCTAGCCAGTCGCTTGCGTTTATTCGAATCTCTGGCTTCCCAATCATGCATTCCTTCATCGACAGCGCCATGCTCTCCCGCCTCGCGGCCCTGCCCATCGAGGCGCGCGCCCCGATGTTAGGCAATATCGCCGGTAAACACCGATCACCCCACCGCGGATCATCCGTCGAATTCGCCGAATACCGGAAATACGTCCCAGGCGATGATACCCGCCGCCTCGACTGGAAGGCCTTCGCCCGCTCCGATCGCTTCTACATCAAAGAATTCGAGGCCGATACCAACCTGCGCGCGTATTTCGTCGTCGATGCCTCCGGATCAATGAACTTCGCCGGCACCGGCGAACAAAAAATCCAGTTCGCACGGAAAATCGCCGCCGCCCTCGCATATTTGTTAGTCAACCAAGGCGACGCCGCCGGCCTCGCAATCTGCACCGACCATCTCCACCTCGAACTGCCACCGAGCCGCCGAGCCGCCCACCTCGAACAATTCTTCCTAACCCTCAGCGAAATCGAACCCAGCGGCCCAACCGGACTGCTCACCGCTCTCCACTCAATCGCAGAAAAAATCGGCCAGCGCGCATTCATTGTGATTCTATCGGATTTATTCATGGACCCCGCAGCCCTGGGCGACGCGCTCCAACACCTACGCTACCGCAAGCACGACATCGCCGTGTTCCACCTGATGGACCCGCAGGAAATCCACTTCAACTTCGATCGCCCACTGCGCTTCGTCGATCTGGAGGACTCCACCACCATCGTCGCAGAACCCAACCTCATCGCCGACGAGTACCAAACCGCCTTGCGCGACTTCCTCACCGCCGTGCGCGCCAAGTGCCACGACGCCTCTGCCGACTATCAACTCGTCACCACGGATACTCCATTAGAGCCACTCCTGCGCGAATTTCTAACCGCACGCCTACCGAAATCAAAACGATAACACACTAAATTCTAAACGCAGAATGGCCGGAGAAGAACACAGACATGACTTGGAAGAGCGAAGGTTTCAAGTAGCGCTCGGCATGCGCCGCTGCATCGCTGGCGTGAAATGGACCCGCAAGCAAAGGACGGATATCGATCAGGATCTTCGCGCGTCCGGATCCATCGCCGTGAACTACATGGAAGCCAACCATGCCGTCTCCAAACCCGATTTCCTGTTCCGCACAGGCTGGCTGTCCGACTGGGCGGATTCTGTTCAGCCAACTTCTCGTGGCGGCGCTGCTGACGTTGAAACCAATCGAGCGCGCTCCTCTGCCACGTTCTTCCGTTTCGTATTTCATGCTTAAATCATAGTGCGTTTTCTTTCTCCATTCTTCCTCTGGTTTCTCGCGGCAACGGCGGTCCCCGTGGCGATCCATTTGATCAACCGACGCCGCCACCAAACCATCCAGTGGGCGGCCATGCAGTTCCTGCTCATGGCCGCGCGCCAATCGCGCGGCAAAAAAAAACTCCGCCACATCCTCATCCTCACCTGCCGCGCCATCGCCATCGCCGCGCTCGCGCTGGCCGCAGCTCGACCGATTGTCTCCGACTTCCTCGGCTGGGGCGGCGGCTCAATCGACACGGTGGTACTGCTGCTAGACCGCTCTGCCTCGATGGAAATTAAACCCGGCGACGGCCTCGACTCACGCCGCCAGCTCGTCATCCAAAAAGTCCGCACCGCCATGGCCGACCTGGGTGGCGCGCGGTTAGTGCTGATCGATAGCGCATCTAACACTCCACTGGAAGTCCCCTCGCCTGACGTCCTAGCAGACCTCTCCGCCGCTGCAGCCACCGACAGCGCGGCGGATTTTCCCGCCATGCTCACCCGCGCCACCGAGTTTCTAGCGGAAACTCAGGGCCGCGCCGAAGTCTGGCTGGCGTCCGACCTGCAAGCGTCCAATTGGCACCCAACCGACGTACGCTGGACCGCCGCCCGCACCAGCCTAGCCGCCCTGCCACAACCACCGGCGGTCCGCGTGCTGGCACTCACTGGGCCAACCGCACCCAACGCGTCGCTCAGGCTGCTGGGTGCACGCCGCACCGGTGACGATCTGCTACTGGATCTCGAAGTCCTGCGTGCCGGTGACGCGCGCGGCACCGCGACTCTGCCGCTCACCACCCACCATGGCGGTGCCCGAACCACCGAAACTCTAACCATTCCAGGCCAATCACTGCGCTTCCAAAAACACCTCACCCTGCCCGTCGGCTGCGACACCGGCCACGGCTATCTATCGATTCCACCCGATGGCAACGAGCGCGACAATGCCGCCTTCTTCGCCTACGGCCCAGCCCGCCCGGTGACCTCGCTGGTCGTCGCCGCGCCCGGCGATGCCGCCGACTACTTGTCCCTCGCCGCCGCTCCACCTGGATTGGCAAACTTGGCCGTGCGGCGCGTTGATCCCGGGCAAGCTGCCACCGCCATCACCGCAGACCTTGCCGCCATCCTATGGGCCGCACCGCTACCTACGGGCGACGCCGCACTCGCCGTGCAACACTATCTAACATTAGGGGGTCAGGTGCTCTTCCTGCCCCCCGGCACACCCTCGGACATCACTTTCAACCAACTGCATTGGTCCGCACCCACGGCCTCGCCCGTCGGTAAGTTTTTCATTCTCAAGGATTGGAACCACAGCGATGGCCCACTTCGCGATGGCAACGAGGGCACGCCAGTGGCCGCCCAACGACTCAAAGCCATCCGCCGCCAAATCCCACTCGGCGAGGCGTCGCCATTAGCCCGCTGGGAAGACGGCGAACCCGCCATCACCCGCCATCTCATCGAACGCGGCACCGCCTGGACGCTCGCCTCAATCCCCGACTACACTTGGTCCAACCTCGGTGATGCCGACGTCCTGCTACCCGCCGTGCAGCGCATCCTTGCCGCCGGCGCTGACCGCTTCGGGTCGTTCTTCCTCACCACCGTGGGCGCTAACCCCACCTGCCTGCTGCCCGGAGAATCACGCCGCCGCCTCGACGACTTCGGAACCCCACAACCCGCCACTGCGGCCCATGCCGCCGGCGTATTCCTGCTAGGCGAACGCCTGCTCGCCGTGAACCGCCCACCACTCGAAGACACCCCGGAAACCCTCAGTCGCGACGCCCTTGATGCGCTACTCGACGGCACCCACTACACGCTGCTAGATCAAGCGGGCCAAGCCAACGACCCAGCGCTTTCCCGCGACGTCTGGCGCGCCTTTCTCGTCGCGGTGCTGTTTTTTTTCATCTCTGAAGCCATTCTCTGCCTGCCGAAGTCACAAAGCACTAAATCTTAAATTCTAAACGATGAAAGACCGCCGCGACATGCCTTATCCTCTTGATCTTTATTCCTCGTTTGGAATTTCATGCTTATCATTTAAATGATTCATCATCACGCGTCCTTTCGGGTTTCACACATCATATTTAGTGATTAGTCTATCACCCACCCCCGTCACCCTGTGGATCGGCATCATCGCCCTGGTCCTGATCGGTGCGTTGTCGCTGCTCAGCTGGCGGCGGAGCCCGCACCCGGGGCGCACCGCCGCTCTCGAGGCCCTGCGCATGCTCGCCACCCTAACGGTCGTGATCTTGCTCTGGCAGCCCGAATGGCGAGCCCTCGTCGATCCGCACCGTAAGCCAAAGATCGCGATCTTGTGGGATGATTCCAAGTCGATGGCGACGCTCGACGCCCCGCTACCCGCAGTCGCGCCCGGCCAGGCCGCCGTCGTGACGCGCGCGCAATGGGTGCACCAGGCATTAGCCACCGACCTCTGGCAACCGCTCGCAGCCAATGGCACCAATGAGGTGACCGTGATCCCGTTTGCCAGCCCTCACCCGCAGCCAGACGCGCGCGACGGCACCGATCTAGCCACGCCGCTCACCGACCTCCTCGATCAAGAGAGCCATCTGCGCGCCGTCGTACTGATGAGCGATGGCGACTACAATCTCGGTCAGGCACCGGTGGCCGCCGCTCAGAAAATGCGCCTACGAGGCGTGCCGTTGTTTGCTATCCCGGTTGGCAGTCCCACTCGCCTGCCGGATCTCGACTTATTGTCCGTCACCGCACCGAGTTATGGCATCATCGGCGAAAACGTCCAAATCCCCTTCACCATCCGCTCATCGTTGAACCATCCGGTCCGCACCCAAGTCCGCCTGCACGATCAAACCGGCCGCGAACACACCAAGAACATCGTCCTCGCGCCCAATGCCGAAACCTATGACTCACTGCTCTGGCGACTCGATAAGCCCGGCCCCGCCACCCTCGATCTCTCCATCCCAGTGGCCGAGGGGGAACGCATCCTATCTAACAATTCACGCCAATTCATCATCTCCGGCCGACCCGAAAAAATCCGTGTCTTGATCATCGATAGCCAGCCACGCTGGGAATACCGGTTCCTGCGCAATGCTTTATCACGCGACCCCGGCGTCGAATTATCCTGCCTGCTTTTTCACCCGGCGCTGGGACCCGGCGGCGGCAAGGACTACATCCAGGCATTTCCCTCAACGCTCGCAGAACTGGCCCAATACGATGTGATCGTCCTCGGCGATGTGGGCGTGGCCAAGGACCAACTCACCACAGAACAATGCTCATTGATCCGCGGATTGGTCGAAAATCAGGCGTCCGGCCTGGTCTTCCTGCCGGGCCCGTTAGGTAACCAATTCTCACTGCTAGACAGCGATCTAGCCGACTTAATGCCTGTCACCCTCGATGCATCACACCCCACCGGTATGGCCGAGACGGTGGCCTCGCCACTCACCCTCACAACCGAAGGGCGCGCTTCGTTGCTCACGATGTTAGGTAACAACGAGGAGGAAAACCCGGGCATTTGGCACCGCCTGCCGGGGTTCTACTGGCACGCCCCGGTCATTAAAGCCAAAGGCGGCGCGGAAGTCCTCGCCGTCCATGGCAACCGACGCGGGAAATTCGGGCCGATCCCGTTGCTGGTGACCAAGCCAGCCGGCTCCGGCAAGGTCCTCTTCATGGGGATCGACTCTGCCTGGCGGTGGCGGCGCGGCGTCGAGGACCTCTATCACTATCGGTTCTGGGGACAGGTCGCCCGCTGGATGTCCTATCAGCGCAACATGGCCGCCGGCCAGCGCGTGCGCTTGTTTTTCACCCCGGAACGCCCACATCCTGGCTCCATCGTCACCCTCAATGCCAATGCCTTCGATGCCAACGGCGCACCGCTCGAACAAGGCTCCGTCGCCATCGACCTCACCGCCCCCGATGGCCGCTCACAGCGCGTCGAATTGCTGAAAAACGCGTCTGCCTGGGGGGCCTTCAGCGGGCGCTTCCGGGTCGATCAACCCGGGGCCTGGAAAATCCTCGCCACCGCCAGCGACTCCAGCGACCCACCACTGGCCACCACCCTGATTGCCCAGGGCGACGAACTGGAAAAAACCGACCAACCGTCGCGCCCGGAAGTGCTCGAGGAAATGGCGCGGGTGTCGCGCGGGCGAGTCATCCAGCCCGCCCAGCTCGCCGAGTTGGTCAAGGAAATCACCGCCCTGCCCGCCCCCCGCCCGCTGGAATCGCGCATCCCGCTGTGGTCTCACTGGGCCACCCTGGTGGCGCTCATCACCCTGTTAGGGTTATTCTGGACCGGGCGCAAGCTCAACGGTATGTTCTGAGACCGCCTCACATCCATTGCCTCTTCCGCAGAATTAGTGGGTGAAATGCGGTTCTAACGGTGTTGATTGCGCTGTGGGTCGGAGACCGCATCCTGCTTCCACACCTCTTGGGACACCTTCTGCCGATCGGTGCCATAGGTCGTCGACTTCGGTCTGAAACACCGGGACTTGGACGACATCACCGCGATCGGCGTCGATGAAATCTCCTACAGCAAAGGCCACCCATACATGACCCTCGTCTATCAAATCGACAGGGGCAACAAGCGCCTGCTCGGGGTGATCAAGAATCGCGACACCCAGTCTCTGGCCAGCTTCTTCGAGAGTTTTGGCCCCGAGCGCTGCGCCAGGATCAAAGTCGTCTCTGGGGTCGGTCCCCGCAGTAGAACAAAATGGATAGACGGCGGCACCCCAGCGACTGACCCCGGCGATGCTGGATCGGTTTGCCGGTGGCGAGCAACTCGACTTCCTGGGCCTTGAATTCGGTGGTGTAGCGCGTGCGTGGTTTCTTGCTCATCTGGTCGGTATTGTAGAAGATGATGATCCAGAAATCTAGAGTGCCTCAGGCGTGGAGCGCAGGAGGTGACGAAAATCGCGCCCGCCGCGATGAATCTCCTTCCCAAGCGGTGTCGCAGCCGCCATCTCTCAGCGCTGTTAGCCAGCGCTTCGTGCTTCTATCAGATCCACGGAAAATTGAATGCTCTCTGAATTTCTCTTGTGATAGTCGGCCTAATTTACTATCAGACGCGGATGCAATTGCTCATGAAGGACCGCACTGCGAGAGGTGATGACTTGACCGTCCTTGGATCGCTGGCGTGGATCAAGCGCCACGGGCGACGAGCCCGATCACCCTGGCTATGGTGCCTAGTGTGCATCATCTCCACCACCTGGATGACCGCCCGCGCAGATGAGACCCACGGCACGTCGATCAAGATTTGGCCCAACGGCGCGCCATTCGACGAGTCGGGCAAACAAGCGGCGCAGGTCGAACTAATTGTCACGCGGCCCGCTAAGCCAAATGGGACCACGATGATCATCTGCCCGGGCGGTGCCTATCAAACGATCTGCGTAGATACCGAGGGCTACAACGTTGCTGACTGGCTCAACCACTACGGGATCACCACCGCAATCCTCAAATACCGCCTACCCTCGGGTCATTGCGACGTGCCGCTATGCGATACCCAGCGAGCGATTCGCTGGGTGCGCGCCCATGCCCAATCATGGAAGGTCAACCCCCATCGCATCGGCATCATTGGCTTCTCTGCAGGCGGCCATCTCGCCAGCACTTCCGGCACTCATTTCGACTCAGGAGACCCACATGCAACCGACCCGGTGGCAAAGGTCAGTTGTCGGCCCGACTTCATGGCACTTATCTATCCAGTCATCACCATGGGTGAGAAAACCCATGGTGGTTCGCGCAACAGTCTGCTAGGTGGAACTCCCACCCCAGAGCAAATCGCTTATTATTCAACTGAATTGCAAGTCACCGCGCAAACTCCACCGACATTCATTGCCCATGCTCAGGACGATGGATTGGTTTCTATCGAAAACAGCCGCATGTTCCACACCGCCATGCTAGCCAAGAAACGCCCCTGCGAATTCCTGGAACTTCCAACCGGAAACCACGGGCTTGACCACCAGTCGGGC
>JAYSPI010000239.1:0-5284 GCA_043722215.1 Prosthecobacter sp.
CCACTAACAACACAAACAACCACGCTCCCCGGCCTCCCACGACCCATAGCTAAAATCTGTTTGCCCCTGGCTCCGCCAGGGGGACCTCTTCAACCCACGGTCCCACTTGGATCCTGCATACGATGAATATGGGCCCACCTCCGCCGCTAGATCTGCGGACGCACTATATGCATAGTAGGCGATGGCCTCCATCATCTCGTCATTGAACTCGACGGCGGCGGCTGACGCGAATGCGAGGTTGCGCTTGTAGAGGGCATTTTGCAGTCCCATCACGCCGAGACCGATCGGGCGGTGGCGCGAATTGGCGGTGTGGGCGGCGACGGTTGGGTAGAAGTTAATGTCGATGACGTTGTCGAGGGCTCGGATGGCGACGGTGATGGTTTCCTTGAGCATCTCGTGGTCGATCGCTCCGTCCCGGGTGATGTGGGCGTCAAGGACCACCGATCCGAGGTTGCAGACGGCGGTTTCCTCGTCGGACGTGTTGAGGGTGATTTCAGTGCAGAGGTTGCTAGAGTGGATCACCCCAACATGGTCCTGCGGCGAGCGAATATTGCACGGGTCTTTGAACGTGATCCATGGATGCCCAGTCTCAAAAACCATTTTGAGCATCGACTTCCACAGTTCGAGGGCAGGGAACTGGCGCGACCAAATCTCCCCTTGGGCGGCTAGATCCTCATACTCATTGTACCGTTGTTCAAAGGCCTTGCCATAGAGGTCGTGGAGATCTGGTACTTCGTTAGACCGAAACAGCGTCCAAACACCACGGTCTTCCATGCGCTTCATGAATAAATCCGGAATCCAGTTCGCGGTGTTCATGTCATGGCAGCGGCGGCGCTCATCCCCGACGTTTTTTCGCAGCTCTAGAAAGTCCTCAATGTCATTGTGCCACGTCTCAAGATAGGCACAGCCAGATCCGCGCCGCTTGCCCCCTTGATTGACCGCCACCAATTGGTCGTTGTGCAGCTTGAGAAACGGAATGATGCCCTGCGACTCACCATTGGTGCCTTGGATGTAACCGCCGGTGCCGCGGACCGCCGTCCACGATCCTCCTAGACCGCCCGCCCATTTCGATAGATACGCGTTTTCGGCGATGCCACGGATCATGATCGACTCAATCGAATCATCCACCTTGTAGAGATAACAGGACGAGAGCTGCGAGTGGAGGGTACACGAGTTAAATAGCGTGGGCGTCGACGAGCAGAATCGCCGCCCTTTGTAGAGGTTGTAGAGTCGGATCGCCCATTCATCACGCTTGTGACTCTCCTGCTTGAAAAGCCCCATCGCTACGCGCATCCAAAAAAACTGTGGCGTCTCGATGCGGCGTGGCTTGCTGCCGGTTTTATCCACCACTAAGTAGCGGTCGTAGAGCGTCTGAATCCCGAGGTAGTCGAAATCGAGGTCGGCTGTCGGGTCTAATGCCTCAGCGAGTTGCTCGAGGTTGTAAACTTCGAGCACGTCGGGGTGCAGGCGTTTGATGGCGACGCCGTGCTTGAGGTAGGATTTGAAAGCTGCCTTGTGGGCGTTTTTCAATTGATCCACTCCGTCCTTGAGGATGCTCCAGTCGAGGACTTCCTCGTAGATATAGGAAAGTAGGATGCGCCCCGCAAACTTGGCAAAATCAGCGTCCTTCTCGATCAGTGCCTTGGCGTTGAGGATGATGGTTTGCTTGAGATCCTTCTCGGTGATCGCGCAACCTACCGATCGCCGTAGCTCACGGTCAATCTCTGCCTCCGGTAGCGCGAGATCCAGACCAATCGATGCATACGCAATGCGCTTCTTCAGCTCGGTGCCATCCCAAAACGATGCCTGCCCATCATCGTCGGTGACCGTCACCAGATACTCTTGGTTCGGATCCTCGGCATTCGCTTCGTCCTCCTCACGCATGCGCGTTCGCTGGGCCCGATAGAGGATGTAGTGCTCGGCGGCCTTGAAGTGCCCTTGCCGCATGAGTTCTTCCTGAACGAGATCCTGTACATCCTCAATATGCACAAAACATTGGTCGCCTCGTCGAATCCGCTCGGTGACGCCCCGTGCAACTTCGATCGCGGGCTCTGGGTTGACTTTAATCGTTAGAAATGCTTTTCTAACCGCAATCTCGATCTTGGTTTCGGCCCATGGCACCACATTGCCATTTCGGCGGATAAGTCGCACTGGTAAACTGTGGGCACCGATATGCATCTCCACGCTGCCGTGCCTCTCCATCGATCGACGAAACGCCAGCGACTTGGCAACGTCGTAGGCTTCGTTTTCTAGCAGCGCCCGCTCAATTAGCAGATACAGGTCCGCTTCAGTTAATCGCAGACGCCCGCCATCCTCCAGCGACTTGGTCAGGGTCCGTGCAACGCTGCGGGAAACGTCCAAAACAAATCGGCAGTTGGCTGCCGTAAAAATCGCCTGCTCGTCGGTTTTCCGTGCAATGAGCAAATCCGTCAGGGCGGTGCCGATCGCATCGGCTACATCCTCTAGCGAGAAATTGCTGTCAGTGGTGCCGCGGGTGACAATGATATCTGAGATCGGCACTCGCTGCTCCAACGGCAGCACCTCCCGCCACGCATACCCTGGATCACTCGCTGCTAGCGCATATCGTTCGCTGATGATTTGCTTGAGAAGTTGGTCTTCGCCTGGATCAATGGAATGGTACATGGTACGTCTGCGGGTGAAATTTAAATTGATAATCGTGAAATCAAACTGTGCTCAGGTTGGTGCTAGAAATCGTCATCGTGGACTGCGCTGAGTGCCGACGCCTTCTGGTATTCTGTCACACGCCCTTCGAAGAAATTGGTTTCCTTTTTGATATCCATCATCTCGGCTAACCACGGAAATGGATTGGTGGTCGTCGGTTGGAGCGGTGCCAACCCGCACGATGTGAGGCGCCGGTCGGCGATGTAATCAATGTACGTTTCAAAATCCGTGGCGTTGAGGCCGATGCCCGCCACCGGTAAACAATCACGGATGAATTTCTTTTCGAGGCGAATCCCTTCGGCCATGGTGGCGCGGAGATCCTCCTTGAACTCCCCCGTCCAGATGTCTGGGTTTTCTGTGACCAGATCCATGAGGAGGTTGCGCAACAATTCGATGTGGTTCGATTCATCACGCAATGTGTAACGAAACATCGACCCAATCCCGGGGAACTTGTTCTGCCGGTAGAGACTCAAAATCATCCCGAACAACCCGTAGAACTGCGTGCCTTCCATGCACTGGCCAAACAGAAAGATATTCTTGGCGAATGCTTGCTTGTTCGCTGTGATCGTTAGATCGATGTCACGGCGCAGGGCGCGGCTGTTTGCGACGACATAGTTGTTTTTCTCCTTGATGGTAGGGATATCATCGAACATTGCCTCGCATTCATGCGGATTGAGGCCAATCGCTGAGAGCATGTAAACTAGACTATCTGCATGGATGTTTTCTTCATGGGCGTGGCGCCCAAGGACTAACTTGAGCTCGGGCGCAGTGACCAGTTCCCGTACCACGTGGAGGATGTTATCACCGACGATGCCTTCCGCTGCGGAAAAGTAGCCGATGCCCATTTTGATAATCCATCGCTCGACGTCTGAGATCTCGTCGGATCGCCATTGTTCGACGTCCTTTTGCATGGGAACATCCTCGGGCTCCCAATGGTTGTTCTTCATCGTCTTATAGAGATCGTAGGCCCATTGATACTTGAGCGGCAGAATGTTGAAAAACATCGTGTCGCGGCCATTGATCACTCGTTTGGCTGCATACGCCTCCTCAGCCTTCCCCTGATCCAGTGTGAAAGTGCGCTCTCCTAGAGTGACGGTGGTGGTGGTCGATGACATGGCTGACGATGAATCTGTTGAAAAATAGGGTCGCCGCGACACCCGCAGCGTCTCCTAGACTGCCGAATCAAACCGGACGTGGTCAATGGGAATCTGCGCATCTGGTATTCGTAAATTATACAACCTACTACATGTGGTGTTTTTGCTCATGTGTTCACAATGTAAATAGCCCGTCAGAGCTAGGGTTGTGGGCCTTGGCAAGGCGGCTGCGATTCAAGACCTTGGGGTCTTGAAAAATTCATTTCATTAGAAAACGACTGGCAAGGCGCTAAAATTTAAAAATTCCTTCCCGGTTAGGTGATTTTCCAATTTTTGGGTGAGCGAATCGCAAATGGATGTGAGAACAACGCACACAAAATTTTATGTGTAGCAGGATATGCGGCAGCGTGCAGATCGGGCGGGAAGCCAGCTCGCTAGGCGGAGCGCAGAAGGTCGCCTGCTATCATTAGGTTTCACCCGCGATGGCGAGTCGGCCCCCTCGCACCGAATTAGTATGAAAGATCGGAGTGTGCCCGGTCGTAGAGGACTGCGCCAATGAAGATACCAAATATGATCATGGGGTGGGCTCTGCTGCTGACGGGACAATTACTGGCCGGGCAGTTGCAACCGCTGTCGCGGGCCATGGATTTTACCGCCGGCGATACGCCCGATACTGGGGCCAGTTCGTACGCACTGCGCTGGCAAGGGGTCTCGGGCATCCCAAACGGCCTAGCAGAAAAAGGGGCCGACGCCCGTCAAATCTACGTCAGTAAAATCGTGGATCCCGACGTTATCGAGGGTAAGCTCATTGTCGGCGATGTGATTCTGGGCGTGAACGGCAAACTCTTCGACGGCAATGTAATCGACACCTTCCGCATCGCGGTGGATGACGCCCCGCTGCGCGACAAAGAAGGCACCATCAGCTTGCTGCGGTGGCGCAATGGCAGCCAAAGCACGCAGGTTTTTCGCACGCTGACGCCGCCGCCGGATTTGACCCATGCGTTTGACACCGGTGGCATTCACGATTGGACTCTAGGGCCGACAGGCGCGCGCGGGTGGCTCTTCAGTCGTGGCCTCGACACCACCGATGCGCGGCAAATCCGCGTCACCCAGATCGCGGCGGGCTCGCCAGCTGATGGCCTGCTCGAACTCAACGATGTGATCCTAGGTACCCACGGCCAACCGTTCTCCAGCGACGCACGCCGCGCGTTTGGCGAGGCAATCACCGCCGCAGAATCCGATGAGAACCACGGCACCCTCCAGTTGCTGTGCTGGCGCAAGGGCAACCAAATCGAGGTGACCCTGCAGCTGCCGGTGATGGGCAATTATAGTCCGACCTCTCCCTACCACTGCCCAAAGGCACAACGATTGCTAGACCAGGGCTGCCAAGCCATCGTCAAGGCGGGCATCCCCGCAGGCATCCCGGGCAATATCAACGCCCTCGCCCTGCTCGCCAGCGGCAACCCGGAGTATCTCGATGTGGTCAAACAATACGCCCATAAAATCGG
>JAYSPI010000240.1:0-3646 GCA_043722215.1 Prosthecobacter sp.
GAGAGCCTGACCCGCATGCCAGCTTTATGTTCTCTCTCCGCCACAGAGGTGACTCACTTTTCGACCGCCACCTGCTGCACTTTTCGCCCGCGGTTTACAACCGGCCCGGTCCACATCGTCACCAACACTTTTGAGGCTAACCGGGACGCGCTCTTGACAAAGGCCAGCCGCCACAATCGTGTAAGTGTCCTAAAATTGCCGCCCTTGGCGGCGCGGCTCCGTTTCGTGGGACCACTTCAGGCAGTGGGGTGCTTCATCACCCACGCACGTCGGCCGGTTCTAGCAACTTAGCAAGTTGAGTCGCTGATTCTTGCTCACCTCCCCCGGCTACAGGCGTCCTGGGGGTTGGGGGATTTTCACCCGTCCGGCCTCGCGCAGGGCGCGCCACCCGCCGCGCAGCACGGATACCTGGGCACCGAGGTCGAGGGAGCGGATGCGGGCGGCGATTTGGCGACTGGCACCGCAATTCTCATCGCCGCAATAGACGATAACGCGGGGAGTTACGGCGATGCGAGCCGCGGCGGCGGCCTCGAATGCTTGCATGTCTTCGCTGGGGTCGAGGTTCCATAGCAACGAACCCGGCACGCCGGATAACTGCCAGGCCGAGCGCGTACGAGCATCGACCCAGACCACGGGGGCGGTGGTGTCCACAGCCTCCAGGCACACCTCGTCAGGCGCCAAGGTGGCGGGATCGCAATGGAACGAGCGCGCCGGTGGTCCTTTGATCCAGAACGTTGCACCCGCAGCGACCAAGGCCAGTGCGGCGATCCACGCCAGTTGCAGCAGTGGGCGCATCATGGTTTGGCGGCTGTCGGAATGGGAATTGACCTGCGCACGGTGGCGAATGCCTGCTGGACCCGGTGTTTCGGCAGGGAGCAATCGGTTTCGATGCGGAAGATCGCCAAGCCCGGCGTTTGTAAATCTAATGGCGTCACGATCAGGTCGTAACTTTTGCCTTCCTCTAGGGGTTTCACTTCATACTTGAATGCCTCCGATGAGGCGGTCACCGAGATCACGCGGATCGGTTGCTCATAGTTCATCTGGATGTGGACCACCTGAGGGGTTGGCTGGCCTTGCAGGTCCCACTTGAGGGTCTTGGGCTCCAGCGAGACGAGCACCGGGATGTGAACCCGCACCGTGAGTGCGAGCGACGGCTTGTCCGCCGGGTCGTCATCGAGCCAAACCGCCACCACCTTGTCCACGATGCCGACAAAATTTCCCATATCAAACTTGGTGCGGATCAGGCCGGCCTCGCCGGGCTCGTAACGGAGCTTGCCCTCCTGGATCTCCACCGCAACGCACGAGCAGCCCGCGTCGTATTTGGTCACCGTAACCGGCTTGGCGGATCGGTTAGCAAACTCGAAATCGACGGTGATGGATTGAGCCTCGGCCGGGGCATGCACTTCCTTAAAAACCAGTGGGAAATCCAGGGCGGCTGCCTGAATCCACCCGCTCACGGCTAGCCAAAACCTGATGCATGCGGTTTTCATGTGCGGCGGATCATAAGGTGAGCATCGGCGCGGGTGCAAGCGCCAGCGCCAGATGATTCACGTGCGCCACCAAGGCGTCGGTGGCATCACGGCAATTCGCCGGTGCCCGCGGACCGGCGTGCATCATACACATACCAATCCTCCAGTCGCTGGCGGGCCCACTGGGTTTTTCGCAAAAATGTTAGGCTCGACTTAATCGTCGGATCAAACATGAAGCAACGCACCGGAATCCGCCCGGCCAACTCCATCCACCCGTAGCGCTCCACGAGCGTGCGCAAAACGGTTTCCAGCGTTACGCCGTGCAGAGGGTCATTTGGATGAGCGGACATCTGGGCCAGATCCTAGCACCCGCCAGGCCACCGTCAACCCGCCAGCGATTTACCCAGCGGCCCGGCAGGGATTTCCACTGGGATCGCCTCGCACAGTTGACGCCAACCGGGGAAGTTCCACTTGTTAGGAAAACCGCTGCACTGTGCTGGTTTGACTGGGTGGATACGGCAGGCATTGCCGTCGAGCATGCTGCACTCGTGGTTGGGTTTTTCGACGAGTGAGAGCCCCTGGCGATTCGAGCGCAGGCGGGTGAAGCGGTCGATGAAGTCAGCATCGGAGATTCCTAGAAAGCCAGCGATGCGGGGGATTTCGTCGTCTTCGAGGCGCACATCGCCGGGCCACTTGCAGCAAGCGGTGCAGCGTTGGCAAGCGTAATGAACGCGCGGGTCGAGCACGACGTCGCGGTTGCCCGGGCTGCCACAAGCATCGAATTGGCCAGTCATAGGTATCACCCGTTCAGGCGCTTGTAGTAGTAATTGACTCGCCCTTGGAATGCCCGCCACTTGGCTCCTGGCCGGCCGTGAGTCATCAGGAAGTGCGGACAATTTTTGTTAGGTGGGGTTTTCCCCAAGCGCGGCCAGTGGTAGTGAGGCACGACGTTCCAGATGGGGATGGCGTTTTTCTTCATGAGCACGGCGGTGAGCTTGGCGGTGCGTTCAACCGTAGCCGTTAGGTCGCCGCCGCGGTTCTCGCACATCTCGATGCCAATCGACAGGCGGTTGCCCGGGCCGTGGAAATCGGCGTGTTCACCTTGTTCGTTAGTGGGCATGTGCTGGATCGCCAGATGGTCATCCACCGTGAAATGCCAGATGAGATAACCGATGCGGTTGCCATGGCGGGTGATCGGCGAGCGCAGGGCACCATGCTTGAGAGCCAGCGAGTGTTGGCGCGCTCCTGCGGTGTAATTCTCGGTGCTGTGGATGGTGATGAAGTGCGGCGTCATCGGGCGCACGACCTTACGACCGTGAGTCCCGGCGGCGACCATATCCACCTTGAGATTCACCTCGTGCATCAACTGGGACGTCGATACCGGCGTTCCGGGGCCCGTCGCAGGCGGCGGCGGCGTGTAATACGAGTGTTCACGACCTGCGGGCTGGCCGAGCGGGCTGCACTGGCAGCAAAGCATCGCTACCCCCACGAGTTGTAATAAACCACGAAGCGTCGTCATGCCTAGGTGCTACCATGGATTGGCCAGTGCGGAAATGGAAAACCCACCGTCGTCTCAGGGCGCGCATTGCGCCAAATCGAATGACACCGGGAAAGCCTCTACGAAAAGGCTGGAGGAGATCGTTGCGCCAGAAAGAATGACAGGATAAAATCACCCAAGGCCTTTGGGGGCCAGTTCACCTGCCCGAGCCGGGGCCGAAGAAGCCGGTGGCACCTTCGACCATGACTTTTTTCCACTCGGAGCTCTGCACCAGATGGATGTTAAACCTTGGCGATTGGCTGGATGGTCTTGACGCCCTTGAGCGCTTCGGGCACCACTGGGCCTTGAATCTGAGATCATGTCTGCTTGGTTTTGCTTTCATTGGGTGTGTCTTCGGCTCGGTTTACAGTCCGCCCCCGCACACCAAAATCATCGCTTAGCCACTGGCCCGATTTTCTGGATCCCTGTCAAATAACCCTCCCCAAAAATCGCTACATTGCCCCCCCGCTCCATCAAAATTTCAACCCTTTTCCGGCGCCCCGGTAGTGTAAAGATTCGTCTGTAAAAGCCCGCTACACAGCTGAAGAGGTCCCCCTGGCGGAGCCAGGGGCAAACAGATTTTAGCTATGGGTCGTGGGAGGCCGGGGAGCGTGGTTGTTTGTGTTGTTAGTGGCGTATT
>JAYSPI010000241.1:0-4469 GCA_043722215.1 Prosthecobacter sp.
GCCGGGGCGGGCGAAACCGCCCGCAACCGCGTGGTCACCGGCGGCCCATGGTAGCTCTGAGCACAGGAGCCAACCACCAACGCCAGCCCGATGAGGGACGAAATCAAAACATTCACCCCCACAGCATGATTTACTCCAGGTGGCATCATCAAAAGTCGAGTGAAAGGATCGTCCGCAATTGGAAGTCTGGTTCGTATGCTACCGAACTGAGTTGCCAGAGTCCGGTCACAGTGAATGATAGCCAGTGACTGCGCCAGCAGGCGTTCGGTCCCACATAGAACCCGCTGCGACCGATCGATGCCACATCCGGCACCGCGATCTCCTGCAACAACTCGGCACCGATCGACCACGTCGGGCTGAGTTGATAGCTGACCCCGGCGCTCTGCATGAGTTCCGCCTGATCGGGTTGATCCGCGTCTCTCCAGATGATTTCCCCGCCTAGGTTGTACACCCAGATCCACGAGCCAATATGGGTCTCTAGCAAAACCTTGGATTCCAGGCCAAGCAGGCGGTCGCCAACTTTGACCTCGCCATAAAGCGCCGAGCCGATCAACGACGTATTAGCATCAGATAGGTTATAGATTGCCTCCGCAGCAACATCATCGAAACTGGCCTTGCCCGGTTGGCCACTCGGCTTCGTATAACTCCAATCGGCAAAATACAACCCGAGCAGCAAACGGTCAGAATATCCGTATTCCAACTCATGGCGGATATCGAAGTTGCAGTTCCCCTCCTCGCCGGTATGCCATGTCACCCCCGTCTCCACCTCCACCGCGCCCTTGGCCATCGCCGTCGCCTCATAGCTGTAGCCAAAGTGACGACTGCTCCCATACGCCGAGCCTGCGGCCGTCAGTGCAAGCCCAATAACTGGCGCAATACCGCGCCGAACTCTGAAAAATCCCTGTGTCTTCATCAATCGTGGTGTCTTCATGTGAGGTTGAATGCTGGAATTGAGCTCACCCACTGATGAGAACAAGTCGCAACAGCCCGGACGAAACGTCAGTCATCCCGGTGAGTCAACGAGAAAAACGATCCCCTGGTGCCGATTTCTGCTTAATCCTTGCGAGTGAGCTCCACAAAGACGTCCTCGAGAGTGGCCACATGACGGAAAAGCGAGCGCAGCGGCCAGCCGAACTGGGAGGCGAGGCAGGCGATCGACTCGCGCACGTCCGCCCCGGAGTCGACCCATACGGTGAAGCGAGTCCATCCGTCAGCCATCGGCTCCGGGCTGGCTTTTTTAACGGCTTCGAGCCGGCTGATGGCAGCAGCGGCGGCCACCGGGTCAGCTTGGATCTCCACCTGGATGCGGCCCGCAGCGCGCATCCGCTGGATCAGGTTTTCCGGGGTATCGGCGGCTTTGATTTGGCCGTTATCGATGATGATGACCCGGTTGCAGGTCATTTCCACCTCATGCAAAATGTGAGTCGAAATCAACACGGTGTGCGATTGTCCTAGCTGACAAATTAACTCGCGAATCTGCCGAATCTGGTTGGGATCCAGACCGTTGGTCGGCTCGTCTAGGATCAACAATTCCGGATCATGGACCAGAGCATCCGCCAAGCCGACCCGCTGCCGAAACCCCTTGGAAAGCGTCTTGATCATCTTGCGATGAACCGCCTGGAGGCCACAGGTGTCGAGCACCTGGCTCACACGGCGGCGGGTATCGCCGCGGTCGAGACCCTTGATCTGGGCCCTGAACTTCAGATACTCACGGACGCGCATATCCTCGTAAAGCGGGACATTCTCAGGCATGTAGCCGATCTTGCGGCGGGCCTCCAGCGATTCGCGCGAGATGTCGAATCCAGCGATGCGGGCGGTGCCCGACGTGGGAGGAAGAAACCCGGTCAACATGCGCAGGGTCGTCGTCTTACCAGCCCCATTTGGACCTAAAAACCCAACGATTTCACCAGGTTTGACTGAGAATGAAATCTCACGCACCGCGTCGTGGCGGGCGTAGCGTTTAGAAAGCTGCTGGACTTCGATCATGATGTTGGGTACTCGCGATACGGACATGGCCCCCGCCTGAAGCGCCCGCGTGCGCCCACTTCATGGCGACTCACACGCTGCGGGCCAAGCGGGAAATACGCTGACCCGATTTTCGCCTAGGTGATTGGGTGATGCAGCAGATGGAGGGGCGCGAAAAATGTATGGCTGTACAAGCCTCCCCATCGCCTCCCATTCTCTAGATCAGGATGACACGAAATCCATCGATCCGTTCGGCCGCTACCCTTGCACTGGCGGTTCTCTCATTGGCCACCGGGCATGCGGCAGATCAGGCGGAGGCCGAGAGAATGAAGCACCCGATCAAGGTCGCCGTGGTGAACGCCGTACAATGGAACAACGAGCCCATCGGCAATATCGAGGTGACCTACGCAGACGGCACCCAAGAGCGCTGGACAACGAAAGGTTCCTGCGGCCAACCGCGGCTTGCCCCTGACGGGACAGTGGGATGGACGATCTTCCAACCGGAGCGCCCGGCGCAGGCCGCCTCCTACCCTATTCGCCCGAATAACACCTTGGTCATCTGCCGCCAAGGCAAGGTACTCTACCGCTTGCAAGCCGCCCTCCGCTACATCGAGGACTGGGGGTTTTTCAAGGACGGCAAACACTTCGTGGTAAAAAACCGCGCGCTCCATGGCCAGGCAACCGTCAAACTCGCTGAAACCCAAACTGGCAAGGTCGTGCATGAGATCCAGGCCTCTGCTAACCCGCTCCCAGAGTGGGCAGCCCCTTACCATGACTGAACTGACGACAACCTAGCGCCGCAGACCCTCGACCGCTCACGACCGCCTGCGCGGATTCAGAGTCAGACAAATGATCCATTGCTGCGGTTCCGAGCCCAACGCCGCCCTGCGACGATTAGACGCCCCTGGCGAAAATCAACTCACCAGACGCCCCCCTGTCTGATACTCGCAATGGCAACGATTGGGCTTGGCCAGCGAGATATTTCACCCTATGACGACAGGTCGCCCGTGTCCTTTTCCATTCTTGCCACTGACCCCACGAGTTCCGCCCGCGTTGGGCGCTTGGAACTGCCTCACGGCACCGTTGAGACGCCGATGTTCATGCCAGTGGGCACACAGGGATCGGTCAAAACTCTGCATCCTGCGGAACTCGTAGAACTCGGCGCCCAAATCATACTCGGCAACACCTACCACCTGTGGCTGCGCCCTGGTCATGAATTGATCCGCGACCTCGGCGGACTGCACGGGTTCAGCACCTGGCAAAAACCGTTCCTCACCGATTCGGGGGGCTTCCAAGTCTGGTCGCTCGCCAAACTCCGCAAAATCACCGAGGAGGGGGTACACTTTCAAAACCACCTCGACGGATCGAAGATGCTGCTCACTCCGGAGTTGAGTATGGAAATCCAGGGCGCACTGGGCGCCGACATCGCGATGCTCTTCGATGAATGCCCGCCCTACCCGTGCGATGAAGCGTACGCCGCTAAATCGCTGGCGCTGACAACGCGCTGGGCGCGCCGCTGCAAAGACTGGATCACCACCCACGAGCCACGATCCGGCACCGGCAGACAACTCCATTTCGGCATCGTCCAGGGCTCGATCTTTGCGGATCTGCGCGAACAATCGGCCCGCGAATTGGTGGCGATGGACTTCGATGGCTATGCGATTGGCGGCGTCTCGGTAGGCGAACCCGAACACGAGATGTTCCGCGCCATCGACCATGCCGTTCCATTTTTACCGGTCAACCAACCGCGCTATGCGATGGGATTGGGCACTCCACCTCAGATCCTTGAAATGATCGCCCGCGGCGTGGACCTGTTTGATTGCGTGATGCCCACCCGCATCGCCCGCCACGGCGTGGCATTCACCCTCGACGGCCCGCTGCACATCAAAAACCTGATTCATGCTAGGGATCCGCGGCCAATCTGCGAATCTGCCCACCCGCATGTTGCCGGATTCTCGCGGGCCTACCTCCGCCACCTGTTCCGGGCGGGGGAAATCCTCGCTTTGCGATTGCTTTCCTTCCACAATCTGCATTTCTACCTGCGCCTCGTTGCTGGCGCACGAGAGGCGATTTCAGCGGGGAACTTCCCCGCCTACCAAGACGCCTTCATCCGTCGCTACACCCGATCCACAATTCCATGACACCGATCCCCACCCTGTTCACCGCCACCTTCCTCGCACAAGCCGTCACACCGCCAAATGGGCCGGGCGGATTATTGGGCAGCCCATTGGTCATGATGGGTCTGATGATCGTGATGTTTTACTTTTTGCTCATCCGTCCACAACAACGCCAACGCAAAGAACAAACCGCTCGCATGGCCGCCCTCCAAGCCAGTGACAAGGTAGTCACCACCTCCGGCATCCACGGCATCGTCCACAATGTGAAAGAACACACGGTCGTCATCAAAGTCGCGGAAGGCACGATGATTGAGTTCGACAAGGCCGCCGTCGCCGCCGTCCACAAGAAAGACGTGTCAGAGAAATAACCCGTCCTGAGCTAATTTT
>JAYSPI010000242.1:0-4914 GCA_043722215.1 Prosthecobacter sp.
CCGAGTTCGCCCGGTTCATAAGGGGTGATCATCCGGAGCGATTCAGCACTTTCCGGCACGGTGCGGTTTTGTAGGTAGGGACGCGATGGGTTCACTTGGACCGTCATGGGTTCAGAGGTGATGCTGGATGTGAACCGGAGGGACGCCGCAGGCAGCGGGCGGACCGGGTGGTGGGCGCGGGCGGAGAAAGTCATCCCCTTGATTGCGTGTTCGAGGTAGCCGGTGGATTCGGTCTCCATATTGGGGTCTGCTTGCATCTGGCGCGGCGAGCAGCGGCACTTGAGCGGGTCACGGGGATCCGGGGCGTTTTCAGACGCGTCGCAGAGGCTGCACAGTTGCGCGCAGCGGGCGCCGGCGGTGGCTTGCCTCACCGCCTTTGCGTGGACTTCGGGAAGCACGCCGGGGCTAGCTAGAAGCTGTTGAGCCTTGGGATGGAGGGTTTTGATCCAGAGTTTTCCGATGTTTGTCGTCCTGATAGAAGTCGGCGCGGTGACGCTTGAAGCCTTGGGTAAATCCCAGGGGCGTTCAGTTGCTGGCTTTGTAGATGGTGCCTTGATGGGTTTGCGGATCGCTGAAACTTTCGGCCAACAGGGGGCGGCAACCGTGTCGTGCTTCCCACTGCTCAGGCAGTCGGCGCATGGCCTAACCCATGCAATGGCTGGCCAGGTTGGGTTGCGGCGCCGAGGTCGTGCTGCGTCTTGAGGGCTTCACGCAGTTCTGAAATTTCAAGTTCTGTCGTGGTCCTCCTAACTTCAAGACCTTGGGTGACGTCATCCAGCGTCGAGCAAAGGTGCCGTGGACTCATGGCCCGGGTCACATGAAAAAATCAGCCGCTCTTTTTAGCCAAAACTCAAAAATCATTGCTGTTCCTTGAATCGAGGCGGATTGAGCCAATCGCCCTAGACCCTGGGGTGAGAGCCGCGAACTTTCATTTGCTATCCAGGCGCATCGCGCCACAGTTCGCGATCGTTGATTCCAGCTCATGAACCCGTTCCGCGAAGACCTCCTGACCCGCTCGTTGGCTGAGCCGTGCACCCTTGTGATCTTCGGTGCCACCGGCGATCTGACCCACCGCAAGCTCATCCCGGCGCTCTATAACCTCGCCGTCGATGGAGAACTCCCCACCGGCGTGCAAATCATCGGCTGTGCACGCCGAGAAAAATCCGATGCGGAGTTCCGCGCAGGCTTGGCCGCCGCCAACCGCATGGTGTCGCGCACCGGCCACGACGAGCGGGTCTGGAACCCCTTCATCGAGACCGTCCACTACCATTGCAGCGAATTCGCCGACGCCGCAGGCTACCGGTCTCTCACGGCCAAACTCGACGCCATCGACACCGCGCGTGGCGGCCCGGGCAATCGCTTGTTTTACCTCGCTGCGGGGCCGGAAAACTTTGAGGCCATCTTGACTGAACTGCAACATGCTGGCCTCAACCGTGCCGGTGCCGGGTGTTGGGCGCGGGTGGTCGTGGAAAAACCCTTCGGCACCGACCTCACCACGGCCCGCCACCTCAACCAGGTCGTCAATGCCACCTTCCACGAACGCGATACCTATCGAATCGACCATTACCTAGGCAAGGAAACCGCCCAGAACCTGATGGTACTGCGCTTCGCCAATGCCATTTTCGAACCTCTCTGGAACCGCCAACATATCAGCCACATCCAAATCACCTGCGCCGAAAACCTCGGCATGGAGGGCGGCCGTGGGGCCTACTACGACGGCGCGGGGGCCCTCCGCGATATGGTCCAAAACCACCTCCTGCAACTCCTGAGCCTGGTCGCCATGGAACCGCCAACCGACCTCACCGCCGATGGAGTGCGCGACGAAAAAGTCAAGGTGCTGCGCTCACTGCGCCGCTGGGACACCCCGACCAAAGTCGCCGCCAACGTGGTGCGTGCTCAATACACCGCCGGCCATGTCGATGGCGTACCCGTCCCCGGCTACCGCGAGGAAGAACGCATCCACCCGCAATCCACCACCGAGGCATACGTGGCCGTGCGCTTACTCGTCGATACCTGGCGCTGGAGTGGCGTGCCATTTTACATCCGCATGGGCAAGCGCCTGCCGCGCAAATCCACCGAGATTTCCATCCATTTCAAGGACACCCCGTGCGTGCTTTTCAACGCGTCGTGCGGCGGCGTTCCCGGCGGCAACGTGCTGGTGATGCGAATCCAGCCCGACGAGGGGATTTCACTGCGCATGGTGTCGAAGATCCCCGGCAACAGCCTGCGCCTTGAACCGGTTAAACTGGATTTCCACTACGCCTCCAGCTTCGGTAAATCCAGCCCCGAGGCCTACGAGCGCTTGTTGCTAGACGCGATTGCAGGCGACGCCACCCTGTTCGCCCGGCGCGACGAGGTCGAGGAAGCGTGGCGCTTCATCGACTCCATCGAATCCGCGTGGCACCAATCGCCGAC
Organism: Prosthecobacter sp.; assembly: GCA_043722215.1. Classification (GTDB taxonomy): domain Bacteria; phylum Verrucomicrobiota; class Verrucomicrobiia; order Verrucomicrobiales; family Akkermansiaceae; genus Luteolibacter. The sequence goes on from JAYSPI010000242.1 coordinate 2,416, forward strand.
CCCGCTGCCGATGGCCGAGTTTATCGCAGGCACCTGGGGCCCCAAGGAGGCAGACGACCTGCTCCAGCAAGACGGCAATGCTTGGCGACGCCTGTGACTCCCGAGCGCCCGCCCCAGACAGCATTGTGAAAGATTGAAATGAAAATGCCACCATTCTGCCGCGCGAGACTGGACATTTCACTGGCGTCAGCCACCATCACGCCGATTATCCGCATCACTTATGGCATTGAAATCAACCCATTTGCTCGCTCCCAGCCACTGTCTCTGATCGGGCCACGCGACTCACCCACCCGATTTCAAGCGACTTCACCTTCCCTGACCTTCCCTATCACCGTCCACCATGGCCTCCTCATTTCTTCCCAAGCCCTTCCAGCACCACTACGAAATCGACCCCGCATACGCGAAAAGCGCCGTCTATTTCTCATGCGAGTTCGCCATCGACCAGAGCTTCAAAACCTACTCAGGTGGGCTCGGGTTTCTCGCGGGATCGCACATGCGCTCGGCGGCCGACCTGCGCCAAAACCTCTGCGGAATCGGGATCCTCTGGACATATGGCTACTACACCCAGGCCCGCGGTGAAGACCGTGAACTGGCGATCCAGTTTCGCAGGAAGGAATACGGGTTTCTGCAAGACACCGGGATTCGCTTCACGGTGCCGGTTCACGGCCACCCGGTGTGGGTGAAGGCGATGTTCCTGCCGGGCGACGTCTTCAACACCGTGCCCATGTTCTTCCTCAGCACCGACGTCGAGGAAAACGACATGCTGTCGCGCGCCATCACCCATCGCTTATACGATCAAGACCACCTCCGCCGCATCGCTCAGTACATCATCCTCGGCGTCGGCGGCGCCCGCCTGCTCGACGAACTGGGCGTCGATCCTGCCGTCTGGCACCTCAATGAAGCCCACGGCCTCTCCGCCGCCTTCCACCTCTACGAAAAACACCAGTCCCTCGCCGCCGTCAAACAACGCCTCGTCTTCACCACCCACACCCCGGAAGAAGCCGGCAACGAACGCCACGACTTTAACCTCCTGCGCGATTTTACGTTTTTCGGCAACGTCCCGGAGCAGAAAGTACGCGAAATCACCGGCATCGAGGGGGATGAATTCAACCACACGCTCGCCGCGCTACGCCTGGCCCGCATCGCCAATGGCGTTTCAAAACTGCATGGCGAGGTCTCGCGCCAGATGTGGAAAAACTATCCAAATATCTGCGAGATCACCCACATCACCAACGCTCAAAACAAAAAATACTGGGCGGATCACGGGCTCGAGCACGCCCGGATCGCGGGCGATGCCGATGCCCTGCGCCAACGCAAACGGGAACTCAAGGAACGCTTATTCCGCGTGGTCGCCGACCAAACCGGCAAGTTGTTCAAGCCGGACGTGCTGACCCTCGTGTGGGCCCGTCGCTTCGCCGGTTACAAGCGCCCGGACCTGATTACCCGCGATATGGACAGGTTCCGCGAGATGCTCAACAACAGCAAATACCCAGTCCAAGTCATCTGGGCCGGAAAACCCTACCCCTTCGATTTCGGAGCACTCGATATGTTCAATAACTTGATCCGCCTCACCCGCCATCACCCGAACGCCACCGTCCTCGTCGGCTACGAACTCGAATTGTCACGCTTTCTCAAAAATGGCTCCGATATCTGGCTCAATAACCCAGTCGTCACCCGCGAAGCATCCGGCACCTCCGGCATGACCGCGGCCATGAACTCGTCGATCAACCTTTCCACCTATGACGGTTGGGTTTGCGAATTCGCCAACGATGGCGAAAACTCGTTCATCATCCCGTCCTCGGACCCGGCCCTCGCCCCCGACGATCGCGACCGCCACGACCTACTCGGGTTCTATCAAACACTCAACGAGCGCGTACTGCCTACCTACTACGAGCGCCCCGAAGAATGGAGCCGCATCGTCCTCAACTCGATGAATGACTTGGTGCCATTCTTCGATGCCGATCGCATGGCGGACGAGTATTACAAAAAGATCTACGCCTAACGCCGTTAGAGAGAACCGCGTTTTCATGTCCCGCCTTTGACCCTAACGGGAGCCCCTGCCGGACCACCGTCGGGCCCGGCTCGATTCGGGATTGGCGAATCATCGCCGCCTGCTGATGCTTGGCGCATCCCGCTCGGATTATTTCCTCCATGAACTCCAACTCAACTCCCTGGCTGGCCGCCTTGCGTTCTCTGCTAGGTGAGAACCAAGTTAGCGCAGCGCCTGAAGCACTCGCCGCCCACGCAGGCGATAAGTGGTCTGCCAGCCATCCGCCGGAGGTGGTGGTGTTTGCGGAGTCCACGGCAGATGTGGCGGCGGTGTTAGCCTTTGCCGATGCACACGGCATTCCGGTGACAGCGCGTGGCGCGGGGGTCGGTTATGTCGGTGGCTGCGTGCCGATCCATGGCGGGATCGCTCTCTCGCTGATGCGCATGAACCGGATCTTAGGCGTCCACCCGGACGACGGCGTCGCCATCGTCGAACCCGGCGTGATCACC
>JAYSPI010000243.1:0-4298 GCA_043722215.1 Prosthecobacter sp.
AGACGCCACTAACAACACAAACAACCACGCTCCCCGGCCTCCCACGACCCATAGCTAAAATCTGTTTGCCCCTGGCTCCGCCAGGGGGACCTCTTCAACAATTACTCGCCGATTTTGAGAAAGGTGGTGAGGATTTTAACGATCAACTGATCACTGAGATTTCCAAAAAGCATTCGCTGATTTTGCTCACCGATGATGGTGACATGACGACCGGAGGCTTGACCATCCTTACGGCCAATCCCCGCCTGCTTCAGTCTTGTCCGGGGTGAGCAGTCACTCGCATTCCAAAACCAAGAACTCACCACCCTCCGCGACTGGCTTCTGCCCATGCTCATGAACGGCCAGGTGCGAGTGGGGTGACTCTTCAATTCACGAATCCGGGGTTGACTCACCGCTCTTTCAGAAATACTCATTTGAACACTCAATCATGATGCTTTATAAACGCCAAAAGCTTTTGCTCGATCTCGTCCATGCGGCGGGAGGCGAGTTAGCGGCCACGGACCTCCAAAAGTTGCTCTTTTTCTATGTCCGCCAATGCGAAACGGAGCCCAGCTTCCAATTCGTTCCTTATCGTTTCGGTTGTTTCTCGTTCCAAAGCTATGCTGACCGGGTCACCTTGCAGCACAAAGGAATGATTTTAGAATCTGACGAAAGCCTCTGGAAATTATCTCCCAAGGCGGGTCCATACCTCGATCCCAAGCGGAAAGCCGCACTGGTTCACTTTCTCACCCGCATCGTTCCAGAACGGGGCAGCGAGCTTGTCCGCCGGATTTATCGCCTCTACCCCTATTACGCGACCCGAAGCGAGATTTTAGACCGTATCTTCCCGGATAAAATTGATCAAAAAGCCATTCAAGACGCCCACCCCGCCACCACCGGAAAAGCCCTTTTCACCATCGGCTACGAGGGCGATAGCGTGGACGGCTATCTGGATCGCCTCATCCGACACGGCGTCAAACTGCTGTGTGACGTGCGGCGTAATCCACTCAGCCGCAAAACCGGATTCTCCAAGGGACAATTGGCAAGCTACTGCTCCAAAGTGGGCATCGAATACCGCCATCTTCCCGAACTCGGCATTCCCAGCCATCGCCGCCAAGAACTCAACACCATGGCAGACTACAAGGCCTTGTTCGCGATTTACTGCAAGGAAGACCTCCCCCAGGCACGCCCAGCCGTTCAGGAACTCGGCACGCTCCTCGGTGAATATGGCCGGATTGCCCTCACCTGCTTCGAAAAAGAACACCAATGCTGCCACCGTCATTGCGTGGCGGATGAAATGAAACGGCTCCTCAAAGACTGCCCAGCGCCACATCACATCTAAGCCATGGCCCTTGAGCGGATCCTCATCACCGTCAAAACCTATCCGACGCTCTCGGCCAAATACGGTGAACTCGTCTGCACCGCAGGCCTGCGAGAAAACGGAAGTTGGATTCGCATCTATCCGGTCCCGTTTCGGAGTCTTGAGGAATACCAGAAGTTCGAAAAATTCCGGATCATCGAGGCGCAGGTTATTAGAAATCCGAAGGATCCGCGCCCCGAAAGCCACAAAGTGAATTTCGAATCACTCGCTCTTACCGAAACCAAACTTTCCACCGCCGATGGCTGGCGCGAACGCCGCAACTGGATTCTCGCACGCGGTATAGTGTATTCCGATCTGACCAAACTCATCGCCCTCGCCAACGATCACAACCACCTATCCATCGCCACTTTCAAACCCGCAAGGATTCTCGATTTCAAAGCAGAACGCCAATCGCCGGACTGGGATCAGAATAAAATCGCCACGCTCCAACACGCATCACTCCAAGGCGACCTTTTCCCGGAATGGCAGCCCCGTTCAGTCACCCGCTTTGTGAAAAAGCTACCGTGGAAATTCTCATACCGTCTCGAAGATGCCTTGGGACGTGAAAGCACCATGATGATCGAGGATTGGGAAATCGGGGCTCTTTACTGGAACTGCATCCGAGATGGCTCAACACCGGAAGAAGCCGCCGCGAAAGTCCGCCAGAAGTATTTCGACAACTTTCTCGAAAAAGACCTCCACCTCTTCCTCGGCACCACCCGCGAATGGCATGGGCGCGGCAAGAATCCCTTTGTGGTCATCGGGGCCTTCTACCCACCTTTTCAGAACCAGCCGGAGCTGTTTTGATATCGCTTGATCACCAACAAATCCAAGAACTCACCGCCCTCCGCGACTGGCTGCTCCCGATGCTCATGAACGGGCAGGTGCGGGTGGGGTGAATGTTCCAAAACCCCAACGGGGTGAACGATGACAGCCCAGGGCAACGCCCTGGGAACCCGCCCACCCAAATTCACAAGCCCTGAAGGGGCGACCCAAAGCTTGTGGCCGCCCTTGTGCCGCCCCTTCAGGGCTAGAAATTATTTTTCGCGTGAGTCCTAGGGCGCTGCCCTAGGCTGTCATCGTTCGCCCCATTGGGGCTGAAGATGTAAATGCCGGTTGAAAAGTGCGGCGGCAAATGCCGGGTGGCATGGCGGTTTAAAAGTGCCGCACCTCTGGTGTAAACCGCGGGCGCACGACTCGCGAGATCGACTTGTTAGCAGCCGAGTTGATGCGCCAACACGATTGCAAAAGTGCGTTTCTCGGTGATCGCGGGTTCTCCGGTTATACCTGCATTTCGATCAACGAGGAGGTGGTCCACGGCATCGGTGGTCCCCGTCGCATCCTGCCTGGCGATATTGTCAAAATCGATGTCGGCATTAGCAAAAGCGGTTTCATCGGTGACAACGCAACCACCGTGGCTGCCGGGGATATCCCTCTAGCGACTAAACGGTTGTTAGCTGCTACTGAACAATCGCTGTTCGCGGCCATCATGCACGCGCGCGCCGGCCTCAAACTGGCCGACCTTTGTGGCGCTGTGGAAGCCTTCCTCGCCCCTCTCGGCTTCACCGTGGTGCGCGAATTCGTTGGCCATGGCGTCGGCCGTCGCCTCCACGAAGAACCTCAGGGGAAATCTCCCACGCTCCTGCCCGGGATGACGTTAGCGATCGAGCCCATGGTCAATGCCGGCGTCGCGTCGGTTCGCATTCTCGATGACGGATGGACCGTCATCACCGAAGATCGCAAACCCTCCGCCCACTTCGAGCATACCGTCTTGATCACCGACGCTGATCCCGAGATCCTCACCGCACGCCCTCGCGAGGCTCTCCCAGAAATGCTTGGCCTCGCCCCATGGTGATCGCTCTGCCGTAAAACCCCATGCGTTCTTCCCAACGCACGTGCCGCTAGAACGGATCCACACACCCGCACCCTGCGATTCGCCGGTTCCGCCCCTTAATCTCTCCGGATCCCTAGCATCGACGACCTCAAAGGCGTCTGTGCCAACTCCGGTCTGAGCATTTCCTACCCTCGCACTACGCCCGCCAGAACGAGTGTGACCGTGATTTGAAAAGCACATGACATGGGCGGTTTGGTCTCTAAAAATCCCTAGAAAAATATCTTGATGAAACGCCTTTCAACGCATAGTCCATCCAGCAAGTGCTTTGCAGGTCAAAAATTCCAAGCGATTTCTGGCAATCAAATTTCCCTTTGTCGTCCTTCAGTCGCATTTAATCCATCTTCCCTTCCAACCAATTATCCTATGAAGATCTCAAAAGCCGTCGCAGCCATCGCCGCATTTTCACTTGGCGCAATTTCCGCCAATGCTGCAATCATCGCCGCTACCAATTTTGACGGGCGCACATTGGCAACCACTATCAATACAAATGACACCGCTACAGGTGCCAGTCTCGCTTGGACGACCAATGGTGTCACCAATCCGGGGAACATGGTGGCAGGCAATACTTTTAGCGTGGGATTGTTTAACGGGAACGCTTTAACGCAAAACATGTTTGCCCCGGCCCTCAATACCGCAAACAATAACACCTCTTGGACCACCAATGTCAGCCTTACTGTATCCTCAGGTAGCACAGTTACCCTTACCGATGTGACATTTAACGCATGGTCACTCAGCGGCGGTGAGGCACAGAATCCCAACAAAATGTTAGATTTCGCGGTCTCGCTGATCGATCCATCGGCGGCAACCATTGCCACAGTCAACATCACTGATTTAATCTCTGGATTGATTGCAGGATCACCTTTAGTCACTGCCACCTTCTCTTCCGCGATGCCATTGAGCGCCCCAGGCACCTACACGCTCAGTATTAGAGGCGGCGATTTCCTGGGTCTTGATGAATTCGGCAACCACACCGCGATCGACAACCTTTCCATCAACGGCACCGTCGCTGTGCCTGAGCCTTCTGCTGCGCTGCTCGGTGGTTTGGGACTTTTGGCCCTCCTGCGC
>JAYSPI010000244.1:0-2224 GCA_043722215.1 Prosthecobacter sp.
TTCCTTGGCGGAGCCGATCGTGCGGGTGGCCATCACCCCGGGGATAGCACAGGCATACGAGCTGAACAGCGGTAGAAACGCCTTGCCGCTGAGACCGGCGCGCGCCATTACCCCGTCCATCAGGTAGGCGGCGCGGGCCATGTAGCCCGAACTTTCTAGCAGACCGATGAAGAGAAATAACAACACGATTTGCGGTAGAAACACGAGTACCCCGCCAACTCCGCCGAGTACCCCATCGACTAATAACGAGCGCAGGTCGCCCGGCGCTAACTGCGTGGAGGCCCAGCTGGCTACTGCGCTCTGGACGGATTCGATCCAGCCCATCGGGATTTTTGCGAGTGAGAAAATCCCCCAGAATACCGTGAACATGATCGCTAGGAAAACCAAAACTCCAAACAGCGGGTGCAGTAGCCAGCCATCGAGTTGGTCCGAGCGTGTCCGCTGGTGGGCTGTCGGACGCCGAGCTGCTAGCTCACACAGTTGTCCGATGAAGGCGCGGCGGGTGGATTCCGGGTCGCCAGCGCCAGTGGTGGTCCATTTGGCAGCGGGTGCGGCGGGGAAAGGGAACCGCAGGGTTTGTTTCAACTCGATGAGGCCCTTGCCGGTGCTGGCCTGCATCGGCACCACTGGCACCCCAAGTGCATCGGCCAGCTTGGCGGGGTCGAGTCGCAGTCCAGATTTTTCGGCCATGTCCACCATGTTCAGGGCGATCACGGTGGGGATTTGTAGTTCGATAACCTGCAGGGCGAGTTGGAGGTGGCGCTCCAGGTTGGATGCGTCTAACACACAAACTACCAGGTCTGGTTTAGCGTAGCCGGGGAGGCGGCCATGGAGTGCGTGCACAGCGACCTGTTCGTCGGGCGTGGGAGCGCGCAGAGAATAGCAGCCGGGTAGGTCGAGCACGCGCAGTTTTTTGCCGTGCGGGGTGAAGGTTTCACCGGCGGTGAGTTCCACGGTGACGCCGGAATAATTGCCCACCTTTTGGTTGGAGCCGGTGAGCGCGTTGAAGAGGGTCGTTTTACCGGCGTTGGGGTTGCCGATGAGCGCGACGGTCGAGGGGGGCTGGGTGGATGCTTGCATGATCCGGGGTGCGACTCAATCCAGTGGCGCGACTACGACCTGCTCCGCGAGTTCGCGGCTGATCGCGAGGCGTGTCCCACATACTGAGCAGATCAGATTGCGTCCGCCGGAGATCTTGCGCACCTGGAGCTGCTCGCACAACCCGAGGTCCCGCAGCCGGTCACAGCCAGGTCCGCTCAATACCCGAATTTTGACGTCACAGCCGATGCCGACCTCATTCAAGGTCATGTCACGGTTGGTCCCAACCTCGGCTGTAAGTGCGTGTGCCATCTCGCCAGCAGCATCGACTGTTGAGAACCGATTGCAACAAGAAAGCGGGGTGTGGCTATCAAAATCCTGGTTGCGAGGTGGTGCGCTGGGCTACCTGCCTTCAGCGATGCGCTCGGCGAGCATCGGAGGGAGCTCGGCGGCAAGGATTTTCGCCTGGGTTTTGTCGATGTCGTATTCGATGCGGCGGAAGACGATGAGTTGGTGGTCGATATCGTAGATGGCATAACAAGCGCGCCAGTCGCCGTCGCGCGGTTGGCCGACGGAGCCGACGTTGATAAAGTATTTAGCGCCGTCTTCGATGGCGACGGACTCGGCGGGCACTTCGCAGACTCGGGCGCCCTTGACGTAAACGCGCGGGACGTGGGTGTGGCCGTGGAAGCAAATCTGGGTGAACTGATAGGAAAAATTGGCCATAGCGTCGAAACGGTTGGTCACGTAATTCCAGTTGGCTGGCTGGTCGAGGGTGCTATGGACGACGGTGAAGTCCGCGACTTGGCGGACCATGCGCAGGCGGCTGAGCCATTGGCGTTGTTCGGCGGTGAGTTGTTGGCGCGTCCATTCGAGCGCGGATGCGGCCACGGGGTTCATGTTGTCGAGTGAGTGGTCGCCGGAGGCGTCCTCATCGTGGTTGCCCTTGATGGTTGGGCAATCCATCGCGCGGATGCGTTCCAAGCAAGCGGCAGGGTCGGCATTGTAGCCGACGATGTCGCCCATGCAGACGTAGTCAGTGACGCCTTGGCTGGCGGCGTCCTCGAGCACCGCCTCTAGGGCTTCTAAATTGGCATGAATGTCACCGAAAAGAGCAATCCGCATAGCAAAAATTTGTTCCAGAAAGCTTGGTCGTTGCGCCCGGACTGTCGAGCGCAAACCTTGC
>JAYSPI010000245.1:0-4147 GCA_043722215.1 Prosthecobacter sp.
CGGGATTGCCAGCCGATGCGATGTCATCTGCCGCAGCGGTCCTGAGCGAGTAGAAAATTACGCGTTTCAATCCGCAGGAGTTTCGTTACCATGCTGCCAGCGTTGCTTGGCACACCAGCAATCGAACCTCCTGCCGCTACCATGAATCCGCCTCCCTTGTCTCCAACGATTCCCTTCGTCCGCCAGCAGATGCATCTTTCTCCGCGGCTGATCCTGGTCGCGGCGCTCGGGTTTTTGGCACTGGCGGGCGTGATGTCGTCATTTTATACGGTCAATCCCGAGGCGGTGGCGGTGGTTCAGAGGTTTGGTGCCTACGAAACCACTGCTGGACCAGGCCTGCATTTCAAACTTCCGTTAGGCATCGACACGGCGACCATCGTGCCCGTGGGGCGGCAATTCAAGCTGGAGTTCGGGTTTGGCACGCACGGATCGACCAACCCCGACCAAGTAGGGGAGGAACCCGAAAAGGAACGCGATATGGTCACGGGCGATCTGAATGCCGCGAACGTCGAGTGGATCGTTCAATATAATATTTCGGAGCCACGCGATTATTTGTTCGGCCTCCGGTATCCCGGATCAACCCTGCGCGATCTCACCGAAAGCGTGATGTGCGAGGTGATCGGTGATCGCACCGTCGACGAGGTCCTCACCATCGGCCGCAACAAGATCGAAATGGAGTCGCTGGCACGTCTGAAAGCCATCCTCGAGCCACTCAACATGGGACTCACCGTCGAACAAATCCAACTCAAGAATGTCCATCCACCCGGCCCGGTGCAACGGTCGTTCGATGAGGTCAATCGCTCGCAACAAGAACGCGAGCAGATGATCAACGAGGCCAACGGTGAATACAACCACGTCATCCCGAAGGCCAAGGGGTTGGCCGCGCAGAGAATCTCGGCCGCAGAAGGCTTCGCCGTGCAACGCCTCAATCAAGCCGAGGGGGATGTCACGCGTTTCAAGCAACTCCTGGCGCAATACGACAAGGCCCCGGCCATCACGAAGCAACGGCTCTATCTCGAAACCATGGGCGAGGTATTGCCCAAGCTCGGTCAGAAAATCATCCTCGATGAGGACGCGAAGCAGTTGCTCCCGCTCCTGAACCTCAATAAGTAATGGCGGTCGCATTCTCTAACTACTCTATCCATGAAACCTTTCATTTTCGTTATTTCGCTAGGGCTTTTGCTCATCTGTCTGTTCAGCAGTCTATTCACTGTGGACCCAAGGGAGCAGGTGTTCATCACCGAGTTTGGGAAACCCGTCCGCATTCTCAATGCCGACCCGGCCAACAACCAAGCTGGCTTGCATTGGAAAAAACCCTTTATCCAGCAGGTCAATCGGATCGAGAAACGCATCCTCGCATGGAACGGCCCGGCGATTGAAATGCCAACCCGCGATAAGCTCTACATCACGGTGGATAACTTCGCCCGCTGGCGCATCTCCGATCCCCAAGCCTACTTCGTAAAACTCCACGACGAACGCAGTGCGCTTTCGCGGTTAGATGATATCATCGGAAGCGAAACCCGCAACGTGATCGCCGCTCACGACCTGATCGAAGTGATTCGCAGCGACAAGGGGCGCATTCCGGATCGTGACGAGGCACTGGTGGCCGCTAATACCAACCTGGGCACGCTCCCACCGATTCTGTACGGGCGCAGTGTGCTCAACGAGCAAATCCTCAAAGCCGCCCAACCCAAAGTGGCCATCTGGGGGATCGAATTGATTGACGTGCGCTTCAAACGCATCAATTACAAGGCTGGCGTGATCGAAAAAATCTATGCGCGGATGTCATCGGAGCGTCTGCAGATCGCCGAGCGATTTCGATCAGAAGGTGCGGGTGAGGCCGCCAAGATCATCGGCCGCAGAGAGCGCGATTTATTGTCGATCGAGTCGGGTGCTTACCGGACCGAGCAGGAGATCAAAGGCAAGGCGGATGCTGCGGCGACTGAGATTTACGCCAATGCCTACAGTTCGAGTCCGACGGCTGCCGATTTCTATCAGTTTACTAAAACCCTGGAGACCTATCAGAAGGCACTCGATAAAACCAGCACGGTGATCCTGACCACGGACAACGACCTGTTCCGGCTCTTTAAGCACATCGGCAAGCCATTGGCCCCGTGAGGGCGGCGGGTATTGGATGACTCGCCATCGCGCAATTCGCACCACCGGGGTCCATCAATGGGTGCCATGGGTGCTACCTGCGGCGGAGGCAGCCACTGAGTGAGCGTCCGGCGGGGCGGGTCACCCCTGGATTTCCTGGGCGGGCGGGCCGGATTCGAAGCGCATGAGCTCGGCGACGAAGGTGAGCGGGATATTGCCGGTGGCACCGTTGCGGTTTTTGGCGAGGACCAGTTCGGCCTTGCCGGCTTCTTGTTCTTTTTCCTCGGCGCTATCGGCGTAGTAGGCGGTTCGGTAGAGCAGTCCGACCATGTCGGCGTCCTGTTCGATGGCGCCTGATTCGCGCAGGTCGGACATGCGGGGGACGCCGAGGCTTTTACCGGTTCGGCCTTCTGGGCCGCGGTTTAGCTGGGCGAGGATGACGATTGGGATGCCCAACTCCTTGGCTAAGCCCTTGATGCCGGCGGAAATCTCGGCGATTTCTCGCTCGCGCGAGTTTTCCGCCTGTTTGGTGCGCGATTTCATCAACTGGAGGTAGTCGATGGCGACGAACTGGATGTCCTCGTCGCGTTTTTTGCGGCGTGCTTTGGCCCGCAGTTCGTTGATTGAGATCCCGGGAGTGTCGTCGATGAACAAGCGGGCAGCGGAGGTCTCCAGGGCCGAGCGTTGGATTCGTTGGAGGTCACCCTTGCTGGGGGTGTAGCCGCGCGATAGCTGGCTGATGGCAAACTGCGAGCGCGAGAACACGAGTCGCTGGACGAGCTGGAAGGCGCTCATTTCGCAGGAAAAAACCATGCTCGCCTTACCCTGGTCCATGCAGATGTGCTCGACCATATTCATCATGAATGAGGTCTTGCCCATCGACGGGCGGGCGGCGATGACGAACATTTCCCCGGGCTTGAGTCCGCTGCTCATCCGGTCGAGTTCCTCGAAGCCGGTGCTGATCCCCTGGGCGCCCTGTTCGCCGGCGAGGAGGGCTTGAAACTGCTCAATCACCTCCTCAACGGATTGCTTAATGGTGATGGTTTTATTGGTTTCCGAACCTTCTCGGATCGCTAGGATCTTCGCCTCCACCGTATCCAACAAGGCGGCCACCTCGTCTGGCGCGTCGTACGCCTGGGCGATTGCTTCGTTGGAGTGATGGATGATCGAGCGCAGGACAAACTTGTCCTTCACGTGTTGCAGGTGATGGCGGAAATGCCCCGGACTCGGTGCGTACGTGTAGAGGTCGGTGAGCGAGGAGGGGCCACCCACCCGATCCAGCAGGCCGCGGTCGAGCAAGCGCTGAACCAGCGAGACCAATTCGATCTCCTGTCCGCCTTCGAACAATTCGATGAGAAACCCGAATAAGGTGGTATGTGACGGCAGGTAGAAATGCTCGGCGGTGAGTTTTTCCTCGATGGCCACGCCGATATATTCCTGTGGATCCTGCAACATCGAGGACAACAGGCTTTTTTCTGGGCCTAACGCATGGGGCAGCGCGCGGGTCACGTCATCCACGGTGGCAGCTCCCTGGTGGAGCATTGTCGAGGACGAGGTCGGTGGGGATTGGATGTCTGATGCCATGCGCGAGGCGCGAACATGCGGAATCGCCTGCTGGCACGCAACCTGCAAACCTCACCGCGCGTGCTTTTCTGGCCACCCCCGCCCCAATTCACACGCCACGAACGCTTCCTCGCGAAAGTGGCCCTGCGGGCGTGGCGGGTCTTGCCCTCGCCCGGTGACGACCGCTATGAATGCTCCCACATTACGCCGAATCACGAGCGCTGATGCGAAATACTAGTTTGAAGATCCTATGAAACACACAAATGTAAGTCTCAATCGGCGGGCGCTTCTGGTGTCTGCGGTCATGTCATGGCTAGCTGGAGCTGCGGCAATGCCAGCGGCGCAGCACGTTGAGCACAGTGACGTGGTGGCGGTCTGTGGCGACTCGATCACCGAACAGAAGGAATATTCGGCGATCATGGAGGCCTACCTCATGGCTTGCAACCAGGAGGGTCCGATCCGTACCGCCCAATTTGGTTGGGGAGGG
>JAYSPI010000246.1:0-5392 GCA_043722215.1 Prosthecobacter sp.
TCGATTTGCTTCTTTCCGGCTTGCCTCATGTTGGCAATAACGACACGATCTCCCGCGCAGAGGCGGTGGTATTTGTTACTCATAGTCAGTTTGTTGTAATACCAGACTAAATGAATCCCCGCCTCTGCCAATCTAACTTATATTCGCTAACAAACTGAAACCGCCGACGTTCAACTTTGCGTAAGCCGTCGGAAGTAGGTAACGGGCGAGGTCAATTCCTAACAAATACTCATCCATGAATGACTTGTCGATTTTATTAGCAAGGGCCGGCTGGATCACCTTGCTAAAGAACGCGGGATCTTTGCGTGCGAGAAACAGGTTCAACTCATGGCAAGCAAACTCGGAATACTTGGCGCGCTGCTCGTCGCCTGTGAGATGTGGCCATTGCAGGACCCAAGCAAATTGACTCATGGTCGCATCGCCGGTCAAGGTGGTGAACAACGCATGCACGCCCGCCAGCGTGTCGTACGTCACCATTTCACTAGCTACAATATCTTCGATTTCAAGCGTCTTGCCCGGCGCCAACACCGTAACTTCCTTGCGCTGGCTGAACGACTGCACCAAATCTAGGGAGTGGGCCAACCGCTGGTCGGTAAATTGCGTTGGCACCTCGGACAGCGCGATCGTCTGACACACCGCATTCTCCAAATCCTCGGCATAGATTTGAACTTGCTGGCGGTCACCTAGCGCACTGCGATCAAGGCGCACGATGCCATTCTTGTCGGGTAATAGATTGTAAATCACCGGGGCGCTAGCAGCTAGAAAATCGAGGTTGGATTCGCCAGCGGCGTGGTCGAACCCGGCGGCGGTCGGGGTGGCGGGTGAATCCGGTTTGGCGCTGCTCACTCCACCGCCTTTGCCACCGGACGTGGCAGGGGCAAATTGCCGGTTTTCCAAGGTGAGTTCATCGATGCCGGTGTCGCGGATCTGCCACGGGTTCAGGAGGATACTGGGGCGGGCGAGCGAGTTACCTGGGTAATGCTTGCTGTAGCGGCGTTCGAGGATATACCGGTATTCATCGCCGATTTGGCGGCCGGCGGAGTACAGATTCGGGGTTTTGGCGGGTACGCCCGCAGCCACCCCAACGCGTGTGAACCCACCCAGACCGCTGAAGAGCCCGGTCTCCGGCAAAAATCGCGAGGCCGCGACGTGAACCCGCGTGAACACACTGGCATTGGCCAGCTTGATCGTTAGAGAGGCATCATCGGTCGTGACGCCGGTGATTTGCAGTGGAGCATTATTCTTGATTTCGAGGTTGCGGTGCTTTCCTAACAACCACCCGGCGGTCGTTTTTCCAGCAGATACGCGCAGGGTAATATCTCGCTCATCCCCGCGCATGCGTAGCGAGTAGTCGCCTGCGGTGAGGCCGGTGATTTCGAGAAACCCCTCGTTGATCGCGAGCCGTGCCGATTGATCGCCGGTGAATGTGCCAGCCTTGATCTCTAGCAGTGATATCTCCGCCAGCTCAGCATTCCGGCCGAGGCGTCCACTCGCAGGCACACCACCCGACCACGGGACCCGCACGACCTCGCCGAGCGCCGCATGGATTTCTGACGGCCACGTACGCACGGCCTCATCAAGGGGCCAACGCGCCTCGCGGCCGTTGGGTGCTTGCGCGTGGACGCTGGCGATGCCTGGCAGTGCACCCAGAGCGATGCGACCCAGCGCGTCGGATTTCAGTGCGACGGTCTGTGGACGGGTGAACCCGCGATGGTGGAAGTTAAACACGACCTGCTGGCTTGCTACGGCTTCGCCGTTCTTACCTAACAATTCATACACATAACTATCACCCAACTTTGCCATGTGGCCGTCGTAGGTCGCGGCGGTTTTGTCGATACCATTGAGAGTCCAGCGGTGAGACGCGCTGAGGGCACGGGGTTCGCCACCGCCACTGATAGATTCGATCTTCCCAGTTAGAGTCACATCGAGTTGAGCGAGACGCTCGGGCACGTTAAGCGTGTGGGTGAGAACGCTGTCAGCCCTGAGCGTGAGGTTATTCACCTCACGGGTGGTCGCGATGCCATCCACGGTGGTCGAGGTGATCGTGAGGCGCGGGTCAATGATAAGCGCTGGGTCGAGGCGCGCGTCCCCGACGCGCACCACGGCGCGCACCGCCAGGGTCGCTTGGCGGCGCGCTAACAATTGCTCGCGCTCGATGTGAAACTGCGCGTCAAGCTGGTAGTCCTCGGCGTGATGATTAAACTCACTGAGGGTGGCGAAGCTGCCCGCGGAATCGCAGAGCACCACGGGCCGCGTGCCCGGCTGCTGGGTGAAGGGAACCACGATGCGGTCCAGCTTGTCGTCGCGAGTGAACTTGCGCCCGTCGAGCCAGACCACTGCGTCTGGCACCGGCTCGCCGTGTTCGTCTACGACTAACAATAAATCACCAGCCGGGCCGGTGCGTTGGATCAGCTGCCACTGGCCGACGCGCAGCAACGCGCGACTGCTGCGACCGCGTCCGATGAATTCGACGATCCAGGCACCGCGTCGGCCCATGAGTTCGGGGAAAGCAATTGTCTTGCGGGAGCGTTTGAATGGCCCGCCCTCGAAGGAATGCGTCTGTTCGCTATGAGCGACTAACCCGTCGAGGTTTAGGTCGGTATTGAGCTGGCGGTGCTGCGTGAGAAAAATATTTTGCGCGTTGAGTTCATAGATTTTGACGATGAGTGTGGGAGTGTTCTTTACGACCACCTCAATCTGAGCTGCCGCCCCGGGTAGAAAGATCTGCGGATTAGTCGCCGGGAAATCGATATCCACCCGTTCTTTGAGTGTTTGGAAGGCGCTCGGATTGAGCAGCGACGCCCATCGTTCAGCATCGCCATGACCGCCGACGATAAGCGCTTCCGCCAACAGCGGCTTAAGCCATGATTCTAACACGTAAGCGGTGTACGGTGCCAGCATGGATTCACCGAGAGCCGCAGGATGAGTCACGGCCGCTTGTTCAAATAGCGCGAGGAAATACTCGCGGACCAATGGCTCATCATTGCCGATTGGGCAATGGACAGCCAATCCAGCGCTCAGATCGGCATTCAGATCACAGAGCGACTCGCTCAACTGGGCATGTTTTCCCAACCAATTTGGGTTCACATAAGGCAATCGGCGTGGCAGTTTGAGATATTCGATGAAACGAGACGGGTCATACACGCCCTTGCCGCGATCATGGTCGAGCCGTTGATAGAGAAGTTGCGCCTTGAGAGTGTTGAATGCGGGTGGCAGCGTGCGGGCATAGGCCCACAACCGATCTAACCACGCCTCACGTTCGGCAGGATCGAAGGCGACATCGACGTCGGGTGACGGGGCGAGTTTGCGCAAGCGGGTTTGGACGAATGCGTCGTCGGTGGCGAGGGTCGGGAGGGCCTCGACTAAGGCGTCGAGCTGAGGTGGTAAAAGCGCTCGATGCAGAGCGAACTCACCGAAGCCATGGGATTCCGGTGACTTGAGGTCGGCGATGATCAGAGCGGTCAAGTTCGGCACATCAGGGCGCACGAGTTTGGCCAGCAGTGAGCGCCGTTGTTGCGGGTTGAGGGCCGCCTTGTTGCGGACCATCGTTTCGAGGGCATCCTGCGACACGCCGACGAGCGCGGCGTCGTGGGCGAGCGCCTCGCGCTCAAACACGTCGCGATTCAGCGATGTAGGGTCGAGCGCGGTCGGCAGATTTGGGGACGAGTTGCGCACTTCTTGCTGATGCCGGTGAGTCACGTTGAGCTGGCGCTTGAGGTAATCGAGTGTCTGTTGGGGTGTTGCGTCATAGTCGATGAGCGCTTGGCGATTCTCTATGAGCCGCCGACTGCGCGACTCCTCCGGGAAGCGCATCCGCCACTGAGCGATGAATTCCTTGAACTTGCTTGGATTGCCGCTGCTCTGGTAGTGCAGGCAGTGAAAATAATAGTAATCTTCGCTGCCTGGCACCAGTTCTCCCAGTACCTGCACACGGTCGCTAGCCAAGGCAAACCGTTCGATGAAACCGACCTCATTGGACGCGCGCAGCAGATTTGGCAACCCGCAACCGACGGCCAAGGCAGCAAGCGCGAACGAGTGGATGGACAAGCGACGTGGGATCATGACAGGGGTGGGTTGGGCGGCGAATTTTTTCCGTTAAAGGGCTAAGGTGAAGTAGTGCTGATTGACCGGACGGAGTTCCGACACCGCCTACAGTCGCCCACCTGAGACAGTTCCAGCACGCTGCTGCCCTGCGGGTCATTCGGGTTGATCTGGATCGGCGGCTCAGGCCAGTAGCGCCCCCGCTCATACTCACTCTCAATGACTTTCAAGATGTCGGTCGCCGCGATCCTGACAAAACTCCGCGAAAAACGCTCGTCGCTCTGGACGATTTGATCCCGGAAAGTGAACGCGTTCATGCAGAGAGGCCTACAGGTAGTAGTTTTCTTTCAATACCTTGCGAAATCCACGGATGGAGCGCAAGCCGGGATCAAGGCCAGAGAGGAGACCCCGGATTTCTTGGCTGTGAGAGCCCCAGGGCTGTTTCGGAGAGCAGGCCGTGTTTTACTGGCCATTCCTCGCAATAAATTCATGGTCATCCTTGAATCCGGCACGCACGCGATTCGCTTCCAATCACGGGTTTTCAGCGTTTCAAGTGGAGACTTCGACTCCGCGACAGTCTAGGCCACAGTCGAAAACGCATCAGAGCATTCTGGCGCTAAAATCCTTTTACCTACAAGGAAATCGAGATGGTCGGGCTGGCGGGATTCGAACCCACGACCCCCTGCCCCCCAGGCAGGTGCGCTACCAGACTGCGCTACAGCCCGTTCCGTGAACGGTGGGGAAAAGAAACAGGGGAAATGCGGATTGGCAAGCACCGAAAATCATGAGATTGCAGGGGCGCATGAATCGGATCAAAACGGCCATCGTCGGAGCTAGCGGATACTCGGGAATGGAATTGCTTCGTTTGCTCCTCGGGCATCCTGGGGTGGATTTGGTGGCGGTCACCTCGCGGCAGGAGGCGGGTCGCGCGCTGCAGGAGGTGTTTCCGCGGTTTAGCAAGGCTGCGGGCGCAGGGTTGGCGTTCATGACGCCGGACCCGGACGCGCTTGCGGCGACGGGTGCGCAGGTGGCCTTTTTGGCCTTGCCGCACGGCGTTGCAGCGGGGATTGCACGGGCATTGCTAGAGCGCGGGTTGCGGGTGATCGACTTGAGTGCGGATTTTCGATTGCGGGATTCGGCGGTGTACGAGGACTACTATGGGGCCGGGCACCCAGCGTTAGATTTGTTAGGTGAGGCGGTTTACGGGTTGCCAGAGATTCGTTTGGAGGAGATCCGAGGGGCGCGCTTAGTGGCGTCGCCCGGGTGTTATCCGACGAGTATTTTACTGCCATTATTGCCGTTGTTGCGCGCGAACTTACTGGATCCCACGACCGTGGTAGCCAATTCCATG
>JAYSPI010000247.1:0-3524 GCA_043722215.1 Prosthecobacter sp.
TTCGCCGCCGCCCTCCGTGCCGCGCAGCAGGCTGTCGCCTAAAAAAATGTCCCGCCGACGCGCCAGCGGCGGGGGGACGAATTTAGGACGCTTACACCACAATAGCGTGCAGCTCCCAACCATCGCGCCGTCATCGAGTCATCCAGCAACCTCATCGACTGGCAGCCAGCCATCGGCGCACGCTCGGGCCCCCGGCAACTACGACTTTTACCCTCGCTAATGGAATGCGTACACCGACCGATTTCCAACTGGTGTTCATCCCGATGGAGGATGCGGCCTTGCGAGTCTCGCGTTTCTACCGAATGAGCGTGCGCTGAACGACTCCACGCGCGGATGACACCAGAGCACCCTGGCTCAAGCCCCAAACCACTCCGCCGGTGGGGTGATCACCCGCAAGCCTTCGATCCGCGCGAAATGGGCGTCCGAGGTCAGGACCACCGCGTCTAACCGCAGCGCACTGGCCGCGATTGCCACGTCCCGCCCAGGAATCACCAGTCCCTTGCGGTCCAGTTTCCACGCCAGTTCGGTGGCAGCCGACCACAAGCGCTCGTCACTCGGCACATTGACCATCACATCCATGAAGGCGCGAATCCTCGTGAGGTGCTTGAGTGATTGGATCCCTCGCAAGACCTCCAGTCGTACCATCCCACACGTCGCCAAATTGCTCTTACCCGCCCATTCCACCAGCCAGATCGCCGGGTCACGGCCACGATTCAAGAGATCCATGAAGACGTTGCTGTCCACCAAGATGTCATTTTCCATAATTCGGGGGGATTTCAGCAACTCTCATCGCCATCAAGTCATAGTTCGGGTCCACTGCATCCGCCAATTCATCTGGAGTCAGTCCCAGGCCCGTCCTGTCAAGACGCCTTGGATCCACCCCCCAAAAATGCGCGCCAGTCACCTTGGTTTCTTGATTCCTGGAGCATTCCCCGGCAGTCTCCGGGCATGACGGTTCCTGCGAGCACGCCGATGATGGCCCAGTATCTGGCCATGCGAAAATCCCTGCCTGCGGACGTGATCCTGCTCTATCGCCTCGGGGATTTTTACGAGATGTTCTTCGAGGACGCGAAAACCGCCGCGCCGATCCTCAACGTGGCACTCACCAAACGCGGCGGCACCCCGATGTGCGGCGTGCCCTATCATGCCGCTCAAGGATACCTGGCCCGCCTCCTCAAAGCCGGCAAACGCGTCGCCATCGCCGAACAAACGTCCGAAGCCAAACCCGGGAAGCTCGTTGACCGCGAAATTGCCCGGATTCTTTCGCCCGGGTCCATCGACGACCTCACGCTCCTCGACGACCAACGGCCGAACTACCTCGCCGCGGTGTGCCGTTGCGTGAAAGCCATCGGACTGGCCTGCGTGGACCACACCACCGGGGAATTCACCATCGCCGAGTTCGCTGAGCTTGGCCAGTTAGAGGACGAACTCGCCCGCCTCGCCCCCTCTGAGCTGCTGGTGCCCGACCACCAGAGCGCCGAGTTCGGAGCGCTTTCTCATAGCCTCATCTACGACGGCTATGCGTTCCTTCCCGAACACGCCACCCAACTCCTCAAGGACCATTTCAATGTCCACTCGCTCGATGGCTTTGGCTGCGGCCACTTGCCTGCCGCCAGCGGCGCGGCCGGCGCCGTCCTTCACTACCTCGTCCACCAACTCCGACGCCAATGTGACCACCTGCGCCCACCACACGTCCGCGAGTCCGCGGATCACGTGCTCATCGACGTCGCCTCACAACGCAACCTCGACCTCGTCGAGTCACGCTCAGGCAAGCAGCACACGTTGTTAGCCGTCCTCGATCGCACCGCCA
The DNA here is from genome assembly GCA_043722215.1 of Prosthecobacter sp. Lineage (GTDB taxonomy): Bacteria > Verrucomicrobiota > Verrucomicrobiia > Verrucomicrobiales > Akkermansiaceae > Luteolibacter. The sequence continues at coordinate 1,811 of JAYSPI010000247.1, forward strand.
CCCCCATGGGCGCTCGTCTCCTGCGCGATTGGATCCTCCACCCGCTACGCGATTTAACGATACTGACCGCCCGCCAAGACCTAATCGCCGCCCTCCTTACCGAACCCTTCCTGCTGGCAAAATGCCGCGAGTCACTCAAGGGCATCCGCGACATCGAACGCACCACCTCCCGGCTCTCCCAAGGGTCTGGCAATGCCCGCGACCTCCAATCCCTCAGCTCCTCACTCGCCCACATCCCCGCCCTCAAACAGGATTTCTCCTCGCTGCAAACCTCCACGCATGGATCGCCAGCCCACCACCTCTCCCCCCAATCACCCATCCTCGCCAGCCTCCACAACTTCACCGATCTCACCACCCTGCTAGCCGCCTCCCTCGCCGACGAACCGCCCGCCCACCTGCGCGACGGCGGCATGATCCGCGACGCTTGGTCGCCTGAACTCGACGAATTACGCCAAGCGGCACGCGGCGGCAAGGACTGGATCGCCCGCCTCCAAGAGGACGAGCGCAAGCGAACCGGCATCGACTCGTTGAAAATCAAATTCAACAACGTCTTCGGATACTTCATCGAAATCACCACCACTCATCTAGCAAAAGTTCCAGACGACTACACGCGCAAGCAAACCATGTCGAATGCCGAACGCTATATCACCCCGGCCCTCAAGGAGATGGAAAATAAAGTCCTCGGCGCTGAGGAACGCGCAAAAAAACTCGAAGCGGAACTCTTCGGGCAGCTCCGCGACCAAGTCGTCACCTACCTCCCACGCCTCCAGCAAACCGCCACCGCCGTCGCCGAAATCGACGTCCTCTGCGCGCTCGCCGATGGAGCCCAACTCCACCGCCACTGCCGACCTGTCCTGAATGAATCGAACGGTTTCTTCATCACCAACGGCCGCCACCCAGTACTCGAACAAACGCTCACTGATAGCAAATTCGTCCCCAACGATACCGAACTCGACCCACAATCGGCCCGTCTCCAAATCCTCACCGGCCCGAATATGGCCGGAAAATCTACCTACATCCGCCAAATCGCCCTGATCGCCGTGATGGCCCAGATCGGTGCCTACGTCCCAGCCGAAGCCGCCACCCTCGGCCTCATCGACCGAATCTTCTGCCGGGTGGGTGCCTCCGATGACATCTCGCGCGGCCAATCCACCTTCATGGTCGAAATGAGCGAAACCGCACTGATCCTCAACCACGCCACCGACCGCTCACTTGTCATCCTGGATGAAATCGGCCGCGGCACCGCCACCTTCGATGGCCTATCAATCGCCTGGGCCGTCGCCGAACATTTGCATGATGCCATCGGTTGTCGTACATTGTTCGCCACCCACTATCACGAACTAACCGATCTAGCAAATACCAGGACGGCTGTCGCCAACTACAACGTAGCGGTTAGGGAATGGAACGAGGAAATCATCTTCCTCCACAAAATCCTCCCCGGTGCCGCCGATAAATCCTACGGCATTCAAGTCGCACGCCTCGCCGGCCTACCCAAGCCGGTCGTCGAACGTGCGAAATCAATCCTCTCACACCTCGAACTCCACTCGGTCAAGCCCGAGGCGAAATCTCAAGGCCCCAAAGCCAAAAATACCGTGCAAGACGTTCTGCCCAAACCCAACCCACCACAGATGGATTTGTTCGCCGAATTTTGATCGCCCCGTCAGCAACTCGCCCCCCCCCGTGCGTCAACGACCGACAAACGACACACCCGCGG
>JAYSPI010000248.1:0-3521 GCA_043722215.1 Prosthecobacter sp.
CGAGGACGGTTCCGGATGGGACGAAATAAAGGCGGGCGTTTTTAAGTTCGCGTCGTACTAATGTTAGGCTCATGGTGGTCTAGTGGTTTGGTGTTTCGGTTAGCGGAGATTTACTTAGGATTCAGGGCTTTGTCAGAGGGAGAGTCGTTTGTTAAACACAGTCTGGCGGCCGAGGTAGCCGGTGCCCTGGTCGGCCTGGATTTCCAGATCGGAGAATGATTTGAAGCGGAAGCGCCAGGCGTAGGGTTCCACGGCGGCCAGGCGCAGGCCGTGGACGTGCTGGACCAGCGCCTGCCAGACGTCCTCTTCTGGCGTGGCATCCTGTGCCACCTGGGGCAGGCACAGGATGGTCAGCGGAATGGTGAGTTCCATTTCCAGACTATCCGGTTCGATGGATGCGCCTTCGGCAATGCCGATGTGGAGCACCAAGCCGTTGCCGAGTCCGGCCAGCGCGGTGGCCACGTCGTTCCACAAATCCGTCTGGCGCTTGAGGATGATGTTGCCCGCCGTGAATCCGATGTCGGAAGCGATGATGGAAGCTGCCAGATCGGCGCGCAGGTCGTAGAGTTTGCTCATGTCAGGCGATGGCCTTTCTGTTTTGGCGGTTGGCCCACTGGTCGGCGGTTTCAATCAGGGCGGTTAGCAGCGCGTCCTCGGCGGGCAAAGCGCGCGGGTCCTTGGGGATGGTCACACTCGGGCATAGCGCGAACACCGCGCGAATCATCGACTTTTCGCGGATGTGGATCTGTTGGTATCCCTCGCCAACCACGTTGGACCGGCGCTTGCGCATGGTCACCATTCCGCCGGCACTGCGGTCGCTATCGGTCACCCGCTCCACCAGCACGCGGCTGCGTCCCAGGCGGAACAGGGTGTTGCCGGATTTGCGCTCATACTCCTGGACGCGCATGCCGTAGGCCTCGCGGACCAGCGGGATCGTTAGAAAAACCCGGCCGCCGGTGGGCTTGATCACGGCACCGAACAGGTGCGGTCTGAAAGGAGCGTTGGCAATGGATACGGTGGCCCCGGTTTCGGTCACTTCGGTGAGCATCGTGTCGTCAGCCACCTTCTTCCAGAAGCCCAGTGAATCGGCACCCATCTTGTTAGGTTCCTCATTGCGTGCCAGAAAATGGGTTTGCAGCTCCTTTGCGAGGCGTCTGCCGAGCGCATCGTTGAGCGCGGTGCGGTCAACGATTCCGCCCTGGACGTCCACCAGGAAGGCGCGGGCCTCCGAGGCATTGGAGGTGATGTGAACCGTGATCACAATGCCACCTCCTCGCCATTGATGAGAACGCGCACCGCCGTGCCCAGGGCATCGGTGAAATCCTTGGCGCGGGACGCCGCGTAAACCTTGGCGGTGGCGGCCGGTGCCTGGAACCCGCCGATGACCAGGCCATCGGCATCCAGGATGCTCACCACGGCGTATGGCTCGACAAAGAGATTCTGGCCGTAGCCGAGCAGGACACCATTCTCACCCGCCACGCCCAGCGCCTGGATCGCGTCCGGGGTGAGGTCGAGCAGATCGGGCCGCCAGGCATTGACGTGTCCGTCCAGGACGGTCACCTCCACCGAATCCGGCAGCCAGGAGCGGATCAGCCGGGCGAATGATTCCGCGTAACCCGCCCACTCTTCGTGATAGAGGAGCTTGCGGCCAACCGCGACGGCACTGGTGCTGGAGAGGAGTTCCGGGTCATGGACGCCGCTTGCAAAGCCGGGTGGCCAAGAGGCAGCATCGTCGCCGGATCGAAACCGAGCGATCTGATTTCTTCCCTCGTCGGCGATGGCGCGGGCGCGCTCGCTGATGCTGGGTTCTGTGATTTGGCTGGCGGCTGCATCAATTAGTGGGGTGGTGGTATCATGGATTGAAATGGCATCCCCGTCAATGAGGATCGAATCGCCGAGCTGAGAGCGCAGGCGTTCCCGCCCGGCCTCCGGCACATCGGTTAGGCTCATCGTGTAGCCGTCGTTGAAGGGCTTGTTCAACGGCACCAACACATCATCGGGACCGATGACGCCCAGCGTTTCCGACTCGGCGCGGTCGATGCCGGTCAGGCCCATGCCGCTGTCCCAGTCGAATGGCGGCCATGGCGTTTTGAAGCGGGAAATATACGTCCAGATCGGATCGGTCTTGAGGGCGATCATCCGCCCTGGGGCCAGCGGGTAATCCGCGCCCGGAGTGCCATGGAACTTTCCGCCGTGTTCCGCCCAGATCAGCGGCCAGTCGCGCGGATCCACGCGCTGCTCCAAGCGCACCAGCTCATAGCACGGCTCGTTTTCCAGGCCGTGGACGGTTTGGTCGGACTTCCAGCGCGCAAAGCCCTGGGCCTGCGCCAGGTTCATGTCCCAGATCAGGCCGAGGCGGCGCGTGCTCTTCATGTCCAGCAGGCTGCCGCGTTTGGCGGTGCCGCGCTTGTAGCCCTCCTCGCTCAGCACCTGGCGCATTTCCTCAATGAACCGCCCGCGGTCCATGAGCGCGCCCTGCGTGCCATCCTCCAGGATCGAGCGCTCCAGCTTGATGCGCTGCATGATGCGCTTTTGAGCCTCGGCCAGGATCCGCTCGTTTACGACCTGGGCGGAAAAGAACGCGCGCATCCGCAGCTCGGCCGCCACCAGTTCCCACTCCCGCGACTTCAAGATGCTGCCCAGCGGCGTGCGCCCGGAAATATGGGCGACGGCGTGCATCAGTGGCGCGGATGTGGTGAAGGAAACCATTGAATAAAAGCTGAAAGCAGAAACTCGGAAATGCTGAAACGCAGTGTTAGAACTTATGGCGGCCGTCGTTGGGACGGATGATGAGTTCGTGATAGATGGATGCGGTTTCGCCGGGCTTGTGGGAAATGCCGTTGGCGCGGCTGAACTCGCGGATGTCACAGTCGCGGAACAGGCCGCGATTGGCCGGCGTGTCGTCGATGGTGAGAATCCAGGTGCCGCGCATCTGGTCTAGTCCCTCCTCGCGGAAGCGCGCCAAGTCATCGATAGTCCACGCGCCGTAGTTCGCCTTGCCCGTGGTATAGGGCGGGTCGCAAAAGAAGATGGCCTGCTTGGAGTCGTAGAGACTGATGCATTGTTGCCAGTCGAGGTTTTCAATCACGACGGAATCCATCCGCACATTGAACGCGCGCAGCAGGGCGATGCGTCCCTTCTTGGACGAGTGCGCCGCGCCGTCACCCAGGCGGCCCCGCCCAAAGTGATCGGGCGCTCCGCCGAATCCGTTTTTCATCCGCAGGAACCACCGCGCCGCGCGCTGGATGTCAGTCAGGCCGCGCTGCTCCTTGAATGCATTGAACTCCTCGCGCGAATTGAGGCACCAGTCGAGCTCCAAGAGCAGAGCGTCGAGGTGATATTTCACGATCCGGTATAGGTTCACCAGTTCGCTGTTTTTATCGTTGATGACTTCCGCCGAGCTTTTCGGTTTGGCGCATAACAATGCGCCGCCGCCGCAGAACAGCTCCACATACATCTTGTGGGCTGGGATCATCGGCAAAAGCTCTCTGACCAGCCATCGCTTGCCGCCCTGCCACGAA
>JAYSPI010000249.1:0-14144 GCA_043722215.1 Prosthecobacter sp.
CGACGGGTTGAACCAAACCCGTGGCTCTAACACAATCTCCCTCTGCAACTTCCCCCCCCGATCGACCGCCCGCTGAGCCTGCCAGTTCTGCCAGACTCCACTGACCGTCGATCGCACAAACTGCGCAATGTTCGGCTCACTGCCATCGGCCACTACCTGCACCGGCGCGGTCGCTCCGACCCGCATCAACTGAACCGAAAAATCGCTCGGAATGACGACAAACCCACGGATTTGCGAATCCACCAGCGCCCGCTCAAGCGCCCCACGCGAGTCGTACCGACGGACGTCGAGCCACGGGGAGCCCTTGAGCGCCGCCGCCAGGGACGCCGCTGCGACCCCGCCATCCTCGACCCGCAACCCAATACGCAGCCGCGAAAAATCCAAGTTAATCCCATAACCAAAGATGAATAACATCAACAAAGGCATGAAAAATGCGATCAGGATGCTACTCGGATCACGGAAAATCTGCAGCGTTTCCTTCCAGCACAGCGCGCGCAACCGCCGCCACGACAGCCAACCGCGGCCCCCGCCGGAATTGGGGACCTCGCGTGCTAATTCAAATTTCCCCGATATCGCCACGATTGCTGGTAAGTTGCCGCTCTGAGCGGTGTTCCCCACTCGGAGCGCTCGTCCGACACAGGCTGCACGAACCACCAGCGTTTGGCAATCCACGGTCTGCCAGACGCACCGCCAAGCATGGCTCGCAAAATTGGGCCGGGCGGGGATCAAGCTTTGACCTGGGGTGTGGATCGTTCATACTGCGGGGGCCATGCGATTTTCCGGCACATACACCGCCCTCATCACCCCGTTTCGCGACGGTACCATCGACGTTCCCGCCTTCCAATCGCTCATCGAGCGACAAATCGCTGGCGGGGTCGATGGGATCATCCCCTGTGGAACCACCGGCGAGTCCCCAACCCTCGACCCCGCCGAACACCTCGAGGTCATCCGCCTCGCCGTGGAATGCGCCGCTGGCCGCTGTCAGGTGGTCGCGGGCTCAGGTGCCAATGCCACCGCCGAGGCCATCAAACTCACCGAAGTCGCGGAACAACTCGGTGCCACCGGCTCACTCCAAGTCTGCCCGTATTACAACAAACCCTCACAGGAGGGACTCTATCAGCACTTCAAGGCCATCGCCGAATCCACCCGCCTGCCGATCATGCTCTACAGCGTGCCCGGCCGCGCGATGATCGAAATCTCCCCGGAAACCACCGCCCGCCTCGCTGCGGACTTCCCTAACATCACCGGCATCAAGGAAGCCGGCGGCTCGGTTGACCGCGTCAACCAACTTATCCACGCCCTGCCAGAGGGGTTCGCCATCCTCTGTGGCGACGATCCACTGACCCTGCCATTCATTGCCTGCGGTGCTACTGGCTTGGTTTCCGTGGCATCCAACCTCATCCCAGATATCATGGCCCGCCTCGTGCGCGCCTGCCTCAACGGCTCGTTCGACGAGGCTCTCGTCATCCAGAAACAATACTACCCGTTGATGCGTTGCCTGATGTCACTGGACGTCAACCCAGTCCCCGTTAAAACCGCGATCGCCCTTCAGGGCCACTGCACCTCGGAATTCCGCCTCCCCCTGACGCCGATGAGCACGATCCACTCCGCCAAACTGGCCGCCCTGCTCACATCCTACCACCTGCTGGCGTGAACTAAGTCACCGACAGCCTCTCGCCCACCTCCGACCCCATCCAGTCATGCCCAAACTCTTCATCCCCGGACCGATCGACGTCTCCAAAGAAACCTTCGCCGCCATGAGCCAGCCGATGATCGGCCATCGCGGCAGTGAATTCGAGACTCTCTACGCGTCCACCCAACCCGTCCTGAAGCAACTTGGCGGCACAAGCCGACCGTTTTTCCTATCCACCTCGTCGGCCTGGGGCGTGATGGAGGCCTCGCTCATGAATCTGTGTGCGAAAAAAGTGCTCACTCTGTGCTGCGGGGCGTTCTCCGACAAGTGGTACTCCGTCGCCCAATCCAAGGGCATCAGCGCGGAGAAAATCCAAGTTGAATGGGGCGCTGCGATCGACCCGGAAACCGTCCGCGCCAAGCTGGCAGAAGGCGGATTTGACCTCGTCACACTCATTCACAACGAAACCTCGACGGGCGTCATGAACGACGTCGCCGCCATCGCCGCCGTCGTCAAATCGTTCCCCGGCGTGCTGTTCGTCGTCGATGCCGTATCCTCATTCTCCGCCGTGCCCATCCAAATGGATGCCCTGGGCATCGATGTCTTGTTGGCCGGGGTCCAGAAGGCCCTCGCCCTGCCACCCGGACTCACCGTTTTCGCTTGCTCGGAAGCCGCTTTGGAACGCGCCAAAAGCATGCCTCACCGCGGTTACTATTTTGATTTCATCGAGTTTGCGAAAAATGCCGACAAGCACAACACCCCGTCCACGCCGGCAATTTCGCTGATCTTCGGCCTCCAGCACATCCTCGGAGTCATCGCCGCAGAAGGACTCCCACAACGATTCGCCCGCCACGCCGCCAATAACTCACTCATCCACCAGTGGGGCGCACGCCACGGGTTCAAAAACTTCGCCCCGGCGGACAATGCGTCGGTCTCCCTGACCTGCTTCCACACCCCGGCGGGCTTCGACCAGCCCGCATTCATCAAAACCCTCAAGTCCAAACACGGGTTCGTCATCAATGGCGGCTACGGGAAAATCAAAGGCCTCACCTTCCGCATCTCCAATATGGGCAACGAAACCGCCGCAACCATGCAGGAACTCATGACCGCCATGGACGACGTGCTGGGGTAATTACCACCAATTCACCCCCGGACAGATTTTGTGCTTAGAGGACGGTCAGCGATGCGCTAGACCGTGGCCATGCACGACGCCACCCGAGATCACGGCACCCAACCACTCGACGATCTGATGACCCACTGGGGCTTGACCAACCACGGGTTGGTCGATGCATCCGCTGAGCAACTCAATCACAAGCAGGTCCAGCGCGCCCGAAAAGGACGCCAACTCACCCTGCACCTGATGCAAAAACTCATGAGGACCCTCAATGAGGCGGCCCTCGCCAAAATCCCCAAAGAACTCCAGGAAAAATTCACCCCCTATTCGCACCGGCAGTTGTTCACCTACGCGAAAGGCTATGACTCCAACTGGATCGATCCCAATGCAGCACTTCTGCCGGAATCCGCGCCAGACTAACATGCTCGACGCCGCCCTGCCCCGCCCAACCCACCTCGCCCAGACCCTCCTGCGGGCCGCGATCCGCCCGGGCGATACCGTCATCGACGCCACCGCCGGCCATGGCCACGACACCGTCTTCCTTGCCCAGTGCGTCGGCGCTGGGGGCCGCGTCCTCGCCTTCGACATCCAGAAACAAGCGATCCAATCCGCCCAAGCCGCTGTGACCGCCGTAGGCTTCGGCGCCCGCGTCACCTTCTATCACGCCAGTCACACGCGCATGGCCGATCACGCGGCCGCCCACTCGGTGGCCGCCATCATGTTCAATCTCGGCTATCTGCCCGGTGATAACCACCAGCTGACCACCACCGCCCCGGAAACCCTCACGGCTATGGCGCAGGCCACCCGCTTACTCCAACCCGGCGGCCTGCTCACCGCCGTTTGCTACCCCGGCCACCCGGCCGGCGCCCTAGAGGCCATCCACGTCGAGGAATGGCTCACCACCCTGACCGGCCACGGCTGGCAACTCGCAAAATACGAAATGTTAGGCACCCTGCGACCGCCGCCATTTCTGCTAGTTGCCGGGCAGATAGCCTAGCAGATATATCAATTATTTGAGTTCATAATGATCGCCGGTGCCGTAGTGCTCGATCATATAATCCATATCCTTGTCGCCGCGACCGCTTAGGTTCACCAGCACGGTGCGCGCTACATCCGGATGATCGCGAGCCATGCGGATCGCGTGGGCCACCGCGTGGGAGCTTTCGAGTGCCGGGATAATCCCCTCGTTGCGGCTGAGCACATAGAACGCCTCAACGGCTTGCTTGTCAGTGGCGGTGAGATAGCGGACGCGTCCGCTGTCTTTGAGGTGGCAGTGTTCGGGGCCGACGCCTGGGTAGTCGAGACCGCTGGCGATCGAGTGAACCGGCGCTGGCTCGCCCTGCTCATCCTGCAATAAATAACAACGAAATCCATGGATGACCCCTTGTCGGCCATAGGTCATGGTGGCCGAATGCTCGCCCAGCGAGGTCCCCTTGCCCAGCGGCTCGACGCCGTGAAGCTCCACCGGATCGTTGAGAAACCCGGAGAATATGCCCATCGCATTGCTGCCGCCACCGACGCAAGCGGTGACAACATCCGGCAATGCGCCAGTCATTTCTAAGATCTGCTCACGCGCCTCAATGCCCACCACCTGCTGGAAATCGCGCACCATCATCGGAAAGGGATGCGGACCCACCACCGAGCCGATGCAGTAAATCTGGTCCACGGGATCCTCCATGTAAGCGACCAATGCCGCATCCACCGCCTCCTTAAGTGTGCGCAAGCCGTGGCTCACGGGAATCACCCGCGTACCGAGGATATTCATGCGGGCGACGTTGGGTGCCTGCTTGGCAATGTCCACCTCACCCATGTAGATGTCGCAATCCAAACCGAAATAGGCCGCCGCCGTCGCCAACGCCACCCCATGCTGGCCGGCACCGGTTTCCGCGATGAGTTTCTTCTTCCCCATGTAGCGCGCTAACAACCCTTCGCCCATGCAATGATTGAGCTTATGAGCACCCGTGTGATTGAGATCCTCTCGCTTCAGATAGATCTGCGTCCGCCCGAGCTTTCTCGACAACCGCGCGGCATGATAGACCGGCGTCGGACGACCCTGGAAGTGCCGCCGAATTCGCCGCAATTCCTCGATGAAATCGTGCGAGCGCGAGAGGATTTCGTAGGCCTTGCGGACATCTGCCAACGGCGATTCTAGCTGCGGCGGAACAAAACTGCCGCCATAGTCACCAAAAAAACCGGCGGAATCAGGCGACTGGTGACTAAACTGAGGAGTAATGGATGGTTTCATAGCGACAATGTACGTAAGCCATGATGGCAATTCCCAGGACCATGGCAAGGACCCGTTCCAGATGCACGCTGATTCCTGGTTTCGTTAAACTCGCAACCTGGACGTTCCAACTAGGCAAGACTCAGCCCGCACTGCGGTGACCGGCAGGTGACACCCGAGTTGTGCTGTAAGATCACCCCGTCTAGCTCGGTATCCAAGCGCCACTGTTGAATGCTCGCCCCAGGAATAAGCCCTGCTTCAAACTGCGAGTGCAGAGTCAACGTTCCCCGCCCCGCCAATCATGCCATGAAGCATCTCTACCCAACCTCATCACTGATCGCCTGCGCGGCCATGAGTTGGATCGCCCACAGTGCAACCGCGGCTCCACCCCCAGAGAGCCTGATGGTCACCGAGTCCCGCCGAATCATCTCACAGCATAAGGCGGTCTTCGATAAAATGCCCACCGGCCTCGCCCCCTTCTCAACTGATGCGATTTTGCTAGGTAATGGCGACATCGCCATGTCCATCAGCACCACGCCACTAGAAAAGGGATCCGCGCTGACGCACCCAAATCCCGGCCAAATCCGCTTCTGGTTCCACAAAAATGATTTGTGGGACTCATCGTCCGCTCGCGCGCTGGCTGTGATGGATGTCTCGTTCAACTTTGACCCTGCGAAACCCGAGCCGAAGTGCTCTGCAGAAACCGATCTTTATACCGCGACCACCGCAGGCACGATCGCCCAAGAGGGTGGCACGACGGTTAAATTCAAGATTTGGGTCAGCGCTGTGTCTAACATGATTTTCATGGAGTTCATGACCGACCGCGGGCAAATCCCCTGTGCCATCCACCCATGGGTGATGAAGTCACATGACCAAGCGAATAATGAGATTGGCGAATCCGAACAACGCAACAGGGTCGGCGGCAATGGATTCTATCTGCGGCGCTCGTTCCAACCGTCCCTCGCTACAGGCGCGAGCCTATGCATGCGGAAATTCCCGACTGATGCACACGACGAAATCGGCCCCAACCGGCAGGTGTGGGTGTTCGCCATCGATAGTCTGATCAAAAACCCCAACTATGCCATCGAGGTCGAACAAAAAATGGCGAATTTCAACCTCGCAAGCCTACCCGCGCAGTATGAAGCGCACAAAAAATGGTGGGCTGGTTTCTGGGCGGAGAGTTTGATCGAGATTCCGGACAAGGTAATCGAGCGTCAATACTACCTAGCAAACTATCTGTTTGCCAGCAGTTATCGCGACAAGGATTTTGCGCCTGGAATTCTAGGTTCGTGGTTTTGCACAGATAGCCCCGGTTGGGCGAATGATTACCACCTGAACTATAACTATCAGGCCGCGTTCTACAGTCTTTACGGGTCGAATCACGTCGCGCTGGGCGACGTCCAAGACCAACCACTGCTTGATTTCATGCCCAAGGCCCGCCAGTTGGCCCGCCACGACCTAAAAATGCCGGGGATCTATTATCCCACCGGCATTGGCCCCAAAGGGGTGAGCACGTGTGGCGGATACAACCAGAAGAGCAACGGCGCGTATGGCGCGGTCAATATGATCTTCCGCTGGAAAACCACCTATGATCTCGCCTACGCCAAAAAGGTTTACCCCTACTTCAAGGGGCTCACGGATTTCTGGGAAGCCTTTATGACCTTCGAGCAAGACAAGGACCGCTATGTGATCGCCAACGACTCGATCCATGAGGGCAGCGGAAACGATTGTAATTCCATCGTCTCACTGGCCCTGGTACGCGCCGTGATCAGCACCACCCTGGAACTGAGCACCGCCCTCGGGGTGGACCGTGACGCGCGTGATCAATGGAACCATATCATGGCGCATCTCAGCAAGTACGCCACCCGCGTGGTGGACGGTAAAACCATTTTTCGCTACACTGAAGTCGGGACCGAATACTGGCCAGGCAACACGCTAGGCATCCAACATATCTATCCGGCCATGGGCATTGGTCCGGAGAGTCCGCCGGAATTGATCCAAACGTCCTACAACACGCTCGACTTCATGCAGCGCTGGTTTGACAACAATGGCGATACCAGCTTTTTCCCGGCGGCGGCCTGGCTCGGATACCATCCCGGGGTGATCTACGCGAAGCTCCATGAATTTGTGGCCACGCAATACCGACCGAATGGGTTTCGCAATAACAAGCATGGCATGGAAAAGGTGGCCACCATCCCCAACACCCTCAATATGATGCTGTGCTCGTCACACCAGGATGTGCTGCGGGTTTTTCCCGCTTGGCCGAAATCTGCCGATGCACGGTTTGCCAATCTGCGCCAGTTCGGGGCATTCCTCGTTGCTAGCGAAATCAAGGACGGTGATGTCAAATATGTTAGAATCACCAGTGAGAAAGGCCACCGATGCACGTTGGTCAATCCATGGCCCGGCAAGACCGTCCATGTCATTCGAAACGGTAAAGAAATCGCGACAATCCAAGGCGCAAAACTCGCCATGCCCACCACCACCGGGATGACCGTCTCCCTCGTGCCTCAATGACCCGGATGCCCGCGCCTCCGCCGGTAGCTAACCGCGGACTGTCGAACACCCGCCACAGCTAGCTGCTAGAATTCGCCGCAACAACGCCTCCGTGTGCGGCATCGCCACGCCCGCCGCCTGCCCCTGACGCAGTGGTTCCTGCCAAATCGTCACGACTTCAAGCTCCCGGCCTGCCACAAAATCAATCATGCTCGACGTCCGATAGGGCCCCATCGGCCGGGTTCGCTCGATATGAAAATCGATCAACTCATCGCCCAGATCGTGCCCGAGCGCCCGGGCCGCAGCGATCACCTCCGCCATCAGCGCGCGGATTTCAGCTTCGAGTGCGGGTGATTCTAACAGCACATCGGTGGTCACCCCGCCTTCGGCCACTGACAACCCGTTAAATGGAATATTCCAAACGAGTTTTTCCCACTGTGATAGTTGTAAGTTGGCCACCGCCACGGCGGGCACGCCCGACTCCTTGAAGTATCGGGCAATCGCGGCGGCCCGTCCGGGCACGCCCGGCAGCCATTCGCCGATGGCCACCTTGCCGGCAGCCGTGTGTTGAATGTGGCCCGGCGCAATCCGGTTGATACACACAAAGCACATCCCGCCGAGGACGCGCTCCGGCCCGATAAGTGCCGCGATGCTCTCGCAATTCCCCAGGCCATTCTGCAACGTCAACACTTGGGTGTGCGCGTGGAGCAGGGGTGGCAGCAACTGGCCTAGCAGGTGGTTCGAGGTCGCTTTCCACGCGACAATCACCAAGTCCACCTGGCCGATTTCCTCGGGCGCGCGGTAAGCATGCACCTGCGGCAACGCAAAATCCCCGTGAACGCTCTCGACCTGCAAACCGTCACTCAGCAAAACCTCATAGTCCGATCGCGCCAAAAACCTAACATCGACGCCGGCCGCAGCCAAACGTCCGCCGTAATACAAGCCAATCGCGCCCGCGCCCACCACCGCCACGCTCTGAAATGTGTAATGCATGTCTGGCATCGATTACTCGTCCTTGAAGGCCTCCGCACGGCGGTCGTCGATGCACTGGGTCAACCAGCGGACGAGTTTCTCGGCATCCGTGGATTCGTTGCGCAGCGACGTCAGCGCGCTCCAATCGAGTTGCGCGCGGGATTTAGGCGCGGCGATGCGGTTGATTTCGAGTTTCCCCATGATGGCCTCAGTTTCGCGTGGGTGAGCATTGAGAATGTTAGCAGGGCGCGGCAACTCGTCGAGCGCCTCGGGCGTCAGGCCGAACGACGTCACGCCCACGCCAAAGGTTGCGCTCAGTTTGCGCAGACTCTCGGCCAGCGCCTCGTCCTCGACGGGTGCGGCGTAAATCAGCTCACCGCCCTGGGTCCACATCGAGACCGCCAATGTTTGATAGAAATCCTCGCGGTACGTCTGCAGCGATGGCTGGATGCGCAGCCGCGCGGCGTGCAAGCGGAACGGCGCAATCCCTAACCGTTGCTTGAAGGCTAACATCGCCTCGTCGAGCGACATCTCCTCGTCCGGAGAGCCGCCGGTTTCCCAATCAACGAGGACCAACTCCGGAAACTTCCATAAATTGCTCAGCGGCGCGTCCTGGCCAAATGCCTGGCGGAACGCAAAGGGAAACCGACCGTTGATCTCGAAATAGCGGGTGACCACGGCGCGGAATTTGCGGATCCGCAGCATCGTGTTATCCATCAGATCTGGATCCACGGTGGTGAGATCGTCAAGCCGCCCCTGGGTGAGAGCTAGCAGCTCCTGCGCGCCGGAGAGCGCGGGCAGCAGGGTACTACGACGGTAGTAGCCCTGCCCTTTCTCGACCTTAGCAATCGGCGACGCCGGATCACATGACATGATCGAAAAATGGTATCGCAACGAGGCGTCTGAATAGTTGCCCGTGAGTTGCAGCCGGGTCAGCCGGATCAACTCAGTGCCCTTGATGGCGGCGGAGGGATGGGCCGGCAACAAAACCGGTAAAATGTCTGAGAGTTGCTTACGGAGACTCATGGGCACGGCGGGTAGGCGCCTGCCATCCAATTCACCGCCCCCTACATCAGCAAGTCCCAAAAAACGGAAATTTTGAAAACTCCCACTGCGATCCGCTGATTTTTTGAATAATCCCACCGTCGGGCTTGTTCAGGCGGACGATTGCAGCATGCTTGGGTGATGACGATCAACCCGTTGGTGGCAGCGATTTCGATATTCGCAACCGTGGCGGCGTGCGCGCAGCAGCCGGACGCCAAGGCGATTTTGGAAGGGGCGCGGATGTCGGCCACGCTGACCCAGCTCGATGAGGGGCTCAGCGGCCACCTGCGTCAGGGCAACCAAAAGACGCCCATTACATTGTTTCTCAAAGGCAAAGACATCCAATTCCAGTTTGCGGAAAACCACGGCCCGTGGCGGGTTTTTCACATGCGCATCGGCGACGCCTCCTTCAATTTGTTTGAAATCATCGATGGAAAAACCAGCAATTTTCCTGCCGACAAACTGGTGGCACCCATCGCGGCCACCGACCTCACCTATGAAGACCTCGCGCTACGCTTCTTCTACTGGCCGAACCCTCAACTTGAAGGCCAGGAAGATATCGGCGGCATGCCGTGCTACAAGATCCGTGTTGACAAGCCGCACGGCGCAGCGGGCCGCTACGAGGTCGTCTATGTCTGGGTCCACACCAAATACGGCGCGTTCATCAAGATTCGCGGGCACGACAAATCTGGCGGATTGGTCAAGGAGTTCCAAGTGGAGGACACCATGCAAATCGCCAAAGATGTCTGGACCCTACGCAAAATGCAGGTAGCCAGCCACGACCCCGCCAGTGGTCGGCGCCTGTCGATCACCGAGGTGACTTTTGATCCACCACACCCGACGGGGCCGCGCGGGCTGCACTGAGCGATCGGCCAAACCCTCCAGATTCGGCTTGCATCGGGAATCATCACACCTTACAAGCCGCGTGCACGGCTTCTGACGAAAGGAAAGGAGTGGGTCTCGCACCCACTCTTTTGCGTCTCCAGATGTCGCCAGCGTTGCTTGCAGATACCGCCCGCCATGACCAACGATATCGTCGCCCTCATCGAGTATTACGAAAAAGAAAAAGGCATCGACCGCGACAAGGTCGTTGCCGCGCTGGAGTTTGCGTTCATCTCGGCCTATCGAAAAATGGTTCCCGGTGCCGATGCTATTGAAGTTTTGCGCGCCGATGTCAACCTACGCAAGGGCGAAACCCGGATCTTCGCCGGACTCACCGTGGTTGCCGACGAAGACCACAAGGACCAATTCAACCAGGTGCCGCTCACCACGGCTCGCAAGAAAAATCCCAGCGCCGAACCGGGTGACATCCAGGAATTCAACGTCACGCCCAAGGATTTTGGGCGGATCGCGGTGCAAACCGCCAAGCAGACGATGATGCAGCGTCTCCGCCAAGCGGAAAAGGAGATGATTTACGAGGAATTCAAGGACCGCGCCGGCGATGTCGTCTCCGGCACCGTCCGCCGCTTCGAACGCAACGACGTGCTCATCGACCTCGGGAAATTCGAGGGCATCATGCCCAACCGCGAACGCGTCCAAGGAGAAGACTACAATATCGGCGACCGCATCCGCGCCTACGTCCTGGCCGTGGAAAATGAAGGCCGCGGCCCGGAAATCATCCTCTCACGCAGTCATCCCAATTTTGTTCGGCGCTTGTTTGAAGCCGAAGTCAACGAAATCTCCGACCACACCGTGGAAATCCGCGGCATCGCCCGCGAAGCCGGATTCCGCACCAAAGTCGCGGTCTGGAGCAACGACCCAAAAGTCGACCCCGTCGGTGCCTGCGTCGGCATGCGCGGTGCCCGAGTCAAAAACATCGTCCGCGAACTCAACAACGAGAAAGTCGATATCATCCGCTGGAGTGAGGACCCCAAGGAATTCGTCCGCGAGGCGCTCAAGCCAGCCGAGTTGCGATCGATCGAAACCGACGAGGCCAACCACGTGATCCACGTCACCGTGGATGAGGCGGATCTCAGCAAGGCGATTGGCCGCAAGGGCCAGAATGCCCGCCTATCGTCACGCATCATGGGCTGGGACGTACAAGTCCGCCGCGATGAATCCAAGGAGGAAATCTTCAAGGATAAAATCGGCGGCACCGCCCACACCCTGGGTGAGCAACTCGGCATCAGCGATGAACTCGCCAACAAACTCACCCTAGCCGGCGGATTGAACCCCGGCCTAGTCATTGACATGCCTGCAGAGTATATTGCTGCTGCCTTGGAAGTCACCGCAGAGGCCGCAGAAGCCATCCTCCTGCGCGCCCACCAAATCGTGGGTGACCTCGAACCCGCCACGACCAGCGACTCACCCGACGCTTGACCCATCTCCTCCTCCCACGAACACTGTAGACCAGTCGAATGCCCCAAAACCGCGACAGCGCTCCAAAAAAAGACAAGGTTCTCGATCTCCTCGAGCCAACCCCAAAACCTTCGCGCCGCGAGCGCCAGCGCAAAGAGGTCGAGGTCATCCCGCCCGGCCCTAGCAAACTCGATCAGGCCAAGAGTGAGGCCCTCGACTTGTTCTCTGAAGAAAAAAAACCCAGGGTCCGCAAACCCGCCGCCATCGGCAAAAATGTCCTAGGTTCAATTTCCAAAATTCTCGACCTAGAGGAACAAACACTCGCCGCTCTACCACCACCCGCTCCTGACCGCGTGGAGGAAGCGTCGCCCGCAGAACCCGTCATCGACGCTGACGAAGCCATCGAGGAACCCCCAGATGACCCGAAACTCATCGTCATCAAACCGCCGATCCTGATCCCTGAACTGGCTGCCCGCCTCGGGCTCAAGCCGTTCAACATCATGGCGGACTTGATCAAATTCGGCGTCTTTCCGGCACCCAACCAACCGCTCGAACCCGAGATCGCTGCCCGCATTTGCGAAGCACACGGGTTTACCTTCGAGCGCGAAAAACGCGATAAAGACAAAGGGGTCCACAAAAAGCCCCAGGAAATCATCAAGGAACCGGAAGCCCCCGCCACGGAACCCGAAGACCTCCTCAAAACGCGCCCGCCCATCGTCACCATCATGGGCCACGTCGATCACGGCAAAACCTCGATCCTCGATTTCTTCCGAAAAACCAAAATCACCGCTGGCGAAGCCGGTGGGATCACCCAGCACATCGGAGCCTACCAGGTCATCCACCACGGCCAGGAAATCACCTTCCTTGATACCCCAGGGCACGCGATTTTCTCGGATATGCGGGCACGCGGCGCTGACATCACCGACATCGTCGTGCTGATTGTCGCCGCAAACGACGGCATCATGCCGCAAACGATTGAGGCCATCAAGCACGCCAAAAAGGCCCGAAAAACTACCATCGTTGCCATCAACAAGTGTGATTTGCCCTCCGCCAACGTGGCTCGCGTGAAATCGCAACTCGCCGAGCACGGCCTGCAAACCACCGACTTTGGTGGAGACACCGAGTTTGCGGAGGTTTCCGCCGTCACCGGCCAGGGGATGGACACGTTGCTGGAACTCATCGCGCTGCAAGCCGAAGTCCTCGAACTCAAGGCCAACCCCAAGGCCACGACTCGCGCCTCGGTCATCGAGGCCCGGGTGGTCCCCGGTCGCGGCACAACGGCCACCGTGATTGTCGAATCCGGCACCCTCAAGGTGGGCACCCCCTTCATCTGTGGTCCCTTCGCCGGAAAAGTCCGCTCGCTCATCAACGACCGCGGCGTCACCATCAAATCCGCCCACCCAGGCATGCCCGTCGAGGTGATTGGCTTTGATGAGCTACCCAACGTCGGAGATCATCTCACCGAGATGAAAACCGAGCGCGAGGCCAAGACGCTGGCCACTGAGCGCCAGGAGAAGCAACGACTGATTCGCCTCAAACCGCAGCACCGCAACCGCATGCAGGACCTCTATTCGATGGTCCGTGATGGCGGCGGCAAGGCCCAACTCAAGCTCATCCTGAAATGCGATGTCCAGGGGTCTGTCGAAGCGATCAAAAAGGCCGTCCTCGCGATCCAATCCGATAAAGTCGAGTGCTCGTTCATCACCGCTGCCGCCGGCCCTATCACCGAAACCGACATCACCTACGCCGACTCCACCGACGCCATCATCATGGGCTTCAACGTCAAGGTGGAAGCCAAGGCCGTCAAGTCCGCTAAGGCCGCCGCCGTCGAAATTAAACTCTACTCGGTGGTCTATGAATTAATCGATCAGGTCCGCGAGGCCATGCTTGGCTTGCTGGAACCGCTCACCCGCGAGACGGTCATCGGCCACGCCGAAGTACGCCAAATCTTCAAGCTCAACCGCGGCCGCGTCGCAGGATCGTTCGTCAGCGACGGCCGCATCCACCGCAAAGCGCACGCCCGAGTCATTCGGGGTGGCACGCCGGTATTCGATGGTCGCATGTCCACGCTGCGTCGCTTCAAGGATGAAGTCGAGGAAGTCCGCACCAACTTTGAATGCGGCATCCGCCTCGGCGAATTCAATGAATACGAGGAAGGCGATATCATCGAGTGCTACAAACTCGATAAGGTCCCACAGACCTTGTGAGGTCATCCTGAAAGCTGAAAGCCGATTGCTGAAACCGCCCCGCGCTTCCCCGCTGCTCATCTTTCAACTTTCAATAATTTCTTATGTCCCGCCGCCTTGATCGAGTCAACGAACTGCTCCGCCGTGAAATCGGCAGCGTCATCCAAAAAGATTATG
>JAYSPI010000250.1:0-6785 GCA_043722215.1 Prosthecobacter sp.
CAGGGCGTGCCTCTCACCCCAGGAATCCGAAAACAAGACTTCGCTCGTTTGGGTATTGTATCCGATGATCAACCGCATGTGCCCCCCCTTGCTCTGTGACTGGCGCTCGTCCTCCGAGAAGATTCCGAGTTGCACGCACCACATCACTGGCACGCCACGGTTGATCGTCTCCTGGACCATGCGCTGGAATTTCGTGAAGGCGACTTTACCTGCGCCAGCGCGGCTTTGCTTGAGCGATTCGGGATCGAAGTTGGCGTAGATCTCACCGATATCGATGACGTGCATGCCAGTGAGTTTCACCTCTGGCTTGTCGTTGTGCTTGGCCACCCGGTTATAATCGGCGATCATGCGGGTGAACTCGCTAAGGTTCCAACCCTCAAGTTCGCGCACTCGTACTTTGAGGCGACCGGTGAGTTTCTTGAGTGCTTCCACCATGGCGGCAAAGCTGGTGCCACCGGAGGACGAGGCATTGGCAACGGCGGCCATTTCATGCTGATCGACGTCCATTCCGAAATACCGGAATACGCGTTCCGCGGTGGCGACGACGCAATAGCCTTTCGGCCCCTGATCGACCATCGGGACCGACTTGATCACCACATCGCCATTGGCCTCGTGGGTGATATTCGCTGCGAGCGAGGACTTCGCGACCGGCTTGTAAGTGGATGACGGCGCGGCGCCGAGGGTGGCCGCCTGCTTGGGTGAGGGCGCGACGCGCAAGCGGATGAATTCCGGGCGGAATGCCTGCTTCGAGGATTTTTTTTGGTATGAATATTCGAGCAGATAGACCGATGGCGGTTTGCTCCACATAAACCCAGTGGATTTCACCGCACTGGACATATCCTTGCTGCGGTCGGTGGCTTGGACTCCAAGCTGAGCGGTGAGCGCCTCCTTGATGACCGTCGCCTGTTGCTCAAAATCGCGCTCCGTGCCTGCGGATGATTCGCTGTCGCCACGATTGAAAAGGGAAATACTGGTGGATGCGAGCTGATTGTCCTTGAACTCGCAGTTGGCTTCCATGACCCCCACCTTACCGGATGAAATCGTAAGTCCCGCGCCAAAAAACCGCGCCCGCGATTTCCCTGAATCCAACCACTGGATGCCAGCGACTCCAAGTTCTTGGGCAAATTCATCCGGTGTGGTCTCCCACCGCCGGTCACCGGTGAGCAAGGCGTCCAGCGAGCGATCACCCGCTGCGCCTTGGGCACCAAACGACAGAGGCAAGGTGCCGAGCAATCCGGCCAAAACAACAAGGAGCGATTTCATGCAAGGAGCGAGGAGGGTGAGTGACCCGATGCTTAACGCCATCGCACGGCGACACAATCCCGAAGTTTCAACCCACCACGCTGGGCCTTACTCCGGGATGTCTGGGCGGGAGATGAGTGTGGTGAACCGCTCCTCGAGTTGCCGGAGGACATCAGGGTCCTCAATTTTTTTACCCTCTGGGGTGGTGATGTAGAGGGTGTCCATGGCGACGCCCTTTTCGGTGCAAATCCGGGCGTGGGCGGTGTTGAGTCCGTAGTGATTGATGGTGTGAAACAAGTCGTGGAGCAGGCCAATTCGGTCGAGCGCCTGCAACTCAACGGTGGTGCAGGTCGGGTGCAGGTCGTTACTGACGTACGCCTGAACCGGCACCGGGATGCCGTGGTCGGTGCGGGGCTTGAGGAAGTTGACGCGGCGGCGCAGGTAGCGATCCGGTTCGTAATCCGCGGCGGCGATGATGGTCTCAAACGTTTCGAGGAAGCGCTTGCGGGTGGAGGCGGCGGAGACGGTCTCGAAGTTGGTGGTGCAGACGTTGAAGATATTTACGACGATACCATCGGTGCGGGTAAACAAATCGGCGGAGAGGATGTTGATTTGTTCGGAGGCAAATGCGCAGCAGATTTTCTCTAACAACAATGGTTTGTCGCGGGTCGCCAGCACCAACTCGGTGTAGCCCTTATCGATGTGGTCAATCCACTTGATGCACGACGCCAAGCGGTCAGCGCGATCGGTCTCACGCTGGAGAAAATGCCTCACCGTACGCACCTGGGTGACAATATGTGCCGCCTGACGAAAGTGAAACGCCGAAGTGGGCATACGCTCGAAGTGGCGGTCCACATCTGGGTGATAGTCGTCACGCATGATACCGATGACTTCGTCGCGCAGCGCAAGCCGATCGGCATCGAGTTTTTTAGCATATTCATCGCGTCCGCTAGCGAGGAAGGTGCGGGTTGCCGAGTGGAGTTGGAGCATGAGGCTCTCTTTCCATCCGCTCCAGGCATTGGGGGCGGTGGCGTTCGAATCGGCGAAGGTGAAGAGCAGCAGGGCGTCAAGGTTGGAGCGGGTTTTGACGATCGCCGCAAAATCAGCGATGACCTCCGGATCGTCCAAGTTGCGGGTGGTCGCAGTCCGCCAAAATGTCAGATGATTATCCACTAGAAACATGATCAGCGTGCGCCGCGCCCCTTGAATCTGCAGCCGGTTGCATAACCGGGCCGCAAGCATGGCCGAGCCATCGATATGCTCGCGGACGTTTTCCGCGCGACCGGTGTCGTGGAGAATCACTGCCAGGTAGAGTGCATACGAGTCCTCGATTTCATGGAACAGTCGCCGATAGATTTCGCACCGCGGATCATTTTCTGCGATCAGTTGGTCGAGTTGCTCGACACAGCGCAGCGTATGTTCATCGGCGGTGTAGCGGTGAAAAAACTCGTGTTGAACGAGGCAATCGAGGGCCCCAAACTCAGGCAGGTAGCGGCCGAGGAAGCCGATCCGGTGCATGAGTCGCAGGATGCGCGCGACTTCACCCTTGCGTTCGAGGATCGCTTGGAAAATCTGGCGGTTGGTTTTCGAGTAGCGGAATGGCCGGTCGATATCCCCCCAGTGGTTGGCGATCAGGCGTCTGATTTGTGGGCTGAGTTCCAGGTTGCGCACCTGGCAGTGGTGGAACAAGCGGATCAACCGGTGGACATCATCCCTGAACACATCCGGTGACTCGGGGAACAAACGCCCGTCGCGGGCAATGAACCCATCGAATTCCTCGCGGCGCTTTTTGCGAAACGTAAGAAACGATCGAATCCCTGACTCGGCGCGCGAATCTTGTTCGATCTGGAATGCTTCCATGAGCGAACTCGCATGCTGATAGAGATGGCGCGTGTGACGGTAGTAATCGCGCATGAACGCCTCGGTACTGCGCAGGATATTGCGCTGTGGATAGGCAAAAGCAGTGGCCACAACGCCCTGGAGGTGCAGGGTCAGTTGGTCGGTGCTCTTGTTATTATAATAGTGAAGCTCGTTGCGGACACGGTGAAGAAAATCATAGGCTTCCTCGATTTCGCGGCAAGCGGAGGTGGTTAGCAGCTTACTTTCGACCAAGCCGGCAAGTTTTGAGTCCCCCTGTTTCACGCGGGCGACCCACTGGATGCTGTGGTAGTCGCGCATTCCGCCGCAGCCTTCCTTGACGTTAGGTTCCTGCAAAAACACGGTGCGCGAATACTTTTCGTGGCGGTTGCGCAAGTCATGGCGGCGGAGTTCAAAAAATGCGGCATGCCCCTTGTCGATGCATTCCTTGGCAAACCTGACCTCAAACTTTTTGAACAAAACGGCATCACCGGTGATCAAGCGCGCATCCATCAGCGAGGTCTTGTTTTCCTGATCCAGCTTGGCTTGCTCGATGCATTCGGCAATGGAGCGGCACGCATGGCCCACCTTGAAACCCACGTCCCAGAGTAAATAGAGCACGTCCTGAACCAAATCCTGGAGCGGCTGGGGTAGGTTCTTTGACGACCGCGGCAACAGGAAGAGCAAATCAATGTCCGAGCGCGGGTTGAGCAACGCACGTCCATAACCGCCAGTCGCAACCAGCGCAATTGGGAACACAACGCCCACGGTGCGAGCACGAATCGAAGCCTCCAAAATCGACGCCAACACGGTATCAATCAGGGCCGCCCGACTGCGGGCGATGGCCAGACCGCTGGCACCGGCCCGGTGGTGCAACAATATCCGATGCTCCTCGATTTTGAGAAACCGCTTGTAGAGGTCGATTCGCTCGGTTTGCGAGAGTTGCCCGTCGAGAGCGGACTGGAGGGCTTCCTGGGCGTGGAGGTCGAGTGATTTGAGATAATCGCGCATGCGGAATGAGGAAATTGAGTGTCGATGGGACAAGGAATCAAGCGCAGTGAGCCATTCGGGTGCCAACTTTGGCATAGAGTTCAGTTTGGCGGGCCGAGTGAGCGGCGAGGTCGGCTTCGAGGCGCACGGCACCGGGCTCGAACAAGGTGATGGTTGAGGACCCGCCGAAGGCAAAATACCCTTTTTCCGAGCCTTTGGCCACCGCCTGCCCGGGCTCGAATGTCTGGGCAATCGTCCCCACACAGGTCGCTCCAATCTCCACAATCATCACCGTACCGAAACGCTCAGTCACCAACGGCGTGACGACCCGCTTGTTCGTCCAGAGGTAGGCAAGACGCTTGCGCAACGCAATGGGCGAAACCGAAAATAACGGCCCGCCAAGCGGCCGCGCCTCGCCCGCCACTCCCGACACCGGAAAATGAAAGCGATGATAATCCACCGGACACAAGCGCGACAAAACCAACGCTCCGTGGGCATAGCGCGCCGCCAACTGCGCGTCGCCTAACAATGCGGCCAAATCAAATTGCTGGCCTTTGACAAACACATCCTGGATCGACGATGCGCGCTCAAACCCAAGGTGACGACCGTCCGCCGGAAACACCACGCTGGCCTCGTCGGGGTCAATCGGTCGCGCCGCCGGCTTGAGCTTACGGAAAAAAAACTCGTTGAAACTACGGAACGACGATGGCGGGTTGGCAAACTCGGCCGGGTCAAGCCCGTAGCGCGCGATGAAGGGAGCCACCCGCGCCGCGGATTGCAGAGTACTCATGCGCCGACCATACCACGCCGAGAACGCCGGGCGTTTCACCAGCGCCCACAAGGCGAGCGCTCCAAGCGGCTGACCATACGTCCAACGCAAAAACCGCTCGCCGTAGACCTGCTCGGTTTCGTAACTGGCGGTATGGCGGTTATAGTAGCAGATCGATTGCATCCCCGCGGTTGTAGTGGCCGCCCGCCCGTTGGGCAAGGACCGCGTCACACGCACCAGCGCCCCCCCCGGTCAGGCGGCATTCCCCCGGCATGAGGCGTCCCGCCCGGCTACCGCCACACGATCACCACGACCCTCGTCCCCAGTCCGCCGTAATCCTGCTAGAAAATCCGCATAGTAAACCAACTCCATTCGCCCGTCGAGATGCTCGATAACAGCCGTTAGGCTTTCCACCCAGTCACCCGAATTCAAATAGTGAACAAACCCTACCTGACGGTCAACCGGGCTATGGATGTGGCCGCAGATGATCCCGTCGCATTGCTTGTGGTGCGCGAGATCCTGGAGCAACTCCTCATAACGGTCCACGAAACACACGGCTGACTTGACCTGTGCCTTGATGCGCTGGCTGAGTGAGAAGTATTCTTTGCCACGCCACGCGCGCCAGCGGTTGTAAACCCGGTTCACTCCGAGCAGAAAATCGTAGCCAACCGACCCGAGGGCCGCGAGCCACCGGTAGTGGGTTGAGATGCTATCAAAGCCATCGCCATGCACGACTAGGTAGCGTTTGCCAGTGCGGGCGGTGTGGATGTGCTCCTTGAGAAACTGGACACGACCGACGGCCAGCGGCAGCAGGCGCTCCGGAATATCATCATGATTGCCTCGCAGATAGATTACCTCCGTGCCGTCACGCTCGGTCATTTTAAGAACTTTGCGGATGACGTGGCTATGACTCGCACTCCAGCGACCACCACGACGCAATGCCCAACCGTCGATAATATCGCCATTGAGAACCAATTTCTGGCAGCGAATGTGCTTGAGAAACTCCACCACCTCGTCCGCTTTGCTGTCGGACGTACCTAGGTGAAGGTCCGATAAAAAGACCGTCTGACAAACAAACTTCGGCCGCTTGCCCGCCGCTCGCGGAACTTTCGGTTGCTTTCTAGCGGCATCCTCGATTCTAGCCAGACGGCTCTCAAACTCCACCACCACCCCATCCCACCCTAGCGCCACAGCGGTTTGACGCGCGCGATGGCGCATTCCGTGGTCCGCTCGATTCTGGAGCAGGCGGAGCGCATCGAGTGCGTGACGAATCAATGCCGCGGCATCGCCCTTGGCGGCCTTATATCCATTGTCGCCCGTGCTCACATGCAGCGCCGCCGCTGAGATATCAAAACTCACCGTCACCAACCCGCTCGCCATGCCTTCTAATAACACATTGCCAAATGTGTCAGTCTCACTCGCAAAAACTAACAAATCCGCCGAAGCATAGTACTTCGCCAATGCCTCGCCTGTCTGCATGCCCACAAAATGCACCCACGGAAACCGCGACGCCAACGCCACCCGCAGCGGACCGTCGCCGACCACCACGCACTGCACGTCGGGGGCCGCTCGGCGGAGTTGCTCAAACGTGCGCATCGCTAACTCAAAGTTTTTCTCCACCGCCACTCGGCCAACCATCATCGCCACCGGAGTCTCGGCGCTTGCTCCCCATTGCGCGCGCAGCGCGGTGCAGCGATTCGCAGGGGTGAACGCTTCGGAATCTACCCCACTGCCCAGCAGATGCACCTCATCGCCCCCCGCGGATGCCAGTTGATCAACCACCTCACGCGACGGCGTCAACGTACCATCCGCGCGCTGGTGAAAACTCGTCGGAAACCCGGTGGCCACCGGGATGCCTAAAGCATTGGCGACCTTGAGCGCCGACCACCCCAGCGAACTCTTGGTCGCCACATAAATCACATCCGGC
>JAYSPI010000251.1:0-11423 GCA_043722215.1 Prosthecobacter sp.
ACCACACCACCACACCACCACACCACCACACCACCACACCACCACACCACCACACCACCACACCACCACACCACCACACCACCACACCGCCAAACCCTGCGCCTCCTCAAAACTACCCCGCCGCAAATCAATTAACCAGACAATCGCCCTGGGTTTCACGCCACGTCTGGATCGCAATCAGTTAGAGGGTTTTGGCCTAGCGATCACGGGCGTGGGACCAAATGGCTCTGGAAAAACAGTTCTGGCATAGGCCAAGAATGAGGCGGCAGGTTTCGGCCACCGATGGACGCGCCAGGGCGGCCCGCTGATGCGGTGAGGAATAGGGGTTGCGGGGGTCGCCGGGCGCGGTATGAATGGCGGGGATGATCGCGCCACCCGTAGCCATGACGATTGCCGGATCGGATTGCTCGGCGGGGGCGGGCATCCAGGCGGATCTAAAGACGTTTCAGCATTTCCATGTTCACGGGCTGACGGCCATCACCTGCGTGGTGGCGGAGACGGCGCGGGTCGTGCGGGTGGTGCATCCGGTGCCAGTGGAGGTGGTGCGCGAGCAGATTGCGCTGCTGCTGGATGCGTTTCCGGTGGTGGCGGTCAAGACGGGGATGTTGTTTTCAGCGGCGCACGTGCGCGCGGTTGCGGAGGCGCTAGCACATCATCGCGGGCTGCAACTGGTGGTGGACCCGGTGATGCTGGCCTCGACTGGGGCGAGTTTATTGGAGCCTGCGGCCGTGGCGGCGTATGGTGACAGGTTGCTGCCCTTGGCGCGGGTGATCACGCCGAATTTGCCGGAGGCGGAGGTCTTGTTGGGCGAGCGGATCCCCGACGCCGCGGCGATGGAGAATGCCGCGCGACGACTGGAGGAGCGATTTGGCGTGGCGGTGCTCCTCAAGGGCGGCCATTTGGCCGGGCCAGAGTGCCTGGATTTGCTGGTGGATGGCGGCGAGGTTTGGAGGTTTGCTGCGGCGCGCATCGCGGTGAGGGGGTCGCATGGCACCGGCTGCACGCTGGCAGCGGCCGTGACAGCGGCGCTAGCCCAAGGGTCGAGCCTTCCGGAAGCCGTTAGGCAGGCAAAAGCCTACCTTGGGGATGCGTTGCGGGAGTCGTACGCGTACGCGACGATGGGAGGCGCCACGGTTCATGCTCTAAACCAGGGGACGGCGGCCAAAACGACACGTGACAGCCCGCCAGAAGTCCGTATGCTTTCATGAAGTTTTTCATCACTGATTCATCATGCCGAATCCACTACACGCTCTAGGTTACCGGATGCTGAGCGCCTCGCTCCAAGGTGACGCGCCCGCCGCATCCCACCCGCCGACCCTCTCGCGCCGCGGTTTCCTGCTGGCGGCCGCCACACTGACGAGTTGCGCGGCGGCGGTGCCGCTGACATCACAGGCGGCACCGGCCAAGACGCGCTCCAAGACGAAGTCGAAACCTACGCCGGCCGCCGTCGAGACGCAGCCGATTGAGGTGGGACCGGTTCCGCGCAACCCCGACATGGCATTTAGCTCGGACTTCTCGAACTGCGCAGGCATGCCATTTTCGCGGGTGCTGGTTTCCGGCAACTACTTGGCGATGACGTTTGATGACGGCCCGCACCCAACCAACACCCCGCGCCTGCTGGAGATGCTGCGAGCCCGCAATATCAAAGCCACCTTCTTTGTGATTGGCCAAAGTGCCACGCTCTACCCGCAGGTTCTGCGCACCACGGTGGAGCAAGGACATGAAATCGGCAATCACAGCAACACCCACCGCCTGCTAAGCAAGTTGAGCGATGCCGAGATGAAAGCGGACTTATCCCGCTGCCATGAGGCCGTGCTCAGCGCCACAGGCGTCGCCCCGCGCGTGATGCGCCCGCCGTACGGCGGCTTGCTCAAGCGCCAACATGAGGTGATCCGCAACGAATTTGGCTACCCGATTATCCTCTGGTCGGTCGATCCTCTCGATTGGAAACGCCCCGGCCCCAGCGCCGTGACGTCTAGGATTCTCCACGGTGCGAGTGCAGGTGGCATTGTGCTTGCGCATGACCTCCACTCGCAGACGGTGGATGCGATGCCCGCCACCCTCGATGGCCTGTTGCGCCGCGGTTTCCAATTTGTCACCGTGTCACAGATGTTAGCCATGAGGACCGACACCAGCGCCCAGGCGTCCGCCCTCACCCACTCGTTCTGAGTCCCCTGCCCCCGTGCGCGACCTCATGTTTGGTGAAAGGTATTTCGCAACGCGCGGGCAATTGATCGACCTGATCCGCGGGATCGACGAACTGGCGACGGAAACCACCACCGATCTCAGCGGCCAGCAACCGTTGGCCAAACTCCAAGCCGACCTCAGCACGCCCGTCATGTTGGTCACCTGCGGCGAGGCCAACGCCGGAAAATCCACCCTGCTCAACGCGCTCTGCGCGCACGACCTGTGCCCGGTGAGCGATCTTCCTCGAACCGCGGGCGTGCAGTGGTATCGCCATGGGGATGTGGCCCGCACCCAGGTGCTTGAGCCATGGCTCACGGATTGCCAGCGGCCGCTGGATTTCCTCTGGGACGTCACCTTGGTGGACACCCCCGGCACCAACTCGGCGGAGGTCGGCCATCATGCGATCACGGCGCGTTTTCTGGCAGCAGCCGACTTGATTTTGTTTGTGTTTCCGGTGGACAACCCGTGGGGGGCCGCTACCTGGGATGCGATTTCGCGCCTGCCCGCCGAGGCGCTGGAGCGGGTGGCGATTATCCTGCAACAGGCGGATCTGCGCGACGCCAATGATTGCCAGGTGATTTTGGGCCACATGGCCGATCTCGCGATGAAACGCATCGGCCAGGTGCCGCCGATCTTCGCCGTGGCCGCCAAACTTGCCCACGACGCCAGGCGCATTCACCCAACCCACCGTTCCCTCCTCCTCACCAGCGGCATCCCCACCCTGGAAGAATTTATGGCGACGAGCATCTGCCAATCCCCCGCACGCCAATTGGCGATGCGCTCCTGGCTCAACCAGGCCGCGGCCGCCCTGCGCACCGTGGACGACCGGATCGAGGCACAGATCCGCGCCACCAACACCCACACCCGCTTCATCGAACAACTCGAATCCGAAATCGATGCCATCCGCCAACAATTCGTCACCCGCCTGGCCCGCCACCTCACCGGCGTGGCGGAGGTTTTTGAGTCCGAAGGCATCGATGTCACCCATCTGCTGCGCCGTCGCTTGGCGGCCATCCCGTCAATCTGGCGCTTGTTCGTCGGCGACCGCACCGGACCAGACATGGAATCCGCCTTCATTGCCCGCCTGCAAGCCGCCGTCGAAGCCGTCGCCCACCAAGATGGCGGAGAAGTGGCGGCAGCCTGCCAGAGCCACTGGACGGGACTGAGCGAGCGGGTTCAATCCGCCATGGCCGTGGACCTCCAGGCGACCGCACCAATCGACCAAACCCTGGCGGCGGCCAAACTCAGGTTTGTCCAAGGCCTCGGCCACGCCGCCCGCGCAGGCATCGGTAACCTCAAGGTGCGCAACCAACTCGACAAGGAACTGCGCCGCCGCAACCGCTCCCTGAAATCCTTCGTCTTCATGACCCTTCTCCTCATCATCGCTGGCTCCACCGGCGGCGCTCTCGACATCCCGTGGGTGCCCGCCACCTGCTGCGGGTTGGCGGCCATCTTTCTCACCTGCGGGGTATTGGCAGCTTGGGCAACCCGCCACGCCATCACCGGCGACTTCCAAGCGCGTCTGCTAGATACGTGCGGCACCTTTGCCAGCACCCTGCACGCCGATTACGAGCAAGCCCTGCGCGTTGTCTTCCACGACTACGCCGCTGCCCTAGGCAACCTTCGCACCCACCTAGCGCGCGAGAAGCTCGCCATTGAGCCGCGCCTGCGCCGTTGGCAGGAGCTTTTTCTGACGCTCAAGGCGCTTGAGCAAGAGATGTGAACCCACCTCCACCGCCATGTCGAACCCACGCTTGATTGAGGTTGTTTTGCCGAACGGCGAATCCCGCACCTGCGATGCCACCGCCACCGTGGCCGACCTACTGCCCGGCCCCACCGCCAATAATGGCCTGCCCTATCTGGGGGCTCTGGTCAATAATGACGTCTGCTCAACCTCATTCCCGCTACAGGTCAACTGCACTCTGGAGTTTCTAACATTCGCCGACCACCACGGCCAGCGCATCCACCGCCGCTCGCTGGCATTTTTGTTAGCCAAAGCAGTGCGCGACGTCCTACCGGGCGGTTCGTTCGCCATCGAGCACTCGATCGGCGATGGCTACTACTGCACGTTTTCCGCCTGCGACTCGACCGCAGACGATGCCCCTGGCATCATCGACGATCAAATCGCCGCTATCGACGCCCATATGCGCGACTTGATCGCCCGCAACATTCCATTAGAACGTAAGCAAATCGGCTTTGCCGAAGCCTACCGGACGCTCGAAGCCAACCGTCAATTCGACAAGCTCAATTTGCTGCGCTACCGCAACCCGCCGCGCATTGTGCTATTTTCCTGTGAGGACTTCATCGACGTCGGTCACGATGTGCTGGCACCCACCACTGGCGTGCTGGCGGAGTTTCGGCTGCAAGCGTATCCGCCGGGGTTGGTGCTGCAGTTTCCTGAGTGGCACGACGGGCGCTGTGAGTTTGCACCATTTTACAAGCAGACGCACCTGCGGGGAATCTTTGCGGAGCACCAGCAATGGGGCCGACTCATCGAGATCCGCAGCATCGCCGACCTCAACCAAGCGGTGGCCGAGCAGCGAATCGCGCCGATTATTCAAATGTGTGAGCTGCAACAGGATAAGAAACTCTCACAGATTGCCGACCAGATTGCGGCGACCCACCCGCGCCCGCGGTTTGTGTTAGTAGCCGGCCCCTCATCATCGGGCAAGACCACATTTTCCAAGCGATTGGAACTACATCTCAAGGTGAATGGCTTGAGCGCAGTGCGCATCGAAGTGGACAACTACTTTTGTGATCGGTCGCAGACGCCGTTGGATCAAGATAACAAGTTTGATTTTGAGCACATCAATGCGGTGGACCTCGTGATGCTCAACCGTCATCTACGAGCATTGGAGAATGGCCAGGAAGTCGAGCTACCCACCTATAACTTCCAACAAGGAGTCAAAGAGTTCCGCGGTCAACGCCTGCAACTCGCCGCTAACCAAGTGGTCATCCTCGAAGGTATCCACTGCCTCAATCCACGCCTCACCGAACACGTGCCCGCCGCACATAAGTTCAAAATATATATCAGCGCGCTCACCCAGTTGATGTTAGATAACAACAACCCTATTTCCACAACCGACCTGCGACTTCTGCGCCGGCTAGTACGCGACTATCGGACCCGCGGCAAATCTGCGCTTACGACCTTGCAGCTGTGGCGCAGCGTGCGGGCCGGAGAACAACAGTGGATCTTCCCCTATCAGAAGGAGGCCGACGCCGCGTTCAACTCGGCCTTGCCATTCGAGCCCGCCGTACTCAAGACGTATGTTCGACCATTACTCTCGGAGGTCAAACCATTCGATCGCGAATACGCCGACGCGCGACGCCTACTCGCCTTTCTTGAACTGATCAACTCGGCTTCCGCCGAGCATGTTCCGCCGACCTCGTTGATCCGCGAATTCATCGGCGGCAGCTCATTCTCCTGAGGGCGCATCAAGCTGCGCGCGGACGTCCTGGATATTGAGTTGCAACGTGGTGCGCCCGCGGAACGTGTTGCGGTCAATGGTAAAGGCGATGTCCCACGGTGGGTCGGGCAGCGGGTACTCTCCGCCGCCGAAAAATACTGCATCCTGCTCATGATAGCCCTGCCGCAGCATCAGGCGCAGGTGGTGATTTTTCATGTGCTGCGGCGAGCGACTCAACCCGACACCCCGCGCAATGAATACCGGCTGTGGGTTGCCATTGCCGAATGGCTGCAGCAAGTCATAGCTTGATAGAAATTCTAATGACAGCTGATCGAATGTGATTTCCGCGTCATACATCAACTTCGGCTGCCGTTGTTCATCGCTGGCATGACCTAACACGTAAGCACCAAGGTTTTTTCGGAATGAATCGAGGTTCTCCTCCTTGATCGATAGTCCGGCGGCCATGGCGTGCCCGCCGCCCGCCATCAGATCGGCGGCACACGCCCGGATCGCCTCCACCAAGGAAACTCCGGCAATGCTCCGCCCGGACCCTTTGCCCAAGCCCTTGTCATCGATGGCTACGATGAACGTCGGTTTGTAATACTGGCGCATCAAGCGCGAGGCGACGATGCCCACCACCCCGTGGTGCCACGCGCGCGAGCCGAGCACGATCACGGGGTCCCTGGCCGGATCAAAATCGCGGGCCAGCATCTCCACCGCTTCACGCCGGATGAGCCCCTCGTGGGTTTGTCGTTGCCGGTTATACGCGTCGAGCTGGTGCGCGAGGTCGTGGGCCAGCCGCCGACAATCGGTGGTGAGAATCGCCAGCGCATCCTCCGGCGCATCCATCCGCCCGGCGGCATTGAGGCGCGGACCAAGCCGGAACCCGACGTCCATCGAGGTGGCCACGCCATTCATTCCGGTGACTTCCTGGAGCGCACGCAGGCCGGGATTGAGGGTATTGGGCAGCTGCTTGAGCCCGTGGCGCACCAGCAGGCGGTTTTCACCGACCATCGGCACGATATCGGAAATGGTCGCGACGGCCACGAGGTCGATCATCTCCTTCAAATCGAGCGCGGTCATCCGGGTTTTCATCAGGGCATGGCCGAGCTTGAAAACCACCCCCGCCGCGCACAAATACGTGAATTCAGTGCCACATTTCGGGTTCACCAGCGCGCAGCAATCCGGGCGTTCGCCGGGTGTCGGTTCATGATGATCGACGATCAGCACGTCAACCCCGTCAGCTCGCAGGGCGGCCACTTCATTGACCGAAACCGTGCCGCAGTCCACCGTGATGAGCAAATCTGGCTTGGGGCCTTCTGCCATGCAGCGCGCCAGGGCCGCCACGCTCAACCCGTAGCCCTCCGGCCCGCGCCGTGGAATGAAATACCGCGGCACCGCCCCATACGCGATCAGGATCTTGCGCATCAGCGCAATCGACGCCACCCCATCCACGTCGTAATCACCAAAAATACAGATTTTCTGGCCCTCATCGATGGCGCGCAGGATGCGTTCGACCGCGATGGTCATGTCGGGGATGAGAAACGGATCGGCGAGATCTTTGAGCCGTGGGCGCAAATACCCCTCCAGGTCCATCCCCTCGGGAAGCCCCCGTTGGTGGACCAGGTGCTCTAAAATCGCTGGAAATGCGCCCAGCGGACCACTTCCCTGACCTAGGAACGGTTCACCACGCGCGATCCATTGGAACAATTGGGCTCGCATCTCGTGGCCCGCAAACTAGCCGCGCCTTCCGACTGGGTTCAAGATCCGAAAACAAAACCCTTCATTTCCACCCATGGAGACACAATGACGCGGGCAAATCGCGCCAACATGACACGAAACCCCTCCATTCGCGCTGGGACCAAGCTCCAAGAATAAGCCATATAAGATTCTGGCTAAGTGGCTTACGAAGGACTTTCGGGATCTTGGCACAAGCCCTGCAATAAGGTAGGTCGAATCTCATCGCCTCACAGGCAACAAAGAAAGGAAACCACGTTATGTCCAAAATTCTCGGAATCGACCTCGGCACCACCAACTCCTGCATGGCCGTCATGGATGGTGGTGAACCCACAGTGCTTGAAAACTCGGAAGGTGCCCGCACCACTCCTTCGGTGGTTGCATTCGCCAAAAACGGCGAACGCCTCGTCGGCCAGGCAGCCAAACGCCAGGCCGTCACGAACCCGAAAAACACAATCTTTTCCTCAAAGCGCCTGATCGGGCGGAAATTTGCGGAACTCACGGAGTCCGACAAACACCTGCCGTACACGATCGTCGCCGCCTCCAATGGCGATGCCCACATCCAAGTGGAGGTCGCTGGCGAAAAGAAGACGTTCTCGCCGCAGGAAATCGCCGCGATGGTGCTCGGCAAACTCAAAGCCGACGCCGAAGCGAAACTTGGCGAGAAGATCACCCAAGCGGTCATCACAGTGCCCGCGTATTTCAATGACTCCCAGCGCAATGCCACCAAGGCCGCTGGCGAAATCGCCGGCTTGGAAGTGCTGCGCATCATCAACGAACCGACCGCCGCCGCCCTAGCGTATGGCCTAGACAAAAAGGCCGATGAAAAAATTGCGGTTTACGACTTGGGTGGTGGCACGTTTGATATCTCGGTTTTGGAAATCGGCGACGGTGTGTTTGAAGTACTTGCCACCGATGGTGACACCCGCCTCGGCGGCGACGATTGGGACAACACGCTCATCCAGTGGATCGTCGGTGAATTTAAACAAGACCAGAGCATCGACCTCTCCGGCCAACCCGACGCCCTACAACGCATCAAGGAAGAAGCGGAAAAAGCGAAGATCGCGCTCTCCTCGACCCAAAGTTATGACATCAGCCTGCCGTTCATCACGGCGGACGCGACCGGCCCGAAGCACATCCAACTCACTCTGACCCGCTCGAAACTCGAACAACTCACCGATTCGTTGTTTGAGCGGACCAAAAAACCAGTGCGCGACTGCCTCAAGGAGGCTGGCGTCACCGCCGCACAAATCGACGAACTCGTCCTAGTCGGCGGCATGACCCGCATGCCAAAGGTCGTTGATACCGCCCGCGAACTCGCCGGCCAAACCCCTCACCAAGGGGTCAACCCCGACGAAGTCGTCGCCATCGGTGCCTCCATCCAGGGCGGCGTGCTCCGCGGCGACGTGAAAGACGTCCTCCTGCTCGACGTCACTCCGCTCACCCTCTCGATTGAAACCGAAGGCTCGCGCGCCACCTCGATGATCGAACGCAACACGACGATCCCCGCCAAGAAATCGCAGATCTTTTCCACCGCCTCGGATAACCAACCGGCTGTGGACATCCGCATCTGTCAGGGTGAGCGCCCGATGTTCATCGATAACAAGTTGTTAGGTAACTTCAAGCTCGACGGTATCGCATCCGCCCGCCGCGGTGAACCGCAGATCGAAGTGACCTTCGACATCGACGCCAACGGCATCCTGCACGTTTCCGCCAAGGACAAACAATCCGGCAAGGAACAGAAAATCTCGATCCAAGGGTCATCCGGCCTTTCCAAGGACGAAATCGAACAAGCAAAGCGCGACGCCGAGTCCCACGCTGATGAAGACAAAAAACGCGTCGAAAAAGTCGATGCCAAAAACAAGGCCGACAACCTCGTCTTCTCCGTCGAAAAACAACTCGCCGAACTCGGCGACAAGGCACCTGCCGAACTTAAGTCGATGCTCGAATCCAAGATCAAAGCGGTCAAGGACGCCCTCACCAGCGACGACGTGGACACCATCAACAAGGCCGTCGCCGACCTCGAGGGCTCACTCCAAGCCCTCGCCGAAGCCGCCCAACACGCCGGTTCCTCGGCCCAGCAACAAAACCCCGACGTCGAACCCGCCGCCGAAGCCACCTCCAACGAGCCAAAACAAGCGAAAGGCAAGGTCGTGGACGCCGAAGTCGTCGATTGATGAGCAGAACCAATAAAATAATTCAAAAAACATTGGCTGAGCCTATTGCATTTGATGTTGCTCATGAGACGGTGGCGCTCCTTCTACGAAGGAACTAACAAAAAATAAAATCAGGAGCCATATTGAAACACTGGACTTAGACGAAAAACTAAAGTTGTCACAACCAAGACCAACCGCAATTTTCGCAGCAAACAAACTTCTAACCGAACTCGAAAACAACAAGAGAATCACCATCAGAACCGTGGGAGAAATCATGAATGTTGATGAATTAGATAATAACATTGATCTCAACATTGCCAACCACATCAAGGATGCCTTCGCTTTATCTGATAAGGAGCTTCTGCCATGAATTCCCCTCACCACCACCCCACCGCCTAACAGCGATGCGCCCGCTCTCACCCGATTCGCTAGCCAGCCGTGCCACGGCATCGGGCGTACGGATGATCTCCTAAACACTTTCCACGCACTCCGCGTGGCGTCTCACAGCAAACCAACAACCAAACACACCAATAATATGGCTCATATCAAACCACTCGGACAACGGGTCCTCGTCAAACGTCTCGAAGCAGACGCCATCAGCGCCGGCGGCATCGTCCTGCCAGACACCGCCAAGGAAAAGCCGCAGGAAGCCGAAGTGCTCAGCCTCGGCACCGGCGGCAAAGATGACAAGGGCGTGCTCATCGAGTTCACCGTCAAGGTGGGCGACAAGGTGCTCATCTCCAAATACGGCGGCACCGAAGTCAAACTCGACGGCCAAGAAGTCCTCATCATCAACGAAGCTGATATCCTCGGCATCGTTGGCTGACCCAACGATTCAATCTGAAATCCTCAATCTCAAATAATAAACTATTATGGCTAAACAATTGCAATTCGACGAAACCGCCCGCCAAGCCCTGCTGCGCGGAGTGGAAAAACTTGCCCGTGCCGTCAAGGCAACCCTCGGACCAGCCGGTCGCAACGTCATCATCGACAAGAAATACGGCTCCCCGACCATCACCAAGGACGGCGTGACCGTTGCCAAGGAGATCGAACTGGAATGCCCGTATGAAAACATGGGTGCCCAACTGATCCGCGAGGTTTCCAGCCGCACCTCGGACATCGCTGGCGACGGAACCACCACCGCCACCGTGCTCGCCGAAGCCATCTACAAAGAAGGCCTACGCAACGTGACCGCCGGTGCCAACCCGATCTCGCTGCAACGCGGCATCATGAAGGCAACCGAAGCCATCGTCGCCCAGCTCAAGATCCTTTCCAAGCCCGTCTCCGACGCCAAGGAAATCGCTCAGGTTGCCTCGATCTCGGCCAACTCGGACTCCACCATCGGTGACATCATCGCCGAAGCCATGGACAAAGTCGGCAAGGACGGCACCATCACGGTGGAAGAAGCCAAGGGCATCGAAACTACGCTTGAAGTGGTGGAAGGCATGCAGTTCGACAAGGGCTACCTCAGCCCGTATTTCGTGACCAACCCAGAGAGCATGGAAGTGTTCCTCGAAAGTGCTTACATCCTCATCAACGAGAAGAAGATTTCCTCCCTCAAGGACATGCTTCCGCTCCTTGAAAAGGTTGCCAAGACCGGCCGCCCACTGCTCATCATCGCCGAAGATGTCGAAGGTGAAGCCCTCGCGACACTCGTCGTCAACAAGCTCCGCGGCATCCTCAACATCGCTGCCGTGAAAGCTCCTGGTTTCGGCGACCGCCGCAAGGCCATGCTCGAAGACCTCGCCATCCTCACCGGTGGCCGCGTCATCACCGAAGACCTCGGCATCAAGCTCGAAGGCGTGGAACTCAGCGACCTCGGCGAAGCCAAACGCATCACCATCACCAAGGAAAACACCACCATCGTTGAAGGTGGCGGCACTTCTGAAGGCATCACTGGCCGCGTGAATCAAATCCGTCGCCAGATCGAAGACAC
>JAYSPI010000252.1:0-2615 GCA_043722215.1 Prosthecobacter sp.
AGCTCCCGCCGTCGTCCCCACCATCAAAGGCCTGCCGGTGCCCGCCGGCACCATGGGTGCCCACTACATTTCCCCGCGCATGCGCGCCCGCATGAACGAACTTGGCCTGCGCGAGGCGGATATCTCCGCCGTTGCGGGCACCGGTGCCGGCGGCCGCGTCACCGTGGCCGATTTGGAACGCTTCCTCACCTATCTCGAAGCGTGGCCCAGCACCCACGCCTCGCCGATGCGGATGGCGGTAGCCGACGCGATGCGGCGCAGTTGGACGCGCCCACTGGCGACCGTGGGCCTACCCACGATGCTGGATCGGGTTCTTGAGCATCGCAGCGCCCACACACCCAAGCCCGGCCTCACCCTGTATTTGCTACGTGCCTTCGCCTTGGCGATCGCCGAAAACCCGACCACCGCAGGCTATCTGATCGGCGACCAAATCGTCCACCCGCGCTCGTTTGATATCGGCGTCGCCGTGCAAATCGATGACGGCGTGCTCGTCCCCGTCGTGCGCCAACTCGATCAAAAACCGCTCCGCGAACTCATCGGTGAATACGACGACCTGATCGACCGCGCGCGCCGCCGCCGCCTGACCGAAGACGATTGTCGTGGTGGCATCGCCACCGTGACCAACTTCGGCACCTTCGGACTCACCCTCGGCACCCCGATCCCCTTGCCTAACGAAACCCTCATCCTCGGCATCGGCGCCGGCATCAAAAAACCCGTCTGGAGCCGCCAAGTCGAAACTTTCCTGCCTGCCGTCGTAGCCGATCTATTTCTCACCTTCGACCACCGCGTCGTCGATGGTGGCGGAGCGGGCGTCCTCCTTGCCCGTGTCGCCCAACTCCTTCAACATCCGGAATCTCTCTAACTGATGGGCCGCGTCCCCGATGAGCCCCCGAAGATATCGCCTAAGATATCTGCCCTGCCGAGCGTTTCCGAGGTAACCCCACCACACGCCGAGGCCACCGCTGCCATGCCCATTGCTCGGGAATTATTCATTGAGCAAGCCATGGCGGAGTTTGAATCGGCACTCATCGGTTATGCTGCCACCCTCCTCAACGATCGAGACCGCGCCCGCGACGTCGTCCAAGACACGTTCATCCGGCTTTGCCAACAGAACGTTGACCAAGTGCGCACCCACCTCAAGTCCTGGTTATTCACCGTTTGCCGCAACCGCGCGCTGGATATCCTGCGCAAAGACAAACACCTCCAACCCCTCGAGGACTACCACTGGCATTGCGTCGCCGAGCCCAGCCTCCCACCCGACGCCCAGGCCGACCTCACCGAGCGCATGGCCCACCTCATGCATCGCATCGAGCGACTCTCCGCGAATCAACGCGATGTCATTCTGCTCAAATTCCAGCAAGGTCTCAGCTATCAGGAAATCGGCAACATCACCGGCCTCTCGTCCGGCAATATCGGATTCCTCATCCACACCGGACTCAAGCAGCTCCGCTCCCACATGCGCTAACCCTGCTCACCGCTTCCTGGACCGTTCAAATTTCAATTTTTAATTATCCGCCCCACCCGTGCTCCCCGACGACCCACGTCTCACTGCCTTCCTGCTCGGCGAATTGCCACCCGCCGAGCTCGCCATCGTCGCGCACGCTCTGGCGGGCGACCCGTCACTGCGCACGGCACTGCAAGAATTGGAAGACACCCAGCGCATCCTCACCACCGCGCTGGCACCGGGCCACGACAAATTACGCCCCGCCCAGCGCGCCGCAATCCTTCGCGCGGCGGGCCACCGCAGCCCGCGCCCCTGGCGGGTCCAGCTGGCCGCCGCCGCAGCCATCACCGTGGCCGCCCTCGCCTTCCACTATCAATCGGCCAAGCCACCACTCGCCACCGCCACGCCACCACGGCCCGCACCCGCCGAACCGCCGCGCACGCCTGAGCCAGTAGTCACCGATGCCATTGCGGAAGTTCAGCCCCCCCCCTCCGTGGCGGCAGTCGATCCCGCAGGATCGGCATCCACCGCCCTAGAATTGCCCATCCAAGCCGGTCGCGCGAGTCTAGTGAAAATCCGCACGGCCATTCGCAGCGACCACCGGCTGCCAGCCCGCTCCGATGTGCGCTTGGAAGAGATTCTCAACCACTTTGCGCTCACGCCTGTTGGACTTACCGCAGTGGCGCGCAATCCAGCCCACCACTGGCACCCCGATGACCGCAGCACCGGCGCAACCGCCCACGCCGCCACCCTGTCCACCGAATCGCTGGCCTGTCCATGGCAACCCTCAGCCACCCTCGTCCTCATCACCCTCCGTGGCAATCCATTCAGCGCCTGCGACGTGACCGCCGTATTCCGCTCGAACCCCCGCCATGTCCTCCGCTACCGCCTGCTTGGCTTCGCTCCGACTCCCGGCCAGCCACCCCGCGAACACCCCAACCAGCTGGCCGCCGCCACCGCCACGACCCTAGTCATTGAAGTCGAACCCGCCACCCCAACGGGCGACCTTGGTGCCATCGAATGGTCGGTCGCAGGCGAACCCGCCGCCACCGTGGCCATCACCCGTCACGGCGACACCGAGCCGTCCGACGACGCCCGCTTCGCCGCCCTTGTGTGCACGTTCGCTCAGTGGCTTGCTGGCGAATCCCCCAGCGTGATCGACACCGCCCTG
>JAYSPI010000253.1:0-4930 GCA_043722215.1 Prosthecobacter sp.
GCCCTGCCACGAAAAGACCGGTTTGGGATCGTTGGCGCTGGGCAGCGGTTGGCTGGTCACCGAGACCAGCATTTCAAGCAGGATTGAAAGATCCTCGTCTTGGCAGGCAGATAGTTTTTTGGCGGGCATTGGATATATAATAGGAGAATGAGAGAAATGGAAATTATGGCTTGCCGCCGAGTTCGCGGAGCAGGCGGGATTGCGCATCTTCCAGGTGGCGCATGGCGAGGGTGCGGTTAGCGGTGGAAAGTTTCGCATCACCTAGAACTTCGATCATATTTTGTAACCGACCGATCCAGTATTCGTCATCGGATATTTGCTCCCTGATGAGATTCATCTCCCGTGTGAGCTGCTCAGCCTCAACTCCGGCATAATGAACACTGACTGGGTTTGGATCATTTTTCATGATCTCACACAGGGCATCATGCCGAGCGCCCCCCAATTTCAATCGTTCGTATAGTCCCGTGATCATCTTGTTTCAACTTTCAGAATTTCA
This sequence comes from Prosthecobacter sp., assembly GCA_043722215.1. Lineage (GTDB taxonomy): Bacteria > Verrucomicrobiota > Verrucomicrobiia > Verrucomicrobiales > Akkermansiaceae > Luteolibacter. The sequence goes on from JAYSPI010000253.1 coordinate 497, forward strand.
GATTTACCCATCAGATCCCGTCCTGTTGGTCGCGGCTGAAGCGGCGGTTGCGCGCGCGGATCCGGGGCGATGCCATGACCTTGCCCTGGGGGACTTGAGTGGGCTCCGCGTCCGGAGCGGGCCTCGGGCGGATGGTGCCTTTGGCCACATTGTTGAAAAACGTGTCCGCCTTTTCGTATTCGAGCTTGCGCGCCTCGCCCGGCTGATAGCCGGGAATGGTGATTAGGACGCGCCACCTGGCGATGGCCATGGCCTTGGCCTGGAACTCGCCGGGGATGAGTGCTTGGTCCGCGCTGAGGGTGTTGCTGGCGTGCGAACCGATGTAGCCGCGGATCTCGGATACCAGGGCGGAGAGAATCGGAATCACCCGATCCACGACGGTGGTGCCAACTGATGTTTTGCCGAAATCCTCGCGCTCCCGCAGTGTCATGGAAGACAGCAGGTCGTCAGGTGTTAGCGGGAGCCAGGCGGGGAGATTACTCATCTTCTCTTGATTTAGAATTTAACGCGTCGTCTTAGAGCTTCGATGCCGGTGATGCGGCGGATGGGAAACAAACAAACCCACCCGCCGCACGAACCGGAGCCGTCAGGCTCAGGCAAGGGCAACGGTGCGACGGATGGCCGCGGCCGCGTTGGTGATTTGGACGTCTTCGCTCCAGTCGAACTTGGCGACTTCGCCGCGGCCGTCCGTGGAAACATAACTTCCTGGCACCAGCCATTGGCCACGAAGACGGAAGGTCTTCATGAACGAGCTGTCACGGCGGGTAGGCTGAGCGCGGCGGGCGAAGACGAGGATGTCACCATTGAGGATAAACTCGATATCTTCGGGCAGGCCCTCGGGGGCGTTGTCGTAGCAGAGCAAGCTGACCTGGCACTCGGCCTGGGCAATGAGGAGATCGCCAAGCTGGGTGATATTGAGATTGGCAAACTGTTGCTTGCCACCGGCCACGAAGCGGTTGCGGATGGAAGCATGGTTTTTGACCACGCTCCAGGCACCCGCGCCCACCAGCACGCCCACGCTCATCATGCCGCCACTCTTGGCCGACTTGATGACGCTCAGGATGTCAGCGTCGAGCTGCTTGATGATGTCGTCATTGGCACCCACCGCCAGCGCAACCCCGGCACCCACCGCGGTAATCGCGGTGTCGATCACGGTTTTTTCGTGAGCGAGTGCGGCCACTTCGGCGATGATGTCGGCACCTTCCTGGAAAATGTTTTCCAAGCCCTGGGTTTCGAGTTTTTCCAGATTATCAACCGGGAAATCCAGCGCATGCGGTGCGCAGTTATAGGTTGCGTCCGTGGCGTCGAACCCGATCTGGGTGGCCGCCCCACCCAGCGCGCGGCGGGTGTTAGGGATACGGAAGCGGTTTTTCTGGGTGTATTTTTTATAGTACCCCACCGATGTCGCCACCGGCACGGTGGGCGCGAGGAAATCCGCCACGGCGGACGTCATGGATTGGGCCGACCCTTGCGCGTATTCGCGGATCATCGGGTGGGCGGAGACGAATGCTAGTTTACTCATGATGTTAGAGGCTGTTGGTTGTCGAGTTGGTGGTTATGGGTTGGATTGGGGATCAGGCGACGATGACGGAGCGCGGGTTGAGGATTGGGCGGCAGAGCACCAGCTGCTCATCGACCCCGATTTCCTCGGCGCGGAGGAACACGAAATAGGTGTCCGCCGCTGCGGGCAGAGTGCGGACCTTGCCATCGTTAGCACCGTTGATGGCGGCGAGAGTCAGCTCGTCGCCGGGGTTGCACGTGCCGTCCAAGCGGACACGCACATTTTGCGAGCGGTCGAGCGGCAGCACGGTGACAAGGGTACCGGCGGCGGCGTCCTCGAGCACCAGGCAATCGGGCTTGTCATCCACGTCGGCGGGCAGGGTGGCCTTCATCACGCCCCCGGCATTGACGAGTTTGACCATAAGGCCGGCGGTGAGAGCCACGGCTGCAAGGACCGGGAACGGGCCAGCCTTGGTATTGGACTGGGTTGGATAGATAGATAGATTCATGATTGTGGATTGTGGATTGTGGATTGGTGATTGTGGATTGTGGATTCAGTGGCGGTTGATGGCGGTTTAGGAAAGCTCCGCCTGGGCGAGGCCGAAGGCGCGGTTGAAGGGCAGGCCCTGGGCGCGTTGGATTTCCGACGCGCGGTTGCGGATGGCCGCGGCTTGCTTGGCGGCAGCAGCCGTTCCCTTGTCGCCGTCGCCGGAGGGATTGGGAGCGGTGGCATCCGCGCGGTTGAAGATCCGCTCGGGGGCGGCTTTGACGGCGGCGGCGGGAAGCAGCTCGAGCATCGCTTCCGTGTCGGCACGGTTGGTGATGAGGCGAGCCTTCACGTCGGCGCGCTTGTCGGCCGGGATCCGGTCGCCGTAGCGGTTGATGATGGCGTCGGCGGACGATCCCGCTTCCTTGGTGGCGGCATCCTCACATTTTTGCATGAGGCAGTCGATGGCGGCACAGCAGGCTGCTTCGTCGGATTCGGGCGGCAGCCCCAGTTTGGTGGCGATGGTTTTCATTTGGTCGGTTTCAGTGGTGTTTGGTGTTTGAGAGCCGCCCGGCTCTGCGCCGGATCGGTTGGAGAGTGGTTTCGCGCCGCGGTTGTTAGGGCGATTGGTGAGGGCTAGCCCGGCCAGGCGCAGCGGTCGCACCCGGCCATTGCCCAGATCCTGAATGTCGGGCGCGTCGTATTCGGTACTGGTGAATTTGTAGCGCTTGTGACGGATGGCCGCCTCACCGAGGTCGGTCAGGTCGAAGCGGGCATGCAACTGGCCATTGCGGACCGCAAGCTCCTGTGCCCAGGCCATCGCCTCGGTCGAGTTGTCCAGGTCATGGGACAGATGATCCGCATCCACCAGCATGCCCGCGAAGTTTTCCACGGCCGCCTCCTCCTTGAACCGGTTGACGATGGATTCCATGGCCAAGTCATCAATGACCTGGACGCGGTCCTCCCCGGCCGGGTGCTCGCCAGCGACTTCGATCTGATACCAGCCATCAGTTGGCATCTGGCCGGCGCGATTGTGGATGCGAGCGTTCATGGGAGATTGATTTTTGATTATTGGAGATTGGATATTACGGAGCGCGGACTTCAGCCCGCCTGGGTGATGGATGAGCGCACACCGTTTAGCACGGCGGTGCCCATGGCCCCTTCAAGCTCGTTAGAAAGCTCTTGGGCTGAGGCTGGATCAAACAGCTCGGGAAGGGTGGCGGCGGCGTTTTCCACAAATTCAAGGAACTCCGCATCCGTCATGCCGGCGGCCTGCGAGGATTCTGCGAGGCCATCGATCAGGGCAGAGATCGGTTTGAGCGCCGTGTTTTGCACGCCCAGCGCGGTGGCCAGCGAGGAGGAGACCAGGCGGCGGTAATCGTCGGCGCGGTTGCGGATCGGCGCGCCGCCTTCCAGCGCGGTGACCTGGGCATCCATGGCGGGCGTGTCAGCCACCGCCACTCTGACCGAGGCCGGGGCGACCAGGCGGCGGCGCACCGGGTAGCCGGTCTTTTCCTCAATCCATTTTTCGTCGGTCTCCAGTCCGGCACCTTCCAACAATGTCAGATCCTTGACGACTTGGGCAGGGTTCATCTCCTCATTGGCCGCCAACTCGAAATAGGCATAGGCGCTTTCACCTGGCGTGACGCGCTGGATGATGTCCGCGTCGATGCACTTGCGCAGGATCTCGGAGATCTCGGCGGCCTCGGCACGGGCGATGGCTTTGAATGTCTCACTGTGCGCACCGCCGGCCAGGGTGCCGCTGCCACTCTCGGCCAGCATGGTGAGCTTGCCGCCGGTGCCGCGCAACACGACCTGTTCATCCTGATAGGCGATGTGGGCTTTGAACGGATTCACGCCGCGCGCGCCGTTGTCCACCGTCTTCACTTCGGAGCCACTAGGAAGCACGCCGCGCGCATCGCTGGTGACCTGGTCGGCCATTTCGAGATACTCGTCGGACTTCTCTACCGGCACATCGGCCGGCATGACGATGAACACCGCCGGGATACCGTAGGCTTCGATGAACCCGTCCCAGTCCTTTTGGCTGAGTGACTTTCTAACAAACGCGACCAGCGCCACGCGGTTGACCGGGCGTGACACCTCCCGCGACACGAAGCGCGGCTCAGGCACGGCCTCGCCGACACAGGTGCCAAACGTGGATTCGGCATTGAGCTGCCAGTCGCCGTAAAGTCCCCGGCGCACCCAGAACCATTGATCCACCGGAGCCAGCTCGATGATGTCGCCATTGCCATCGGTGATTTTCTCCAGGCGCGCAAACCCACGGAATGTGGCCATGGCCAGCGTCTCGAATGCGGACGATAGATTGGTGATCTTGTTATAGGCCGCTTCCAAGCCCGCCGCCTGGCGTTTGGCGACATCCTCTTTGCCTGCTGGAATTTTGGCGCGGATCTTGATATTCCAATCCAGCTCCTGAATGGCTGAGGTCC
>JAYSPI010000254.1:0-7438 GCA_043722215.1 Prosthecobacter sp.
TGCAGACGCGGATGAAGCGAGCGGCCTTGTCGGAGGAATCGATGTCGATGCAGCCGGCTTTGACCATCGGTTGGTTTGCGATGATGCCGATGACCATGCCTTCGAGTTTTGCGAAGCCAATGAGGATATTGGGAGCGAAGTCGGGCATGATTTCGAACCAGCTGCCGGGATCCATCAGGCGATGGATGACCAACTGCATATCGAGGGGGGATTTCGGATCGGGCGGGATGATGTCGTTCATGCCCGGATCTTCGGTCAGGGCGATGACCTGGCTCATTTTGTGAGGAGGATCGCTCATGTTGTTCGACGGCAGATAGTCGAGCAGCTTCTTGGCGAGTTGGATCGCGTGGGTGTCATCATCGGCGATGAGGTGAATGTTGCCGCTGACTTGGGCGTGCGCGTCGGCACTGGCGAATTGGTCAAGCGAGGCAGTCTGGCCGGTGGCGGCGCGGATCACATCAGGGCCGCAGATGAACATGTTCGCGTTTTTGCGCGTCATGATGATGAAGTCGGTGAGGGCAGGCGAGTAGGCCGCGCCCCCGGCGCATGGACCGGCGATGATCGAGATTTGGGGGACTACGCCGGAGGCAAGCACGTTGCGGAAGAAGATTTGACCGTATCCGGAGAGGGCTTCGATGCCTTCCTGGATGCGTGCGCCACCGGAATCGTTGATGCCAACGACCGGAATGCCTGCCTTGATGGCGAAGTCAAGTAGGTCACAGATTTTTTTGGCATGCATGGCACCGACGGCACCGCCGCCGACGGTGAAGTCTTGGGCAAAGGCGGCCACCTGGCGGCCATCGACCGCGCCGGTTGCGCAAACCACGCCGTCACCGGGCATTTTGCGTTTTTCGAGGCCGAAGTTGGTGCATGAATGGTGGGCGTGCATCCCGAACTCAATGAAGTGGCCGTCGTCGAAAAACACGGCCAAGCGTTCACGGGCGGTGAGGACGCCCTTTTCGTGGCGTTTTTCGATGCGGTCGATGCCGCCTCCGATGAGGGCTTCTTCGCGGCGGAGCTTGAGCCCCTCCAGCAGTGATGGGTCGATAGGCATGGTGGAATAGTTAGGTTGTGATTGTTAGGAAAGCGGCGAATCAGTGCGCGGGTTGGCAGAACTCAGTGAGCACGCCGAAGGTGGATTTCGGATGAAGGAAGGCGACGAGTTTTTCGCCGGCGCCGGCGAAGGGAACTTCATGGATGAGGCGCGCGCCTTGTTCCCTGGCCTGGTTGAGTTGGCCGGTGATGTCATCAGTGGCAAACGCGATGTGGTGGATGCCCGGGCCGTTTTTGGCTAGGAACTTCGCGATCGGACTCTCGTCGGAGGTTGGTTCTAGCAGTTCGAGGTGGACGTCGCCGGCGGCGAAAAAGGCGGTGCGGACTTTTTGGGACTCTACTTCCTCGCGGCCTTCGCAGGTCAGTCCAAGCACGTTTTCGTAGTAGGCCATCGCTTCGTCGAGCGAGTGAACGGCGATTCCCAAGTGGTCGATTTTTGTGATCATCGTGATGTGTGTGGTTGCTGCCCCGGGGGCGGAGCCATGATTGCAGGTATTGTCAGACTGGCACCGCAGGAAGTCTCTAAGGCTACGCGTTTATTGCTTCAAGACGGTGACCCACGGCTGAGCGCGCGAGATTTTTGTGGGGTGTGGGCGAGCGAGTCCAGTCGATAGCATTTGGCGCGCAGTGATTCTAGGTTGTGTCTAGCGACGGGTTGACCGTTAGGGATCGTCGCGTGGGGTGGCGTGCCACGGGATGCCGGCGTTGGAATTGCGCTGGAGGTTGGCGATGACCTGCGCACCTAGCAGCAGGATGAGGGCGACGCACTCCAGGGTGCAGAGGACGATGATGATGGTGGCCATCGAGCCGTAGAGGACGTTGACGATGGAGACCTGGGTGTAGTAGGCGACTAGCAAGTGGCGGGTGATTTCCCAGAGGATGGCAGCGGTGAGGCCGCCGGCCAGGGCGCGGCGGAACGAGACGCGCGCCACAGGCATGATTTTGTAGAACAGTGAGAAGAGCAGGACCAGCCCGAGCACGCCAGTTAGGTAGATGATGAGTGAGAGGTGATGGTGGAGGAGCGCGTCAAGGCGGGGGGGCAATGAGTGGCTGAGCAGGCTGCGAGCGTCGATGAGGGCGTTGGCGGCAGTGACGAGGATGAGGCCGACGGTGACGATGAAGACAAACAAATAGGGCAGCAGCACGGAGATCCAGAACTTGCGCTTGAGGGTGGGCAATGGTCGGTGGAAAATGATGGCGATGGAGTCCTCAAGCACACGGAATGCCATGGAGCTGATAAATAGCAGAGCGAGCAATCCGATCCAGCCGACGATATTGCGGTTTTGCAGGAAGCCATTGAGCACCTCGGTGAGAGTGGCGGCAAAGCCCGGGGCGATGAGCGACACCTCGGTGGTGAGCGATGCCATGAGCCGTTGCTCGTCGAGGAAGTTGGAGGCCACCACCATCAGCACTGCCGAGAGAGGGATGAGCGAGAGCATCATGTTGAACGCAACCGCACCGGTGAGCAGCAGGCCGTGGTTGCATAAAAAGAAATCACGCAGCACGCGGGTGGCGAAGCGGAGTGATTTGAGCAGGCGGCAGGTCATCGCGGGCAGTCTGGCGCATCGCCGCCCGCTGAGGCAAATTTCAAATTCTAAATCGTTCATGGGCACACGAGGGTGTTTTTCTAGTTGGGCGAGCGGATGCGCGCGGTGCGAGCCGCAGGAGAGTGCGGATTTGCAACTGCAGATGAACGAGCCCCCCGCGGGCGAGTGACAAAGAGGTTTTTTGTAGCGGCCATCTGCGACCGCCGATGCGTTTTGGACCGAGGTGTTGAGTCAAATCCCGCACGCCGCCATTGACACAAGCATTGTTCTCGACCTCGACCCACCCGCGATGGCGATCGCTCCAGTGGATGTCGAGTTGGCGCACTAGCAAACAACAAACCGCATGGAAAAATACGACTCAGCGGAGGCGGGTTGCCTAGAAGGGCCCCGTCCTGTGGTATCGGCCGACGAAGTCACCAGTAACCTGCGGGGTGAGCTGCGAGCGATAGATTGGGGAGATGCGGCGCGTATTGCCGGATCGCTGAGATCTTCCATCGAGTGGGGCGGTGCCACGCCCATCCACCCATATGCCTCCGAAATTATTTGCCCTCATGATGGTTGTCGCCGCCACGGCCGATGGCAACGATTTGTCGTTTAGCGATCCGTCGCGCACGCCCAAGGCGCCCGCTTGGGCGGTGGGTCAAGCGTCGCGCGAGCCGAGCCTGAACGTTTTGCCGGGGTTTCTGAGCCCGCCGGATGGGTTTGGGGCGGTGCCATTTTTCTGGTGGATGGGCGATCCTCTCACCAAGGAACGCCTGACATGGGAACTCGACAAACTCTCGAATCGTCATCTCTCGGGCTTGCAGATCAACTACGCCCACGGCACCCACGGCGGACTGAGCTATGGGCTCACTCTGCCCAGCGAGCCAGCAATTTTTTCTGATTCGTGGTGGCAACTGACTGAATGGTTCATGGGTGAAAGCAAGCGCCGTGGGATGTCTATCAGCCTGAGTGATTACACGCTGGGGGTCGGCCAAGGGGCGATTATGGATGAAATGCTGGCTGCTAACCCTGATCTAAATGGATATCAGCTAGAGCGGGTGGTTCGTGCCGTGACAAGCGAACCACTGGCGTGCGACATCCACCCGGCGACCGTTTCGCTAACCGCCTATCAGGTTGTGGACGACCAGATCGTGCCCGACTCAGGCGTTGATTTGCGACCGTTGGTGACGCACGGCCACCTCGCTTGGTCGCCTCCCGCCGGGCGGTGGCAAATTTCGCAGGTGCAGGCGGTGCGACGCACGGCGACACTGGATCCAATGAACCGCCGTTCCGGTTCGGAATATGCCAAGGCGTTTTTTGGGCGTTTTGAGAACCATGCGCCGGGCGAGGCCGGTAAGGGTCTCAATTTTTTCTTTTCAGACGAGCTGGAGTTTCGAATCAAAGGGCTGATATGGACGGAGCGGTTCGCGGCCGAGTTCAGTCGCCGCAAGGGCTACGATCTCGCGCCCGAGATGGCGGGCTTGTGGACTGATATTGGGCCGCGCACCCCGAAGATTCGTCTCGACTACAGCGACGTGAAAGCGGCATTGACCGAAGAGGGGTTTTTCAAGCCAGTGTTCGACTGGCACCAATCGCGTGGCATGATCATGGGATGCGACCACGGCGGGCGGGGTGGCGATGTGACTGAGTTTGGTGACTATTTTCGCACCCAGCGGTGGATGCAAGGGCCGGGTTCCGATCAACCCGGGCTTGGGAAAAACCTGATCAAGGCGAAGGTGGCCAGTTCGATCGCCCACCTCTATGAGCGGCCGCGAGTTTGGTTGGAGGGGTGGTATGGCAGTGGTTGGGGCACCAGTTCGGCGGCCGCAGCAGACGCTTTGTTTGCGGATTTCACCATGGGTTACAATCTTCTATCATTTCACGGTTGTTACTATTCGACCCATGGGGGGTGGTGGGAATGGGCCCCACCATGCAACACCTATCACATGCCATATTGGGATCACATGGGCCCGTTTATGGATTGTGCCCAGCGCCTCAGCTATCTCTTCAGTCAGGGGCGTCATGTTTGCGACGTGGCGGTGATTTATCCGGTGGCTCCCGAGGAAGCGAACCTAGGCGGCCAGGTGGCTGTGACCACGGCCTTTGATTCGGGTAGTGCGCTCTACGAGCACGGGCTAGATTTTGACTTTATGGATTTTGAATCGCTGGATCGCGCGACTTTAGAGGGTGGACGCATCCGCGTTGCTGGCGAATCGTATCGAGTGTTGGTGCTGCCTGCGATGGCCGCCATCCGTCACTCGACCCTGCGGAAAGCCGCAGAGTTTGTCCGCCACGGAGGCACCGTCGTGGCAGTGGGGGCCTTGCCCATTGCTAGCGACCGCCAGGGGCGCGACGATTCGGAGGTCGATGAGCTCAATCGAGAGGTTTTTGGGATGGGCGCGGCCGATGCGGCCCGCCTGCAAGCGCCTTCGCTGAGGGTTCATGCGGGTGGCGGGCGCGGGATCGTGGTGAGCGCCCCGGCGGACATTGAGGCCGCGCTGGGTGAGGGTTTCCCGCGAGACTTCCGCCGGACCGCCCGAGTGAGCGGGGGATACATCAACCACCGGAAACTCGGCGCACGCGATTTGTTTGCCGTCTATGCCCTGCCCAAGGACGAGGAATGCCGGTTTCGCGCAACCGGCAAGGTCGAGCTGTGGGACCCATGGACCGGGACGACCATGCCGTTGCCGGTGATGGAGCAGGCCGCGGGCATCACCCGCCTGCGCTTGCCATTAAGCCATGATGAAATCCAGTTGATCGTTTTCACTCCTGGCAAGCCGGCCATTGCCGAGCCGAGGGTGGGGGATTCGGTGGTATCGAAATGCGTTCTCACCGGCGAGTGGGGATTTGAGTTGCAGCCGAATTTAGACAACCGCTGGGGTGATTACCATTGGCCGCCGACCCCGACGCGGATCGGTGCCGAGGTGCGCTCCTTCCGCTATGCCGATGAAGCACCTCGCTCGTCTGGTTGGGAATCGGCAGCCTTCGATGCCACCGGTTGGAGAACTCAAACGTATTCCTACGGACCGCAATTCTGGAAATTAGGTCCGTTGCCGGCCGCTGGTGATGTCAGTGAGTTAGAACGTGCGCTCGCCGCGAGTGAGCGCATCGATCCGGCGGTGCCAGTGCACGTTGGAAGCCGGGATTATCGTTGGCAATCATATGATTTTTCCTGGCGCTTCGGTGTCGAGGGCGACGCGGGATATCAAGGATACCATGGCTTGAAGGAACGAATGTATGACGAGTACATCCGCCTGGGGAAAATCCTGGACCGTCCCTTCGTGTCAACCCGCGAGGCGGAACCCGACGGCTCGCGCTACTACCTCTGGACCTCCGTGCCAACGACCGCGACCGGCCCGTGCAAGGTGCTCCATGGGGGCGCTCCACCCGCTGCTGCGTGGTTGAATGGCAGCAATTTTTCTGTCGCTGCCAGCCAGGCAGACCTGCGTGCGGGGTCCAACTTTCTGCTGCTGCGGTATGACCGGCCCGGCACCGGTCACTTTACGTTCGCCACCCCAGAATCGACGCAGCAGGACTCGCCGCCATCCGTCGCCGACCCGGCGGTCGGTCCAACGGTCGGCACTCTGGCAATGCGTTGGTCCGGCGATTCGACGGTGTACCCCTTCGATGCTCGCCCCGCAGAGGCGCATCCGGCCGGGTGGTATCGCTTTGAGTCAGCCCCGGGGATGCAGGCGCTGCGGGTCATCGCGCACGGTAGCCTCACCGGTTGGGCAGATGGCGTGCAGTGCTCGGTGACTCGCGGTGCGCATCGTGCCGATGGGGCAATTGACTATCGGGTCGAGGTGGCGACCCCCGCACAGCGGTCGGTGTCGGTTGCGCTGCGCATCGAGCAGGATCGCGGGCACTATGGGGGGGCGGCCATTCCCGAGCCAATCCAACAAGAGTGTCGTGCCGGGCTGATTCACCTGGGCGATTGGGGAGCGCTGGAAGGCTTACGCTGTTATTCCGGCGGGGTGTTGTATCGCAAATCGTTCATCATGGAAACACGGCCTAACAAATCACGGGTATTTCTCGACCTAGGGGACGTCGTTGCAAGCGCGGAACTGCGCGTGAATGGCCAGTCCGCCGGCATCAAGGTTGCGCCGCCATGGCGCTGGGATGTAAGCTCCCTGACCCACTCCGGTGAGAACCACATTGAGGTGCTCGTTTACAACACGCTTGCCAATCACTATCAGACGATTCCTAGCCGCTATAAGAATCCAGCCGTCTCCGGCGTGCTCGGCCCAGTCACCGTGGTGGTGGAAAAATAATCGCCTGCGCCCACCCGGACCGACTCTCCCGGACCGACTCTCCCGGACCGGGTGGGCTCCCACCACTGAGCCAGTGGTGATCATTTGGAAATTTTTACCGACAATTTTCCTAGGTTGTCGGCGTTCATCCCATGGCCATGGCTCGACGGATGGTTGCCAGGGAAATTATCAATGAATTTCCACTGGCGCATCAGCCAAACCACGGCAAATTCCCATACCGTATCATCCACCAACCCACCATCATCCACCCACCATGAAACAACTCCTTAGCGCGCTATGCGCCTCATTGATCCTCTCGCCACTTGGCTTCGCCTGCGACAGCGCAAAAGGCCAAGGCGATCCAGCAAAGACCCAAGCCCCATCCCTCGTCGACTGCGGCAAGTGCAAGAAGGACGGCAAATGCAAGAAAGACGGCGACTGCGATAAGGACAAGTCCGAGATCAAGCTGGCCGACTGCGACAAGTGCAAGAAGGACGGCAAATGCAAAAAAGATGGCGACTGCGATAAGGACAAGTCCGAGATCAAGCTGGTCGACTGCGGCAAGTGCAAGAAGGACGGCACATGCAAAAAAGATGGCGACTGCGA
>JAYSPI010000255.1:0-2938 GCA_043722215.1 Prosthecobacter sp.
GACCTGCAGGATGAGGTTGAGGTTGCGGTCCATGCAAGTGGCGTCGGCAACGATCACCGTCACATCGGGCTGACCAAATAGCAGAAACGTGCGCGCCACCTCCTCGTCCGGCGAGGCAGAGAGCAACGAATACGTGCCTGGGAGATCGACGAGTTTATAGCGGCGGTCGTCATACAAGAATCCACCCTCGGCGCGGCTAATCGTTTTACCGGGCCAGTTGCCGGTATGCATCCGCAGCCCAGTGAGTGCGTTGAAGACGGTGGTTTTACCGGTGTTCGGGTTACCTGCTAGAGCGACGACTGAATCGCTATCCTCGACGCGCAGGCCGAGTTTGCGAAGCTGGCTGTAGCGCGACGGGCAGCTCACACAGGCCGCGCCGGGGTCATGGAGGTCCGGGTCAATCATATGGGTGACGGGCCAGCGGCGAGTGGTGGGTAAATCAATATGCGATCCGCCTGGTGGTCGCGCAGGCCAATGAGCGCGCCTCGGATGAGATAACTACGCGGACTGCCAAACGGACTCTGAAACTCGCAACGAATGCGCGTCCCCGGGACCACCCCGAGGTCCAGCAAGCGGCGCCGCTCCGGCCCGATGCACGATGGAGCCAGCGAGTAAACCACCGCCTCGCCACCGAGCGGCAGGTCGGATAAGCGGTTCAGGTCGGCGGGGGAATCATTTTCCGCATCCGCGCCGGTTACATGAATCAACGGTGCGATGGCCGCAGGAATCACAATGTGTCGCCCAGCCATGCGGGCCTCAAGCGACCCGTCGGCGAGGTGGCGTGGGGAGTCGAGGCGGGTCCCGGGTGCCAAGCCAAGCGCCTCGGCCTCACGAAACAACGTCTCCGGTTCGTCTTCAAGATGCTCGATGCGCGCCGAATGACCATCTGACCACGACGCCAGCGATGTCAGCATACGCCTAGGTAAATGGCCCTCGCGAGTTGGAATCGGGTCGCCATGCGGGTCAAAGCGCGGGTTGCTCAAGCGGTCCGCCAACGCATCGACGGCGGCGGGTTCCAAGTGGTGTTCCGCCTTATGGGCCTCGCGGTGCCATTCCGCCGCTGGGGTACTCGTCTCGCGCGCCAACCACGTTTCGTAGAGTCGGTGGGTGCGCACCACCTGCAACGCATACATCCGACCGTCCTCGGTCAAATGGTGGCTATCCCCCGCAGCGGTGGCCAAGCCACGCCCACGCAACTGGCCCAATACCTCTGCCGCGTGCCGTCGCTTGCGCGCCAAGGCCCCGGCAAGGCTATCGACGGTTGCCCCACGCCCAGATTCATCGCAATCCAGTAGGTGCTTGAGCGCATCCTCAAGTTGGATGCGCTGCTGGCCAGGCGATTCTCGTTGCAAGCGGGTCATGAACTGACTCGCACGATCAGGTCCAGGCCAGAAATCCGCAAGGTCAATTCCACACCACCCAAGACGCTCGCCAGGGTGGAGAGCGCATGAGGTCGTCGATACACCAGTCGGACGGCGCAATTCCACCGGAATACCCGCGCGGAGGCGTGTGCGAATGCGCGTCGCTCGCCCGTTGCCTAGTCAAGTGCGCGCCGCTGCCGGTACTCGCGCGGCGAGATCCCGGCAATCTTGCGAAATTGACGCGTGAAATAATTGCTGTCGTTGAAGCCCACCTCAAAGGCGATTTCGGTCACCCGCAAGTCAGATTGGCGCAGCAACGTACAGGCACGGTTGATGCGCTGGCTGATCAGCCACCCCATCGGCGAACTGCCAGTGGCCGACTGAAAGACCCTCAGGAAACTCCGCCGCGACATGTGAGCAATGGCGGCCAATTCCTCCAGATTCACTTGATTGTGGATGTTGCGCTCCAGGTGCGAGAGAGCCTCGCCGATGCGCAAGAGCGCGCGCCCATCCGGCGATGGCCGCCGCCCATAACAACGAGCAAGAAACCCGATGATTTGCATGAAAATTGACGTCGCCATGAAGCCAAAGCCAGGTTCGCGCGCCCGCAACTCCCCTTCCAAGAGCTCCACCCACTCGCAAATTCGGGCCAATTCCCTGCTGTTCAAGTGCAGGCGTCCCCTGCCCGGTTGGCGCGGCCGCCACGTCGGTTCCAAGGTGAATAGCGCGTGGTAGCCCGCCACCATCGGTAAATCCAGCATGCGCATCTTCAAGTGGCTCGGTTGATAGAGGATATTTACGAGGCGCAGGTCGCGCAGATCCTGGTATTCGTGCTCGCGCGGGCCAGCGATGACGAAGACATCGCCGACGGCCAACTCCCAGGAATCCGAGCCCGTCACATGCACTCCCTTGCCGCCTGTCACAATGACCAACTCTGCAAATTCATGCGTATGCGCCTCAAACGCTTCCTGCGGCTCCCGCCGCTCAATGGAAATTGGAAACCCATCCGGGTGAAACCAGTCGTCAATCGTCAGCAGGCGCTTCATTGGCGTGATCGTGCTAGTTTTTGGCGTGAGTGTGGAGGTTATTTTGCAAAATCAGCGGTCAGAATCACCAGCGTTTCATCATCCCAATTACCCATCATGGCCCAGTCCACTGCCCTTTCCAACTCGTCCTATTCATCCGCCCAAGCACGCTACGCCGATCTCGGTGTCGATACCGAAGCCGCTATGGCCGCCCTGCGCCAAATCCCGATATCGCTGCACTGCTGGCAGGGTGATGATGTCGGCGGCTTCGAAAACACCGGCGAGGGACTCAGTGGCGGCATCGCCGTGACCGGCAACTATCCGGGTAAGGCGCGCACACCGGATGAACTTCGCGCCGACCTCGACCAGGCGTTGGCACTCATCCCTGGCAAGCACCGCCTCAACCTGCACGCCTGCTATGGCGAATTCGGCGGCCGCAGGGTAGATCGCAATGCCATCCAAATCGAACATTTCCAAGGCTGGATCGATTGGGCGAAATCCCACGGCATGGGCATGGATTTCAATCCCACCTGCTTCGCCCACCCGCATGCG
>JAYSPI010000256.1:0-1988 GCA_043722215.1 Prosthecobacter sp.
AACGGCGACGTCCTGGCGGCGATTTTCGAGATCATCGCGGCTGACAGCGCGCGGGTCGATCACGGCGGTGAGGCGGGCGAGTTGGGATTCAAGTTTGGCGAGTTGGGCCTGACTGACGGCGATAGTCGCGTTGGCCCCCTTGAGGCGGGCGTGGGTGGATAGTTCCTGGGCGCGCAGGTCACGGTCGTCGAGTTGGAGCAAGACATCCCCCGCCTGCACCACCGCATTGACCTGCACCATAACGGCGCGAACCAGGCCCGCCTGAGGCACCCCGATGGCAACATTCTCGCTGAGTGCTTCGAGGATGCCGGTGGCTGAAACCGCCTGGGCGTAGGGCTTGAGCGCGGGCGGGCGCGGCGGGTCAGCGGAAGGTGGAATCTTGCGCTCTGCCTGGAGTCGCGCGACGAGCAGGATGGCCACCACGCCTAGCATGGCGACCGCGATGGTCCCGTAGCGGATGAATTTCGAGAGAGTTCCCATGGTGGTTTTACTTTGTTAGATCGCGTGTTCGTGGATGAAATGCGGTGGATCGGCATGCGTCTGGGGATTTTCGGCGATAATCTCGCCGTCGTCCATGCGAGCGATGCGGTCGGCGTACGAGAAAATCCGGTTATCGTGGGTGACGATGATCACGGCGCGGCCTGGTGAGCGGGCGACATTGCGGAAGAGATCGAGCACGATTTCGCCGTTGTGGGCGTCGAGTGCCGCGGTGGGTTCGTCGCAGATGACCAGTGGGGGTTCGTGGACCAGCGCGCGGGCGATGGCGACGCGCTGCTGCTGCCCGCCGGATAGTCTGTTAGGTTGCTCGCGCCAGCGGTCGCCCATGCCGACGGACTCGAGAGCGGTGCGTGCGCGTAGGAGAGCGAGGCGGCTAGGAAGCCCCTGGATGAGTAGCGGCACGCTAACATTTTCGGCAACGCTCAGGGTGGGGATGAGGTTAAATTGTTGGAAAATAAAGCCGATATGACGGGCGCGGAAGCGGGTCAACGCGCCCGAGGCGAGTTGGTGCAGCGCTTGGCCGAACACGTGGATGGTGCCGCCTTCCACGCGCAGCGTACCGGCAATGGCGCTGAGCAAGGTGGTCTTGCCGCAGCCTGACGGGCCGACGAGCATCAGGATTTCACCGGCATAGGCCTGGAGATTGACCTGTTTGAGGACATGGATGCGGTCGGGCCCATCACCGAAGTGTTTTTCGACGTGGCGAGCATCGACCACGAGTGGTTGGGTTGATTCAGTCATGCCCGGAAGACCATGGCGGGTTCGTAAAGACTGAGGCGGATGATTCCTAACAACGCTGCGACCATGCAGATCAGTTGGATAACGGCGAAGGCCACCACCGGGATCTGCCAGGGCATAAAAAACGGCGGTTGCTGGTTTTCAATGGCCCAGCGCGCAAACACCGCAGTGGCTAACAACCCGATACCGAAGCCGATCAGTCCAACCGTGGCCGCTTGGATGACGAGCATCACGCTCAGGCGCAGGTTGGTCATGCCCATTGCTTTAAGGGCGCCGAGGTGTTTGATATTATCTAGCACAAAGGCGTAGAACGTCTGACAGGCGATGGCGATGCCGACAATGAAGCCGATGACCACAGTGGTGCCAAAAGAAATCGGGATACCGGTATTTTTCACATACCACCAGATCGTTGAGGTGTTGAAATCGTTGGGGTCGCTGCCAAAATCGCGGTTGACGTAGGCCTTCAAGCCGGTCTGGCGGGTGATTTCAGCAGCGGCGGCGGCGGGAGTCAGGCCGGCGATGGGTGCGGCGATCACGGCGGAGAGCATCTTACGCGAGGCCGGTGAGTATTGCAGCGCGCGCTCGTAGGTTGTCCATAGGTACGGCCCGCCAGTGAACGAGCGCATTGCCTGGCAGATCCCCACCACCCGCGCCTCGATGTCGTTGATTTCAAAGTGATCGCCGACCTGGATCGGGCGTTGCTTATTTTCTGATAGGCGGGTGACTGCGAGTTCATCGATCACCACGGTGTT
>JAYSPI010000257.1:0-8612 GCA_043722215.1 Prosthecobacter sp.
GCGCGCAGCATCCCGCTGCAATCCCCGGCCATAAACCTCTCCTCCAGTTGATTCCCATGCTCCTCGTCGCCATCCTGGCCACCGTCACCTGCATGAGCCTCTCGCCGGCAGCCCAATTCGAACACGGGGCTCCGGGCGGGGAAATCGTCCAAACTCGCAAGATTCAAGCGACGGTCAGCGGGATCGATCAGAAAAAGCACCCTGCAACGCTGCTGTTTTCGGATGGCACCCGCAAGCGGATCGCGGTCTGTACAGACGTGGGCCTAACCAGGCACAAGGTGGGAGAAACGGTTGGGAATCGCGTCACCGAGATTTTCGCCGTGCTGATGGAGAAACCCTAACGCTCGCCACCTGCCGACCTCGGCAAGTTTTAGCATATTGCCGGAACCTCTCATCATTCAATCATGACAACTCAAAATCCGCAGCCTATTGGATTTCCCTATCGCGCCGCTAGTCCTTCCGGCCTCAGTGCCGAACTGAATGCCAATGGTTCCATCCGGCGGATGGACTGCGGGGACATCATGCTCAATGTGTTTCTGGGTAACGAGGTCGAAGGCGGACCGGCTAACATCTATCTGCGACGCCACGGTGAATCCATCGCGGCCATTCCACTGTTAGGGCCGGGCAGCCCGGCGTCCTATCAGATGTGTGAGCGCGGCATGGTTGCCACTGGCCGTTGGCGCGAGTTGGCATTCCGGGTGCGACTGGTGCTTGCCGAGTCTGCCTGTGCCTGGTTCTGGCATGTGGAAGTGGAAAACACTGGCACCACGACCGTCACCTGCGACCTGATCCACACCCAGGACATCGCCCTCGCCCACTATGGCGCGGTGCGCCTCAATGAATTCTATATCAGCCACTACCTGGACCACTCACTGCTCGACCATCCGAAATCCGGCGTCGCGGTGGCGTCCCGGCAAAACCAAGCGATGGGCGGACGTTACCCGTGGACCGTCATCGGCTCGCTCGGCAAAGCGCTCGCTTGGTCCACCGACGCGCTGCAGTTCCACGGTCTTGAGACCCGCGCCGGCCGAGATGCCATCGCCCTAACATCTGGTCTACCCGCAAGCCGGTTGCAGCACGAGCACTCACTGGTGGCCATCCAGGAGCAAGCATTTTCGCTAGATCCGGGTGCGGTCTCGCAACGTGGGTTCTTCGGTTCGTTTACCGCAGATCACCCGACCGCCACCGCACCCGACGATGCCGCATCGATCGACGCTGCGTTGGCCCTGCCGGATGCGCTCTGCCCACCATGGCCAGAGGAAACCGTTCGCTTGAGGCCATCGGCCAGCCTGTTCACGGCAGCTAGCTTGTTAGAATCCGAGGACCTTGATGAAGCGGAAATCTGCGCGTTCTTTGGTGCGGAGCCGCGCCATGCAGAGCATGAAGGGGGGCTGTTGTTATCCTTTTTCACCGGTCCACAGAGCCATGTCGTACTCAAGCAAAAAGAGCGACAGGTGTTGCGCCCGCACGGCCACATCCTGCGTACTGGCGGATCTCTCACACCCGATGAAGCCGCGCTCTGTTCCACCGCCTGGATGAACGGCGTATTCCACTCAATGGTCACCCAGGGCCACGTCAGCATCAACCGCTTCCTATCCACCTGCCACAGCTATCTCGGGTTGTTCCGCAGCCACGGCCAGCGCGTGTTTGTGGAAATCGACGGCACATGGAGGCGGCTCGATATGCCGTCCGCATTCGAAATATGCCCGGATTCCTGCCGCTGGATCTACCAGCACCCGGGCGGGCTCATCGAAGTGATCTCCACCGCGCCCGATGACCGCCACCACCTCTGCTTGTCATTGACGGTCCGGAAGGGCCCACCAGTTAGATTTTTGATTTCCCACCACATCGCGCTCAATGGTGATGACGGGAGTGCCTCGGTGCCGGCTCACTATCACTTGGATGGCGGCGGGGTGTTTGTCCGCGCCATTCCGGACAGCGACGTCGGTCGGCGTTTCCCGGACGGAGGATTTGTGATTGAGCCGACGGCAGGCACGCAGATCGAGCAAATTGGTGGCGATGAAATGTTATTTTTGGATGGAATATCGCACCACCAGCCATTCCTATGCTTCATCACCGCGCCATCCACCACCGCCGGGATGATTCTGAGCGGGCGGCTGATTGACGCGACCGCCGAGCACGCCGGCGGGTTCTGGGAATCCATTGGATCCGGGCTGCAGATCAGCGCGCCAGTGGCCAGCCCGCTGGCGGCGGCGGCGCACCGGGTCGGCGAAATTTTCCCGTGGTTCATCCACAATGCGCTCGTCCACTACCTATCACCGCGCGGCCTCGAACAATACTCCGGCGGCGGCTGGGGCACCCGCGATGCCTGCCAGGGACCGGTCGAACTGTTGTTAGCTCTTGGGCGCTTTGATCCTGTGCGTGAGTTGTTATGCCGGGTGTTCCGCCAGCAAAACCCGGACGGCGATTGGCCGCAGTGGTTCATGTTCTTCGAGCGGGAACGCAATATCCGGCCCGGCGACTCCCATGGCGACATCGTCTATTGGCCGCTGTTAGCCATCTCCCAATATCTATCTGCCACTGGCGATGCTTCGTTGCTAGATGAATCGCTGCCATTTTTCCACCCCGACGGGGATGCTGCGGCAGAAAGCATCACCGTTTGGCAACACATCCAACGCGCGCTGACGCTCATCAATCAACGGGTCATCGATGGCACCCACCTCGCCGCCTACGGCCACGGCGATTGGAATGATTCACTCCAACCGGCCAAGCCGGACATGCGCGAGCGCCTCTGCAGTTCGTGGACGGTGACCCTCAACTATCAGACATTCACGGCCATGGCCGCCGCCTTCAGACACCTCGGATCTACCGACCGCGCTGCCGAGTTCGACACCCTAGCCGCCCCCATCCTCGAGGAATTCCAGCGCCTGCTCATCGTGGACGACGTCCTCGCCGGGCTCGCGTATTTTCACGCAGGCGGCACAACCGACTACCTCCTCCACCCGCGCGACGGCACGACCGGATTGTCCTACAGCCTGCTGCCGATGATCCACGCCGTCATCAACGACATGTTCAGCCCGCAGCAGGCACTCACCCACCTCGACCTCATCCGCCAGCACCTGCTAGGCCCGGACGGCGCCCACCTGTTTGACCGCCCGATGGTCTATCACGGCGGCTTACAGACGAATTTCCAGAGGGCTGAAAGCGCCAGTTATTTTGGGCGTGAAATCGGCATCATGTACACCCACGCCCATCTGAGGTATTGCGAGGCGCTCGCGCGCTTCGGTGATGCACCGGGGTTTTTCCGCGCCCTCTGCCAGATCAACCCGATCGCCATGCGCGAATGGGTGCCCACCGCCAGCGCGCGCCAATCGAATTGTTATTATTCGAGTTCCGATGCGGCATTCGCAGACCGTTACCAGGCGTTCACGGATTACGACAAGGTGATGCGCGGAGAGGTGGCCCTCGATGGCGGGTGGCGCATCTATTCGAGCGGCGCGGGCATCGGCGTTCGCCTCATCATGCAGTGTTTCCTCGGTCTGCGCATCGAACATGCATCGCTCGTCATCGACCCGGTCATCCCGCCGGCTCTCGATGGCCTATCTGCATCGTTGATTCTAGCAGGCCACTCGATTCACGTCGTTTACCGCTGCGGAAAGTCTGGCCACGGCCCCCTCGCCATCGACCTCAACGGCACACCCATGGATTTCAGCCGAGAAGCGAACCGCTACCGCCGCGCGGGTGTCCGGATTGACATGGCCGCATGGACCGCTTGCCTAAACACCGACAACAACCGACTAACCGTCACGCTTGGGTGACTTTATCGTTCGCCCTATTTTGTGAGTCAGCGTCGCAAAATTTGGCAATAGCACGCCATAGTGCGTCAATGCGGCGACTGCCTTTCCGATTAGGGAGCCGGATGCGTTTGTGACCCATGACCATGTCATTCAGGACGCACATGCCGTCGGATGTATCAGCATGACACGTGAGGGCAGTGCCCGGCCCGTCGTCGAAACCCTTGCTGCAAGTCGCATGCCAGCGGTTGTGCCAAATGCTCGACAGCGGTGGACACCCCTTGATCACCCTCACGACCGAGCAGAGGGAATGGCAGTGATGGCCGATGAAAACGCGAGGCTCGATGCCGAAGCCCGCTGAATGGGAGCGATCACGTGCCCGGAGGGAGAAACGGCACCGATGAGGTGGCCGTGGGTTGCGGGAAATTTGCCGGCACCTCGCTCAAAGTGACCTTGCCGGTAGCGGCCCATTCGGTGCCACGAAGGAAGGTGACCTTGAAGCCGACGCATTCGAACGAGGCGGCATGGTGACCGAGGGTCGAGTGGAAGACGCGGCCGTTGTGGTAGCCAATCGCCATGAGCATCGGTTCGTTGCGGCCCGCTTCGCGGAGTTTTTCAGGTTCGGCAGCGGTGGCGAGGATGACCATGTTTTCGGCGGGTCCGCGCAGCTGGGAATAGCACTCATCAGATGCGTGCATCCAATGTTCCGGAAGCCCCTGGGTGATGGGATGCTTCAGATCGCGCAGGGTAATGAGGAAATCGTTGACGGGTCCGTGGCCGCCGCAGGACCCCGGCTGGGGATCGCGCACGATTCTGCCATCCCGATCCATGTAAACATAGGGACCACTCTTTTCATTGCGCCCACCCCAACCGCCCAGGCCGATCATCCGGTTGTATTCCGGCCAGTCTGGAAAACAATTGTCCGCCGCATGAATCGAGACAAATCCGCCGCCGGTCCGCACAAATTTTTCTAACGCCAACTGGGTTTCCACCGGCCATGGCGCGGCTTGATAACCAAAGTTCGAAATCACCACGTCGTATTTGGAAAAATCCGGTTTAAAATCCGGGTCGGTTTTCGCAGTTGGGAGATCCTCGGTGGGACCGACCCCGGCGAGCGGCAGAAACGCGGCCTCCTGCTTGCCATTCCACGTGTACTTGGTGCGTGCGATCTCCACATCAAAGCGCCCGCTGGCAATGAGATCATCGCGCATGATGATCGTGGACTTCGGCCATGCGGTGTGGTTGTTCTGGCCATCGACGATGAGCGCCTTGAGGTGGGCCGCGGGCGCAGCCATGAGCGTGGATGCGGCAAGAAACGCCGTGGCAGCGATGAGATGAATGGTTTTTTTCATGAGGTGATCTGGATGCGTGAAGATTGCCGTGCCGCCCACTGATTTGGCGATGGCAAAATCGCCGATTGGATTCACGCAGATTACCCCCCCGGTGGGTGGGTGGGCGCTGGCTCACACCACCAACATGCAATCCCCGTAACTGTAGAAACGATAGCGCTCAGCCACCGCTTGCCGGTAAGCCTCGCGGATGAGGTCGCGCCCGGCCAACGCGCTCACCAGCATGATCAACGTGCTTTGTGGTAGATGAAAATTGGTGAGCAAACCTCCCACCACCCGAAAGTCATACGGCGGATAAATGAAGATATCCGTCGCTCCCGCGTGATCGGCCTCATCGACCCGCGTCGCGCCACCGACATGCTGCTGACCCAGAGCCTCCAGCACCCGCGTCACGGTGGTACCCACCGCCACCACCCGCCCAGCTGCATTCACTTGGCGCGCGGTCGCTGCACTCACCTCAAATCGCTCCGCGTGCATGACATGATCGGCCACGACCGCCGCGCTCACTGGGCGAAAGGTGCCCACTCCGACATGCAAGGTGAGCAAAGCGTGTGGCAGTTGAGCCAATATCTCGGGAGTGAAATGCAGGCCCGCGGTAGGCGCAGCGATCGCGCCCTCGCAGCGCGCAAAGACGGTTTGATAGCGGTCACGATCAACCGGATCCTCGACCCGTCCCATGTAATGCGGTAGCGCGAGATGCCCGTGCTGGTGCAAATCGAGCGGCTCAGCCCACTGAATCAGTCGGTCGCCATTACAAAAAACCTCCACCACCGTGCCCACAATGCCTCCCACCGTCACGCTCCGCCCCACCTTCATCCGCTTTCCCGGACGCACCAAACACCGCCAGAACTCCGGCGACAAGCGGTCCAAACACAATAATTCGATGTTTCCTCCATCGGCCAGCACCCGCGCCGGAATAACCTTGGTGTCGTTCAATACCAGTAAATCGTCGGGTCGCAGAAATTCGGCAAAATCCCTGAACATTCGGTGCTCAATCTGCCCGGTTTGGCGATTCACGACCAACATTCTCGACGCCGCCCGCTCCTCCAAGGGCCGGGCCGCAATCAACTCATCAGGCAAGTGGTAATCAAAATCCTGGGTCCGCAACGGCATGCCTCATCCCCATATCCGCCCGTAGCTCAGACCGCAAGACCAACGACTCAGCGGTCGCAAACACCCAAGGCACCCACCCCACACTTGATCTTTGTGCTTGGCCACGCAAGTCTCTGCGCCATCGCGCGCCCCTCACTCCCTTTTGAATGACTACCCATAAAACAACACCCGACAAAGCCAGCATCGCTCAATTAGAGCCATTCGAAGGGCTCGACATCGACCACGTCTTTATCGTCAGCAATGCCCGCCAAGCCAAACTGGCGAAGTCCGAACTCATGGCCGGTGCCGCCGTCGGTTTCGACACCGAGTCGAAGCCCACGTTTCGCAAGGGCCAGAAATCAGAGGGCCCACATGTCCTGCAATTCGCCACACTGGAGAAGGCGTTTATATTCCAATCCGCTTGCCTTGAAAGCCACCCAGTGATCATCGAACTGCTCCAATCCTCCAATCTACTCAAGATCGGCTTCGGCCTCGGCGGCGACCTCCAACAAATCTCATCCCGCTTCGGCATTCGGCCCGCCGCCATCATGGACCTCGACCGGTCATTCAAAAAACTTGGCTACCGCAACGCCGTCGGCGCTAAGTCCGCCGTCGCCATGTTCTTCCAACGCAATCTCTCCAAATCCAAATCCATCACCACCTCAAACTGGGCGAGCCCCCAATTATCGGATCGCCAACTCCTCTACGCCGCCAACGACGCCTACGCAGCGATCCGCATCTTCCACGCCATGCAAACCTCATCCTCCTCCGAGGCTCCTCTAACGTAAAACCTGCGGGAAAGCGCATCACAATCAAGCGAAGTTGATAATATTGACTTGCGTAAAGCAGGATTTGAGCTATCCCCATTCGTGATGAAATCAATCCTTTTAATCGTGATTGCCACTGCCACGGTGCTGACCAGTTCCTGCAATACCTTCATCGGCATGGGCCGTGACATGCGGATGGCCGGCGAAGGCATGGAAAAATCCGCCAATAAGGCACAAGGCAGTAACGCAAGCGGCGGCACGAGCAGCAGCGGCGACACCTCGGGCGCACCGGTTTACTGATCGCCTACCCAAGAGCCAGCGAGGGGGCCGTCAATACCCGCGCCAGTACGCCAACGAGCAGACGAAAGTGGCCACTCCGTAACCAAGCCCGACAAGGGAAACCCAAGTCCATCGCCTGGGGTCCGCGGTGACCCAGTTGACCGCATCCCGGAATAAGTACGGCATGCCAACCCAAAACAGCGAGGCCGTCAGCAGCGCGTAGGCGTAACCCGACACGAGCAACCGTGAGCACGGGGCTTTGAGAAAGGCCGCCTCCAATATCGGCGAAGCCACCATCAACCCTACCACCCCTAGCGCCCGAACCGCCAGAAAATCCCTCACACTGGTCGCCACCATCACCATCGAAACCGGTACCAATACCCGCAACAACGGCTTCGCTCCATTGAATTCACCTAGGTCCATCGCCAACGCGCTAAGCCGACCCAATCCCTCCGGCGCAATCAGCAACCAGAACCACGCCAGCCCAATCCCTAGTAAAATTTGACCGAGCGTTTGATCGCGCGGAAATCTCTGTAGAAACCGCTGAACCGCAGACGGTTTCGCGAGCATCAACGCATGACTGCCGATCAGCCACCCGCTCAAGATCAGACCAATGGTGAAAAGGGTGAGGTGTTCGTAAGGGTGCATCGGATCCATGCCGAACACGACTTAGGGCCGTGCGCCCCAACATTCAAGTGCCAACTCACGCACTGGATTCACACGCATTGCGCCAAATCGAATGACACCGGGAGAGCCTCCGAGAAAAGGCTGGGGAAGGTCGTGGCGCCAGAAAGAATGACACCGGGATGAAGACACTAACCGGCATCATGAGTCAGAAGAGGGATGTCCCACAGATCGTTAGAATCGGCGGCGGCGGCTTGGTGGGAAGGTGATCATTTGATAGGCAATCTGATTGATGGTTTTAACGCCCGTTGAGCGCCTCCAAGGCGACTCGCGCCTTGAATTGCGCACGGTGTGCTCTTCTCGTTCGTTTCCTTGGTTTCAGTGCCTTTCTAGACTCCCGAAACCTCCCGCGCCATCGCTAGGACACTGGCTCCGTTTCGCGGGACCACTTCATTAGAGACCGCGCCACTCGCTAGCCAGTCTCTTGGCCGTAGCAATGGTGTTGCGGTGAAGCTTGGCGGTGAATTCCGCCTGACGATTGTATCCGCCTCCATAGAGCACCGCCACCGGTATCCGGTTGCGAATAAATGCACCTAGCAAAACCTCGTCGCGCCGCTGAATCTCCTTGAGCGAAAGGTGCATCTGGCCAAACCGATCGTTGCGGTGGTTGTCCGCCCCGGAAACCCAAATTACCAAATCTGGCACGAAGGCATCCAGCGCACCTGCTAGACTGCTGAAGAGTTGCT
>JAYSPI010000258.1:0-5532 GCA_043722215.1 Prosthecobacter sp.
ATTCGATCATACCAGGCGGCGACTTCGCGCTCCTGCTCCCAATCGATCATTTTTTTCTGCACGTGGCCGAGGTCGGTGATGACGCTCATGAACTCCGGATACGGGAGCTTTTTCTTGTAGAACGCGTAGGCGATGTAGTTCCAGAACTCGAGGATGTCGCCGGGGGGCATCGGCCACAATTCGAGGGGCTCGTAGGTCGTGATTTCCCAGCGCGGCGTGATGCGCACCATGTCGTGATCGTGGAGCTCCCCTTCAATCACATAGCGCCGGTAGCGCTTTTCAATCTTGGTGACGAAATCCGCCTCCTTGTCGTCGAGCTCGCGGCCAAGTTTCTCCTCGATGATATCGAGCACCGGTGTGTCATCGAATTCATTCGGGGACTCAGGGAGGTCCTCGCCACGGTGCATGCGCTCCATCATCGTGGCATACTGGCAGGTCCCGGCGATGACCTCATCCTCGGCGGTGCAGGAGCCAAACCAGCGGTTTCCCTGGAGACGCAGGCTGGTGCGGTAGGTGCCGGTCTCGTCCTCGACGCGACCTTGGATGAAAAGATGGTTGCCGAAAATCTGGGTAACCGCACCGTCTTTTTGGAGCATTTCGCCGCGTTTCCGTGCTTCCTCAGGGAAACTATTCAGAAAATTGAGAGTGGCTCGGTCTGGATTCATCGCGTCAGGAGTGGTAATGGTGCCCGAAATCAGCGCACGCGATCAACAACCGCAACGCACGAACGGGGCGCGAACTTAATCCACACGCATTCGGTAAATCAATCAAAACATTCAGCATGCGTAGTGGAATGTTTGAGCATGTCGTGCAATCGACTCCCAACCTGCTCGTGTGGAGGCGTTCAAGCGATGGCGGCAGACAGGCGGAGCGGGCGGCTAGCGAGTTACCAAAAACGACGACGATGGATCGCGGAGGGCGAGTAAGGCGAACTCCTTGTGATGCACGCTGAGTTGCTGCAAGCGCAGGGTGGTGAAGCCGATGGCGGCGAGCGCGGCGAACCATTGGCCCTTATCCACCACCTGCTCAAGATCCGTAAGCTTCAATGTGATGAGCACGCCACGGATCGTCGGTGCCATCCGGCAAAATCGGGCGCATTCGGCCAGCACCACCATCGGCGCCTGGTTCATATCGGACATGAACCAGGTGACGCCTTGGCCAAGGTCACGCTTGCTCGCCAAAGCCGCTGGTTTGCGAGCGTGGAAAAACCACGGCGCGTCGTGCGGCCATGCTTGGCGATCGGCAATCGCCCACGGTTGGATGATGGTGGCCATATTAGCGGGGTCCACGCCAATGACCGGGACGCCTCGGCGGAGCAGCGCGAGCACCACCCCGCCGGGCGCGCACCCGAGTTCTACGACGATATCGGTGGGCAAAAACGTCAAATTAAAAAACCTTACCGCCTCTTCAAGCTTCAGCCATGCCCGCGACGGCGAGTCGTCCGGCATCACGCAGCCCGCGTCGCCCGCTGGGTCGGCGCTCAACCACCGCGCATGTCGATGGACTCCTGCCCAATACTCGCGCGGCCCTAACTCTACAACCGTGCCGATGCGCTGGCCATATGCCGGCGGCAGCGCCGCACCGCCAGCCATACCCCCCATCATCCGGCGGTCGTGAAACCGCGCATGCTGAATGTGCGACGACTCCCCAGCGGCTAGCGAGTCCTCCACCAAGCGAACCGCCGCCTCGCGCGTGGTCGCTTGACCGAGCGACAAGCACAGGCGCCGAGCGCAGGCTAGCGGTGCCTCCAGCGCGGCCATGGCAATCGGCGCGGCCGCTTTGAAAGTGACAAACCCACGCCGCTGGTAACTGAGGCGCCAGTCTGGACACGCTGCGGCAGCTTCCAGCTTCAGCGCCTTTTCAGACCCCGGATTGGTGAGAGCGAAAACAAACGCGGACTCATTGGATATCATCATGGTTTCCTAGAGCGACTGCCAGCCGCCCGGAGAGACTAGGAATCCACCCGCCCCCGGCAAGTCCTATCGGCCATGAGGGTTTTTGCGCTTTCCCGGGCGACCATTTCCGGGCACTTCCTTAGCCATGCCCCTGCCCGTCTTTGAAATCGCCGACGCCCTGCAAGCCGCTGTCGCTGAGGATCGGGCCCGGGTGCTGCTCAAGGCCCCGACCGGCTCGGGGAAATCCACGTCCGTCCCCGGGATGTTGCTGGACGCCGGGGTGACGGGCAAAATCCTGGTGATCCAACCACGACGGATGGCCGCCCGCCTGCTCGCCAGTTGGGTTGCTCAACAACGCCACGCCACCCTCGGCCGCGAGGTCGGCTACGCCGTGCGCTTCGATTCAAAATACCGTGACGACACGCGCCTGCTTTACCTAACCGACGGGGTGTTTCAACGCTGGCTGCAAGATGACCCAGAACTCCACGGAGTGGGTGCGGTGATTTTCGACGAATTCCACGAACGTCGGCTGGCGGTGGATATCGCACTCGCTCGATGCCTGGATTTGCAGGACGGCCCACGCCCGGACCTGCGAGTGGTGGTGATGTCCGCCACCCTGGAAACGGCGGGCCTCGCGGACTTCCTAGCACCTGCCACCACCCTTGAAGCCGGCGGGCGCATGTTCCCCGTGGAGCTTGTCTATCGGCCAGACCGCGCACCCGTCAACGACCGTCGTGGCGGACCACCGCGCGAGCTGCCCATCTGGGAAAAAATGGTTGCGGTTTGCCGCGACGCCATGGCCCTGCCGGATGCGGGCAACATCCTGATGTTCCTGCCTGGCTCCCATGAAATCCGCAAAACCATCGAGCGACTCGCAAATGCCTCGTTCACCCGCGGTTGGGACGTATTTCCGCTCTACAGCACCCTGCCACCTGCCGCCCAAGAAGCCGCGATCACCCCAGGGCCTCGACCCAAAATCATCGTCGCCACCAATGTGGCTGAAACCTCACTCACCATCGCGGGCGTCTGCACCGTCATCGATTCCGGACTGGCACGCATCTCGTCCTACGAACCGCGCCGCGCCATCAACACCCTGTTGATTAAAAAAATCTCACGCGCGGCCGCCGAGCAACGGGCCGGGCGAGCCGGGCGCACTGCCGCGGGTCGAGCATTCCGCTTGTGGGGTCAACCGGATCACGCCCGCCGCGATGAATTTGAGGCCCCGGAAGTTCACCGCCTGGATCTCTCGGAGGCCGTGCTGTTGCTCAAAGCCGCCGGGGTGGCCGAGATCCGGTCGTTCCGTTGGTTCGATGCGCCCACCGAGGCCGCCCTCACCCGCGCCGAACACCTATTGCACGATCTCGGCGCTCTCGACGCACTCGGCGGCCTGACAGAAGAAGGCGTGGCAATGGCCGCGCTGCCATTGGAACCACGGTTCTCACGGCTCATGCTCGCCGGCCACGAAGAGGACTGCGTCGCAGAAACCGCATTCATCGCCGCCGCCGTCCAAGGCGAGGGCGTACTCTCCAACCATTCCACCAGCGAGGGGAAAAAAAACTTCCTCTTCGCCCAAGACGACTCAGATTTCGCCGGCGAGTGGCGTGCCTACGAATCGGCTGCCGCAATGAACTTCGATCCCCAACGCTGCGGCCCACTCGGCATCCTTGCCCGCGGCGCACGCGAAACCGCACAGACGTTCGATCGCCTCGGCTCGCTCGCTCGCCGCTTCGGCTGGGATTGGCGGCCAGTAGATTTCACCGCCCACCGCCACGCCGTCGGTCGCGCGATGCTCGCCGCCTTCAGCGATCAACTCGCAATGCGCATCAATCCAAGCACCCTGGCCTGCCGCCTCGTCGGGAACCGCCGCGGTAAACTCGACGACGATTCATGCGCGAAAAGTGCATCGGCATTCGTGGCCGCCGAGATCACCGAAGTCCAGGCCCGCGAACTCATCGTCCACCTCCGCCGCGCCACCGCCATCGACCCAGCGTGGCTCTCCGACTTGTTTCCCCAAGACCTGACGGTCACCGATGCCGCCGCCTGGGATGACTCTCGCCGCCGCGTGGTCGCACGCAAGGAAACCCGCTTCCGCGACCTCGTCCTCGCTACCAAGGAAAGCGATCACGGCGTGAACCTCAACCACGCCGCAGAAATCCTCGCCGCACGCGTCATCGCCGGCGACTTGCTCCTCAAAAATTGGGACCACTCGGTGGACCAATGGACCGCCCGCCTCACGTGGTTAGGTCGCGCGATGCCCGAGCTCGACATGCCCGGGTGGTCCGACGACGATCGCGCCGATGCCATCGCGCAGATTTGCCATGGTGCGGTCAGCTACAAGGAGATCAAGGAGGCCAACGTCTGGCGGGTCTTACGCGACTGGCTTAGCCCTGCCCAGCGCGCCGCGCTCGATGCGTATTGCCCGGAACGCCTCGAGTTGCCAAACGGCCAGTCCGCCAAAATCACCTATGATTTGACCGCTGAGCCGTTCATTGCGCTACGCGTCTCAGACCTCTTCGGCGTCTGGCAAACCCCCACCCTCGCCAACGGCCGCGTCCCCGTGCTCGTGCATATTCTCACTCCTGGACACAAACCCTGGCAGATGACCAAGGATCTCAATGGATTCTGGACCACCGGCTACACCCAAATGAAAAAAGAAGTCGCCGGCCGCTACCCGCGACACCCGTGGCCCGATAACCCTCGTGATGCCCCCCTGCCCGTGCGCCTGGCACACGACCCCACGCGCAAATAATCCTGCGGGTTCCGCCTAACGGGATTATTGTATCCCATGAATGCCAAGCCAACCGCTGCAATCCGCCGTCGCCTGCTCGCCGAACAGGATCGCATCGTCGGAGAATGGAAACGCCACGGCGGCGACACCGGCCCCGGCGACGGATGGAATCTCAAGGACCTCGAGGAACGGGCGACTCTGGCCACCACTGAAGCCGTCGAACGCAGGATTACTGCGGATGATCTACAACTCCTCCGCAAGGTGCATCTTGCCCTGCTGCGCCTCACCGATGGCAGTTATTGGCAATGCGCCCGATGCCACCAAACCATCCCGCTGGACCGCCTGCTCGCCAAACCCGCCGTCTCACTCTGCCTCGCGTGCCAGCAACTCAAAGACGCTGCCAAAAGCGAATGACCACACATCATGCGCTTGCACGATGAAGAGCGGGGCAGAATAGGAGGGGACAGACAAATGAGCCAGGCAGCTCCCTGCCGCCGTGGCTGCGTTGTCACCCCACTCGTGCGCATCCACCGCGCCACCGCGCGTCTAATCGGACCCGCGGCATGAATAGCACTCGTTTGCTCACGGCCGAGGAATCCGCCCGGAGGCTGCGATTAAATCGAGCGACTCATGGCTTGACACAGGTTGCGCTCTGAGGCGGGATTCCCCGCCCATGTCCAAACTTTCGATTCTCGACCTCGACGTATCTTCACAAGAAGTCCTCATGCGCGTGGATTTCAACGTCCCGCTCAAAGACGGCGCAATCACCGACGACACCCGCATCCAAGCGGCTATCCCATCGATTCAACACCTGCTAGCCGGTGGCGCCAAACTCGTCCTGTGCTCGCACCTCGGCCGCCCAAAAGGTGGTGCCGATACGCAATTTTCGCTCGCCCCGGTGGCCGCTCG
>JAYSPI010000259.1:0-7592 GCA_043722215.1 Prosthecobacter sp.
CCTTCCACGCCGGCAAGGTGACGCCGAGAAGACGGAACCCGATGCCGGTCGTGTAACCGAGCCGGGCGTCTAGCGCCGGATTCATCGCTTTCTCCCGCCGTTCAAACAACCGCTGCATCTCACCCGTGAAATGCGCGAATTGCTCGGCAGGCAAGGTGCCGGCTTCGAGTTGCTGAAAAATTTTCTTGGCGTTTCGGCCTTTCGGGAAGACCCACCAAACGACGCTTGGTCCGATGGTATCTAGGTTGAGCACCTTGCAATAATCTAACTGCTCCAACCGTTGCTTAAGCTTCCACGCCATCTCCAATGACCGCGCAATCATCATCTGCCAACCGATCAGACCAATGGCATTGAGCGAGGCCATCACCGTGTACGGTCCAAGCGCAGGCCGCGAACACTCCAGGGTGAAAAGCGCCGGATCACGACGACTATCCGCCTCAGAAAAATAAGGCATCGCTTCGACGGTGCGCGCCAGGTGACGCAGGTCGGCGCGGCGATTGACCAGAAACGCGCTGCCGGGGTAATGCCCCCACCCCATTTTGTGGAAATCAATGGTCACGCTGTCTGCCAGCCGCAGCCCCAAGGTGAAAGCCTGCGCTCGAATGATCAATGACAACAGATCATCAGAAAATTCTAATGGATTCTGAACGGTGTCGTATTCCGCTAGAAAACTCAGTGCCCAGCCAACGGCGGCATCCACGTGCAATTGCGGCGCCGGCACGCCGTACTGTGCAGCAAACGCGTCGATGATGCGGCGGATACCCGCAACGTCATCAACCCCAAAGGCATCCGTAGTGCCGAACGTGGCGACCACAAAGGCGACCCGCACACCATCGCGGTGCAAATCATCTAACTTGGCGGCGAGCAGATCGAGGCGCATTGCCAGCGAGTGATCGGTGGGAATCGAGTGCAGATTCTCGGTCCCCAAGCCCAGCCAACCGGCCACCGTTTGATTTGAGTAGTGCGCAGCCTCGGACACGATGCCCGCGAGTTGCACGCCCTGCATTCCACGCTGCATGGCGCCAGGCAGAACCTTTTCGATTCCGATGCGTGCACCGTAGAGGTTTGAGATTGTCCCCCCCATCGTGAACACCCCCCACGGGTCTTGCGTGTGATAGAATAACAGATTTGCCAACGACGTGACCGCCTTAATTTCCAACTCATTCGACCGCTGGCTGTACGTATCAGTGCAAAGATTTGGGTTCTTGAGTAGGCAGGCGAGTGCGCCAACCAGCGAGGCATAGTTGGCAGGGCCCTTGACATTTTCCAGATGGAGCGGTGACGACCAACTATCAGTACCCCAGAAATACGGGAAAACCGTATCGCGAGCATCCTTGAGGTTGCCAGGGAGCATGTGAATTTCTGGGTTGGCCGCTGCCGTCTCGTAATTCTGCGCCATCTGGCAGGCAGGCGGCAGGGTTTCCTCCGCCTGCATTGCCATGAGAAACTCGCGAAAAATACCCGAGATTGCCTCGGTATCGCAGGTAAAGAATGTTTTTACTAGTTGGTCGTATCTCAATTGATCCATGATATTTCTAAGACGTTCGGTTAGCTGGTCGCATAGACATTGGCCACCACGCTGGCTAGCCGCTCGAGCGCCTCCTGGTCCAACTCATCAAATATGCCTGGGATATCAGAATCCACGTCAAGCACTGCGCGCAATTCGCCGGCGGCATCGAGCACCGGCACCACGATCTCGGCCATGGTGGTAGCAGAGCAAGCGATGTGCTCCGGCACCCGGGTGACATCGGCGATAATTTGGGTCGCATGCTCTCGGGCGCAGCGGCCGCACACTCCGCGCTCAAACGGAATCGTTAGGCACCCATGCCCCCCCTGGTAAGGACCCACCTTGAGAACCCCCGGACTCACAACCCGGTAAAACCCGACCCAGTGGAAATGCGGGAAGGCATGGTATAACTCCGCAGCGACGGTCGCCAGCACCGCAATTTCATCGCGTTCACCCTCAGTAAGCGCCTGGATATTGCGCCATGCATGTTGGTAAAGCTCAGTTTTTTCGCGCGGTGTCATAAGAATTCCTGTGGCTCGGCAGTTATTTTGAAACCGGCTTGGCGGGCACGATCGGCACATCACAGAACGTCAGTGCAGCGATTCCATTGGCGCCCAGGATCAAATCATTTTGGTTCCACGAGGTCTCTTTCAGATAGGCAATCCTCTTCGCGTCTGAGGGACCCTTTAACTTCAGAGTGACCCCATGGCCAGTCACGGCACCAGAGGCCACCTGGTCGTTGCGGCCATCCAGGTAGATCTGAGCGGCCAGAGAATCCATCCAGACGACCGGTTGATCGAATTCCAGCGCAATCGTATCCCTAGCAGCACTCGTGAAGTAGGCCTGCTTGAGATCCGGCGGCGTAATCGATTCCCGAGGCTCCTTACCATAAAAATCCCGCTCGATGAGCGGCTGGAGGAGCCGCGCGAATTCCGTCCATCCGGTCAGCGGGTAGTGGCAACCACCAGGCGGGGTGATCCCCAACGTGGACATCACACTCAGGTTCGAGTAAAGGCGCGGCAAACTCCGCTGGATTTCTCGAATTCGATCACCACCACCACCACTGCCCGCCATCTTGCATGCGTCAGGCCAAATTTGGAATGTATATATATGTTGGAGATTCGGGAAGTCACGCTGCCAACCGGCGGCCATGGTGACAAAGTTTTCTTGATAGAATTTCCAATCGTAGTCGCCCGACGGGCAGTCGGACCCTTGATCGCTCTCACCCTGGTGCCAGAGGATGCCGCGGATACCGTGGGTGAGTTTTGCCTGACGGGCACGCCACAGCATACGGCCGTAGATGGTGGATAGGTCGGTAGGATTGGCGTCATTTCGGAGATGCTGGTCGATCCGGGTTCCGCCGACGGCACCGTTGATGATGAAAATCGGGACTTTTTGGCTAGCAACCAAGCGTTTAGCGAGATCCATTCCCCAGTACCCGAGTTCTGCCTTATCGCCTTTGCCAGCTTTCCAGACCGGGTAGCACCACAGGTGGGCAGGTGTGTTATCCGCCTTCTCATCCGGGCGACCATAACTGCGGATCCATTCGCTAGTTTCGAGTGGCGATTGCGCGTGGGTGTCGGTCGATAGTGCATTGGATTGCCCTTGAATGATATAGGCATCCCCGCAGACCACGTTGGTCACGGTGTTGAGCACTTGGGTGATCGCGCCGCACTGGGTGCCGAATTCCACCTTATATTTTACCAAGCCCGGCTGCAGCTTGACGGTCAAACGATAGGATTTGTCTGCGGCCACCTTGGCGCTCTCCGATCGATACGGCTTATCATCTGCAAAAACATTCAGAAATACCGAGTCCGCCGCCTGCTCAAGCGTGCCATTGTAATCGAGCGTGCCTTGATTCGTGTCGTCACGTGCATAAAATTGGTCATTCTCCGGTTTCTCATCCTGGGTCGGCACCCACGCAATCCACGGGTTCTTCTTCGGTTCCGTGACAGCAATCACGACGGATTGGGTGACGGGGGCACCTCCGTTAGATAAGGTGACGCTCACGGTCATCCGGCCACTGTTTTGAGCGCGGGTGAGCAGAAGCCCCGTCGCAGAAACATCCTTGACTGCAGCGATACCTGCCACGCTCCACTCGCTCTTGAGCGTGCCCGCCCCCTTCGCCTGCATGGCCGGCAGATTGGTAAGGTGCGGGACCAGTTCAAGCGGTGTTCGGCCGTCCCAAGTTGCCGGGGCATTCAAGGTGAAGCTCGGGTCCGGGATATCCTCCTTGATGATGATTGGTATCTCCTTGATCTTCACTTCCTTAGCGCAGACCGCCTTGAATTGCAGCGTCATGGATTGATGACCGGTCACCCGGCCAGCATCCACGGTGCAGGACAATTGATCGACCGCGACGATGGATTCCTGGCTACCGGATTTGA
Organism: Prosthecobacter sp.; assembly: GCA_043722215.1. Classification (GTDB taxonomy): domain Bacteria; phylum Verrucomicrobiota; class Verrucomicrobiia; order Verrucomicrobiales; family Akkermansiaceae; genus Luteolibacter. The sequence goes on from JAYSPI010000259.1 coordinate 3,895, forward strand.
GAATCCAATAGATTTTCTGTGCGCCATCGGCCTTACCCTTGACTGTTACACTGGCACCTTCTAGCAGGTTGATTTTCGACATAGAAACCCCAAATCCATTGCCGGGCTGGACCAATGGCCCAGTAAGCGACGGCATCGGCTTCTGGTTTTCGTAGCACAGCCGCACCCAATCGGCGGAGCGTGCTACTTTCGAGACCCGCACCTCATCGATATCACCCACAAAGTTATAGTTGTTATACCAACCGCCGATCCACATCCGCGCCGGGCTCAGAATGTTCATCGTGGTGGCCGTGGGTGCTGCAACATCGAGCTTGCCATTGATATAGATTTGGCCGGTTTGACCGGTGTAGGTGTGGACGACATGGACCCACTCGGACTTGGCGAGCACGCTGGCGGCATGAATACTGCCGCCGTCGCTATCGACATAGATATGAGCCGGGCTCTTGAGTTGCATGCGGACTTTGCCGGCGCGAGGCCCCTCCTGCCCCCAACAAACGAGGTCCATGTTCGCTGCATCCGATCGATACCAAATCTCCGTCGTATGCGGACTGGCACCGGTTGGAAGTGTCGTGATCGCTTCGCCGCAATGAATCCCCTGCTTGCCCGCAAAATGCCGGGACAGACCGATGATGCCGGGGGTAGGCGTGGTGCCGACGTCCTTGGATTCCAACGTACCAACCTCATCCTTGACGGGTTCGCTCATGTGCCAAACAGATAGAAACCCGTTCGTCTCGTTGAACACAGCCGCTCCACTCGACTCGCTAGTTGCGTCGGGCTGGCCCCAATGCAAGCGAATCGATTGGCGCGAATTACCCGTAATAGTAGGAACTCGCACCCAGACGCTGGCGGTGCCTGCTGCCGGGTCCCATTGTTCGATCTGATAAGCTAGCGGTTTCCCCTCATCTGAAAACCGGAGGTCATCGCCATTAGGTTTCGCCTGGCTGAAATCAAAAAACTCTTTGTGGAGGCGGATTAACACCGGAAAATTGGTTTCGGTGGTAGTGGCGGGCAGGTCGGCACCGTCTGGGGTAGTCAAGACGCAGATGACACCGGTGTGCTGCCAGTCATTGTATTGGGCGGATGCGACCTGCATCATCCCGGCGAATAGCAGCACACTGCAGGTTTTGAGGTGATTCATTTGGTGATTCATTTGGTGATTGATGGATCGATTGAAGGTTGCTAGCCGCCGCTTAGAGCCGCCCACCGAGAGTGCCAGCGGTCCATTGGTCTAGCAGGCGTGTCATATCGGAGAATGAGGCGGAGCGACCGGAGCGGACGAAATGGCCGCTAGCAGCGTTGCCGGCGAGCAGAATCGACGCGTCGCCGAGGCCGCGGATGGCAGCGGATAGGCAACCCGCCCCAAAATTATCGCCCGCTCCCACGGAGATGAGCGGCTCGCGGCAATACGGACCCGGCACATAGACCGTGCCCGCGGCACTGGCACAAGCGGCACCATCGTTCGGGTGGATGATCACGCGATCCACAGCGATGCGGCAGCGCAGCAAAGTGGCCAACTCAGCGACCGACTCAGCATCCATTCGGCCATGGTAGGACACGCCGAAAACCTCACCCATTTGCCATGCTTCTTTCAGGTTGAAACTCAGTAGCGTCTGGCATTGCTCGGTGATCGGCCCTATCCGGGCGAGCAAATCCTCGCGGTCGGCCGCTGCGCGAGTCTCGAACTCTGCTAGATCCATGAAGAAACACACCTGCTTGGCAGGCACCCCGAGGGCCGCCAAGCGGTCAGATAGATTGCTCCAAATCGGCCCGGCATGTGGCAATTTCCCCCAGTTGACCGCGCTGATGAAGCGGCTAGCTAGCAACTCGGCATCGAGCTCTGGCTGGCCCATGCATTCGAGCAGGCGCTCCCAAGTCACCTCGCCACACGCGGCGAGATCGCAGAGCATCACCTTGCCGTCGGTGAACTCGAGGCAGGTGGTGTGGGCCGGGGCTGCCAGCGTGACCAAGCGCTTCATTTTCCCGCCCAGGGCATCCTGATAGATTGGCAGCACCTCGTCGCGCCCCATGGCACCGATGTAGGTGACGTCGATCGCGCCGGCGTGGATGTCATGCATGGCTGCGGCAAAGAGTGGGCCATTGCCGCCAAACTTGTCGCCCAGATGGCGGACCGGATAGGAGGCGGAGATGCCAGCGGCGGCTGCGACTTTGGGACCGAACTCGGCCATGGAGGCGGGCATCTGAAGGCGGACGAAGGTGTCGATAAATCCGTCAAACCCGCACACGCCAGAGTGTCTGGGTTGCGCGATAGTGGTGGCAGCTTTGAAACCTTCGATGATATCGGCGAGCGCGGCGACATCGCGATAGATCGTGGTCGGGGTTGACATGGTGGTGGGTGTGAGCAGGAGCTGGCGGCAACGAATCACTCATCCGCAGACAAGCAGTTCGCTGTTACGAAGGAGAATCCTCAGAACTTTCATTCTTGCGAACAAAAAACCACGTCCTGAGGACGCGCGGCCAGAGCTCAGCGAGTCCCGTACCGTAGAACCCTGAACTGGCCTCGTAAAGTGCAAAGCACCCACCACGACGCCCGACCATAAGCGCCCTTGAGCCACAAAAAATCCCTTGGCAAACCGGGGCGGATGACTAAATCTGGCTTCCGACGCACATGCGTGCCACGCATCTAACTGATTTATTACAACCAAGGACTATTTCATGACAACCCCAAATATTTCTTCAGAATTGGTGAACTTTGACACCACAATCAAAGGTATTGACCCAGAATCGGTCCACAAGGTCAAGCTGGCGAGTGGCGCGGTTATGCCGATCGCTGGGTTTGGGACGTTCCATTCCGACTGGGCACAGGATTACATGAAGGATGCCACCGTGGAGGCAATCCGCGTCGGCTGGCGGCACATTGATACCGCCCGCGCCTATGAAAATGAAGAGGTCGTCGGTGAAGCGATTCGGGAAGCGATCGCCAAGGGATATATTGCATCGCGCGACGAGTTATTCATCACCGCCAAGCTCTGGAATGGCCACATGAGCAAAAAGGATGTCGAGCCAGCACTCAATGCCACTCTGAGCGCATTGGGAGTGGATCAGGTGGACATGTATCTCAACCATTGGCCATGGCCGAATGTCCACACCCCCGGCTGCGCGGGTGACCACCGGAACATGGATGCTGTGCCATATATCCACGAATGCTTCATGGAGACCTGGAGCGAAATCGTCCGGATGAAAAAGGCGGGCAAGATCGTGGATATCGGCACATCCAACCACACTCAAGCGGATTTGGAGTTACTCTTCCGGGACACCGACGATTTTTCACGGCCGGTATTGAATCAAATGGAGATGCATCCATTATTCCAACAGACCGAGCTGCGTCGCTATATGGAAAGCCAAGGGATGGTCTGCTCGGGCTACATGTCGCTAGGTTCACCTAACCGGCCGGGGCGTGATCGTTTCAAGGAGCACCGCGCCGACATGGTGGACCCACTCATCCAGTCGATTGCCGCAAAAAATGGCATCTCGCTGGCCAAAGTGTGCCTGAACTGGGCTCACCAGCGGGAAAACAAATCGGGGGGTTATGTGGCGATGGCGACGCGCACCGATTGGATCGTGGACAACCTGAGTGCCGCGACGCAGGATTTCCTAACACCCGAACAGATGCTGGCGATTTCCGGCGACGACACGAATCAACACCCCGGGATTGACGCGAACAACCGTCTCATCTGGGG
>JAYSPI010000260.1:0-16619 GCA_043722215.1 Prosthecobacter sp.
CTTGCACCGGGGCCATTATCCCTCGATTTCGCTTCATCGTGCTGGTTGGTTTAAACGTTTGTTCAAACAGGCGGTGTCGGCACACCGGCCGATCAACCCCCACTACTTCACTCTCGCACTTTAACGGAAAAAAATCCGCCGCCGGGATGCTGCCATAGGCCACCAAGAAATTTTCTGGCGGTCGCGACATGGCAAGCTATCGTGCGGCCAGCAATGGCACGGCCACCCAAGCGTTTGGTTTTGTTAGCGTTGACGGACACGCATCACGGATTCCTGAAGGGAGCCGCCCGCTATGCACGCGAGCACCATTGGCACCTCGTGCCGGACATGATTTACTCGGCCAAAATCCCGACGGGATGGCAGGGTGATGGCATCCTGTCATTCATTGGGGCCCGCGACGACCTAGCAGAATTTATCCGCACATCCGGTGTGCCAACGGTGGAGATCTCGATGGTGCGCAATGACATCCACCTACCGCGGGTTGAGGGTGACAACGAGCGGATCGGGGGGCTTGCGGCTGAGCATTTCTTGGAGCGCGGTTTCCGGCATTTTGCCTGGGCTCCATTCGTGGATGACGTGGTCAATGACGAGCGCTATCGAGGATTTGCCAATCGCCTAGCCAAGAACCACCTGACCTGCGAGCTGCTACCAACGGGCGAGAGCGACCACGGGGGTTGGGGTGCACGGCGCGAGCGACTGATTCACGCACTGTTGAGCCTGCCGCATCCCCTAGCGGTCTTTGCCTACAACGATGGCGTGGCCGCCGACATTATCGACGCTTGCGGCGAGGCCGATCTGCTTGTTCCGGAAGCGGTGGCGGTGATGGGGGTGGATAACGACACCCTTCTAGGCGAGTGCGTTCGAGTCCCGCTGTCGAGCGTGTGCCACGATTTGGAGGGCATGGCGTATACGGCGGCCGCCATCCTGGACCGCATGATGGACGGGGGCCTCCCACCCACCGAGGTCATCCGCATCCCGCCCAAAGGCCTGATCACACGCCGCAGCACCGACATCGTCGCTGTGGATGACCTCCAACTGGCGCGCGCGCTGCGCTTCATCCGCGACCAATTCTCCAACCCGCTGCTAGGCGTGGAGGATGTGGTCGCCGCCACCGATATCTCCCGCCGCCTGCTAGAAAAAGCGTTCCGACGTGAAATGAACCGGAGTCTGAACGAGGAGATCATCCGGGTGCGCATGGAGAAAGTCAAAGACCTGCTCGTCACCACCAACCTGAAAGTGGTGGATGTGGCGGCCGCGACCGGGTTTTGCCGGCCGAGCCATTTATTCCGGACCTTCCGCAAGTTTTTTGGGACCAGTCCGCAGCGCTACCGTCACGCGAGAGCTACCCCCGCGCCCCGACGGGCGAGCGCCTCGCCCGTCGGGGCTGGGGGCTTACCCGAAATCACTCCGGGAAGATCCAGCGACTGTCGAAGCCCGGAATTGTTTCGCCATGTTGGATCTTCCAATAGCGATCCACATAGAGTTCAACTCCCTTGCGATAGCTCAGGTCGGGAGTGGATTTACGAGTCCACTGAAGATCCAACTGGCGGGCACCGGCTGGCAATTCCAACACCCGATCCTTAACTGCCAGCGCCTTGCCATCCACGGTGGCCGAACTCACGTCCACAAACCACGGAATGTGGAAACGCAGACTGTTAGGAGCCTTGCGCCACTGCCCGTCGAGGCTCACCTTCGCGCCGCCTGCCGTGGCGTCAATCGTGTAGGAGATCATGCCAAAATCCGTCGGCGCCTGGCTGACGCGCACGCGGCGACCGGCTTGCAGCCACTCCGGAGACAAGGCCGACGCTAGGTGCAAGACGGGTTGCTGGGTATCCTCGCGCACGAGCATGTTACGCAGGCACTCATTAAAGCGCGCGGCGCACCACCCGTGGGGCGGATAGTTGTTATGGAAGTTACGGTCGCGCCACGCCCAGACATCGAATTCGAAACCCGTATGGGTGCTGCCGGTGTGAACGAGGAACGAGTAGAAGTCGGTGATCACCTCGCGGTCCATGCCTAGGGCTAGCAGCGTCTCCAAAACCTGGAACGTCTCGTAATGGTGGATCACCGTGTGCTCAGGCTGCGACCAATCCAAAGGCTTGGCATCCTTGGCTTTGCGCACTTTGAAGGCGTTGTGCTCGTAAGTCATGATCCCTTCCTGATAGGCATAGTCACGCACCGTCTTGACGGTGTGCTTCACCATCGGATCGTTCGCGGCTATCACCCCAAACGGGTAGACACCCCCCGAGGCATTCTCCCAGTCCATGCCCGCGAGCGGATCATCCAACCCTGGCGGAATATACCCTCCAGTCAGTCCGGTGATCGCCTTCAAGCGCACCGTGAACTTTGCTAGATAATCGTCGTAGAGTTGACCAAACCGCCGGGCGTCATCGTCCTTGCCGACTACGGCAGCCAGTTCCGCCGCATCCTTCAAGCCGCGCAACACCCAGAAACTGTGGCCGGTGTAATGGCCATCAATGCGTTCATTGTCATACGGACCAGCGACTGGCCACAACCCCCACGGGTCCTTGGCGGTTTCCTCCTGAAGTTTGGCGATGTGGCCAGGCACCGCCGGATAGACGCGTTGCGCAAACGCAAGATCGCCGGTGATCCTATAGTGCGCGGCCAATGTCCACAATGCCTGTCCCCATGCATCCGGGTGGGTGGTGCGCAAGGCCGTGACCTTCCCCTGTTCGTCCTTGAGTAGGACGTGCTCAAGGCATTCCCCGGCGACTTTCGTCAACCCTAACATGTCATACGTGTGGATAATAAACGCCGCATCCCGCGAGAAAAACTGGTTGTATTGGACGTCGCTGACCGTCTGGATGATCGTCTTGCGATCCTCCTGCATGTCACGAGCCATCAGGTCATACATGAGTGATGATTTCTGCATTTCCATTACCTTCTGCTCAGGCACCTCAAAAACCGTCGCCGGATGCAATTGGTCCTGCCAAAATTTCGAGCTGCGATCGAGGTAGTCGTCAAACCGGGCGTCGGCCACGGCTTTGACTTGCTCGGTGCGGGCGTTGGCCACGGGCACCCAAGGGACCGTGAGATCGACGGATGCCGACTGGCCGGGTGCCAACTGGATCGAGAACTCGAAGGGTTCCATGTTCGCTGCAGCCTGGATGACTTTCCAGTCGGACGCGTCCGGCTGGTAGTGGAATATGAGGTGCTTGCTATCGGTCCGGTGAACCTCACCGCTATTGAGCACCTCGGTAGGCTCCCAGATTTTCCACGGCTGCCAGGTCGCTTCATCGATGAATCGTTCTGCCCACCACATCGGCTTGGTATGGTCAAAAAATGGATGGCGCCATGCTCCCTGGTGTTCATAGACGCGGGCACCAACAGCAGCCCGGCAGGCGGATTTGCCGGTATTGGTGGCGGTGACGCGGACAAATCCTAGCAGATTAGCAAGTGGATCGAGGCCGGCGGGTGCGGCGAACGTCTTGACGCGGTATTCGATTCCATCGACCAGTGAGCCGTAGTTAATCACCGGCAAACATCCTTGATCGAGAGTCCGCACGCGGCTATTGAGCCGCTTAAGCGGCGTGCCCGCCCACAACGTGAGCTCACCCCAGTACGCGCTGATCGCTCCGTCGCCAGTGATCTGAAATGCTTTGGGCGTGTCCTTGAATCCGATCGCATCGCTCGGGGTGAGGAAGTAATTGAACGGTCCTTGCAAATCGTGGGTCCGTTCGTCGAGGCGCGCGTCATGCACATACGTCTGTGCTGCCAGAGTGCCGCAGGACAAGGCGGCGATCACCGCCTGGCAACCGAAAAGAATTGAGGATGTGTGTTTTTTCATATATCTGCTAAATGATTAGAGAGTTCCGATCGGGGCGGTTTGCGTCGCTTTTTTCTGCTTCTGGGCAAGTTGGCGCAACCACTTGCCATACGCCCAGATCAGGGCGGCGGCGATGACGCCCACGCTGGCGAAGAAATACCAAGTATTACTGATATGGTTAGTCTTATAGAGCAATTGAGTGAGGGCCTCGGGTGACTCGCCGGTGATTGCCACCAACTTGTGAAATGCCTCACCCGTCGGCAGCGCTGTAGGGTCCACGCCGAGCTCCGTGAGCCTATGACGAGCACACACATCCTTGTCCGACCAATGGTGATAGAGTAGCGGCCCGACTTTCCCTTCGATGGTTGCGCCGATGAGCATCGGCCCCTGCGAGAATCCTATCCACATCGCCTTCTTGTCGGGCGGGGCAATATTGCCGAGAAACTCGCTGTATTTCGGGCTAGCGAGCATTTCGCCTAGGCTGAACACCACCATCGCAAAGACGCACAACCATGCCCAGTTGAATAGCCCGAACAACATGAGCGCGGCGACCACCAAAATGGTACCCACCAGCAAGCTAGTGGTGGCGCGCATTCTAGCGCTGAAGCCAGCCACCAAGAAGCAGGTCAGCATGATGATCCCTGAGTTGATATTGACGATACCCTCGGGTTCGATTTTCAAGCCGTCGCCCTTCATCCCTAATAGGAAGTGAAGCACGCTGCTGCGGGTACCATCCGGCCCGAACAGCGAGTGGACAATCGTGCTGGTGTCGACCCAATCCTCAACAAACTTTGGCAGAACGTCCCACAGCATAGGGAACATAAACCACCACAGCGAAAAGATGAGCAAAAACAAATACAAGTGTGGCTTTTTCAGTTCCCGCAGGGACTCGCGAAGCAGGCTCTTCTCGGTGACCTGGCCACTCTTGACTAGGGCACGGCGCGCTAGGCGCTCGTCTTTTCCTGGCTCCTTGTACGTCAGTAGCAGGAGGAAATTCAGGCAAATCAGCGCGGCATTGGTAAAGAAAACGTATTTCCATGCCATTTGGCGCATCTGCATTGCGATCAACGGTCCGATCCAGCCGCCGACGTTGACAATCTGGTAGAAAACCCCCCAGGCAACCGAGCTGTTACGGCGGGTGCAGGTGCGGATCAGCGTGCCTTGGATGCCCGGCTTGAATACTGAGGTGCCAAGCGCGAGACACAACGCCCCGGCGAAAAACCCAACATAGCTATGGAAAAACGCCATAATCAGATAACCGGAGCACTGAATGATAGTGGCGGCACAGATCGTTTGTTTGTAACCATAGCGGTCGGACAGCCCACCGGTGAACACCGACCCCCCCGACTGGATCAAGCTCCAGATCGCTAACAGGGTACCAAACGTGGCCATATCCTGACCCAGACCACCGTCACTTTTAGCCCGGGTGACATAGAGGGTGGAGACGACCCGCACGCCGTAGTAGGCGAGCCGTTCGATCATTTCCATGCCGCCGACCACCCAAAACACGTAGCCCAGACTGCTTAACGCAGCCCACAATCCAAGTTGTTTGACGTCATCAAAGGTGGTCTCGTGGTGGGTATCTCCAGAATCGTTGGGTTGGCTCATGGGCTAGGAATCGTTGGCAGGTTCAAACCCACGGATGAAATCATGGTTTTCTCGCAGGCTCACCCCGCATGCCCAGCAATCGTAAAAAACCTGCGCACAGGAATGGGCCACGCGGAAGAAGGCGAGATTCGAGCGCTAAGCGATTGTAAGATCAAGAGCGTTCGCACAATTGCACACAAAAGTTCGCTCAGTTCCCGCTCCTCGGCAGGCTAACCACCGCAACTGCAACCGGTCGCGCAGGCCGCTGCACGACGATTCGCTAGTTTTCGTTCCAGGGCGATGGCGGTCGGAGTGATCGAGAGCCCGCCGAGATTCGTGCAGCGCAGCTCGCGCGGCATCTGGGTGGCCACCTGCTTGGCGGTGTCAATCACCTCGTCGAGCGGAATGACCGGGTCATAACCGGCCAAGGCCATGTTTGCGCACGATAGTGCATTGCTGGCAGCCATCACATTTTTTCCGAGGCATGGGACTTCGACGCGATTGGCCACCGGATCGCAGATCAAGCCGATCATGCTTTGCAAGGCCATGGATGAGGCGGCTACGGATTCCGCTAGAGAACCGCCCGCCAGTGTTACTAGAGCAGCGGCTGCCATTGATGCAGCCGAGCCACCCTCGGCCTGGCAGCCGCCGACTTCTGCGGCAAATGTCCAGCGGGTCGCGATAAACACCCCGATCAAGCCACTGGCTAACAACGCCTTGGCCATCGCCTCCTCATCCATGCCCATGGTTTCGGCCATCGCCACGACCGCACCGGGCAAGGCCGCACACGCTCCAGCGGTGGGTGCGGCGACAATCACGCCCATCGAACTCTTGACCTCCATCAACGACGTCACATAAAGAATGATCCGATTGAGCGCACCGCCGTCGAGCAGGCGACCCGCCTGGAGCAATTCGTCGAAGCGGCCGGATTGGTGGCCGAGAACGCGGTCGTCATAATGGGTCCCGGCAATCCCCTCGGCGATCGACCGGCGCACGATGCGCACGATGTCCACCATCTTCGAGAGAACGTCCGCCGCGCTCAACCCACCGCGCGCCATTTCATATTGCACAGCCAATTCCCACAGCGGGGTGGCGCGTCCGGCGTCAAAAACTAACATCTCTGCGCACGATCCGAACGGCACCTGCGTCGCTTTGCGCGACATGACGGGCAGCACCGGGTGGAGGCGCTTGGTGGCTAGGATGCCTGAAATCGTTGATAGAATATCGTCGGCCACGAATACCGGGGCCTTGATCTGGATCATCTGCGTACCATCACGCTGGTGGAGCAATATCTCATCGGCGGCAAAGCGGTCCTCGAGCGCAGCGATGATTTCGTGTGCCTGGCCACCGACCCATAACAAAGTTTCGCAGCAGTCGCCGAACATCGAAACCCCAAATCCGTCGAGATCAATCACCTCCATGATTCCGCCGCCCGTCGAGATGGCCCGCAGGGTGTGGGTTTCGCGCGCGCTACGCAGGGTGAGACGATAGGTATTCGGGTGGGGATCACCGGCATCCACCGTAACAATGGCGATCTGCACACCGGCTCCACGCAATGCCTCCGGCGAACCAGGCAGCCGCTCATCCGCCGCATCCCACCCCATTAAACCGCCGAACAAACCCATATCCGAACCCTGCGTATCGTGCGTCGTCGGCAACGATCCGTTGCGGTCAAACTCCACCAACACATCCGAAAACTCACCGCCCATCAGGTCGCGGGCCAATCGCCCGATTCGCAACGCCGCCGCACAATGAGAACTCGATGGACCGCGCATCACCGGCCCAATCACATCGTTGAATATGCTAACAATCATGGTTTTGTTTTTTATCTACCATCCCATTGGAATGACTCGCCGGTGGCCGGCTGCACCTCACGCAAGCGGTCCTGATAGCGAACCCGCAGCGCGTTGCCCGCCAATGAATGAATCGTCGCCGCGGTTAGTTGGCCATGTGACCATGCCAGATCGACGCTGAACCCGCCGCGCGCACGCAGGCCGGTCACCGATCCGTCTGGCCATGCCGCCGGAAGCGCCGGCAATAGCAGGATTTCACCGGCATGCGACTGAACGAGCATCTCGGCTACCGCCGCGGTGGCACCATGTGCGCCATCAACCTGTGCGGCACGAAAGCATTTGGAGAACAGGTTGGGCGTGGTCTGCAGAGTCGCTAGATTAGACAAACATTTCAGGGCATGATCACCGTCATGCAACCGCGCCCAGCAGGCGGCCTTCCATGCCATGCCGAATCCGGTGCCGACATCGCCGCGTTGGGTTAGGGCGACTTTCGCCGCTTGGGCGAGGTCGGGAGTCGTGGCGGGAGTGATTTCGTTACCGGGAAACAACCCGTAGAGATGGGAGATATGTCGGTGTTGTCTTTCGAGTTCGCCCCAGTCCTCGAGCCATTCCTGGATCTGGCCGCGCTTACCGATCTGCATCGGTGCCAGGCGTTGGCGTGCGGCGGCGACTTTTTGTCCGAACTCCTCATCCACGCCGAGGATTTTTCCGCTGGCGACGGTGGCATCGAAGAGCTCCCGCAAGATTCCCATGTCGATGGTGGAACCCGCGCAGATCGTGGTACCGGGCATGTCAAAATCCAGAACTGCTACCCGATACGGGCCGTTGCCCGGGTAGGCCGGAAAGTTTTCCGGCGAGTTCGACGGGCTGGTGACCCACCATTTGTGGGTGGGTTCCTCGACCAAGGTATCGAGGAAAAACTGTGACGCTCCTTTGAGCAGCGGTTGAATCTCTCGCAGAAACTCCTTATCGCCGGTGAACTGATAGTGCTCCCACAGGTGTGTGCAGAGCCATGCTCCACCGGTCGTAAACGTCCCCCATGGCGCACCATCCATCGGTGCCGCGTGCCGCCATTGGTCGGTATTCTGATGGAGAACCCAGCCGCGGGCACCGTAGTGGACCTTGGCAACTTTGGCCCCGGTTTCGGCCAAATCCTGGACCATGCGCAGCAGCGGTTCGATGCATTCCGGCAATCCAGCCACCTCGGCGGGCCAGTAGTTCATCTCAGTGTTGATGTTCGTCGTGAACTTTGACTCCCACGCCGGATTCATGTCCTCGTTCCAGATCCCCTGAAGATTCGCCGGTTGGCCACCCACCCGGCTGCTGCCTAACAACAAATACCGACCGTATTGAAACATCAACGCGGCCAACTGCGGGTCGTTAGCGGGCACGTGATCGGTTAGACGCAAATCAGTTGGTAAACCTGACGCGGCGGTTTCAGGCAAACTGAGGCTAACGCGACCAAAAAACCGCTGGTGATCGGCCACATGGTCAGCGCGCAACTGATCAAATGACTTGCTGCCAAGGTGGTGGAAATAATCGCGAACGCGGGCCGCAGGATCGGCGCTGATGTCATTGTAGCGCTTGAAATTGGTAGCTGCCGTGACCCATAAAGTGATAGAGTCAGCACCCTTGATGGAGACGCCCGCCTTGCTGGTGGTGCGTTGCCCCCCCTCGGCGAGCACCCGGAGACGCCCCTCGTAGTTGACGCGACCCTTGACTCCGGCCAAGCTGCCGGTGGTACCGCGCAGCACCCACTCGCCGTCCGGGGTGGCTTCGGCGGCAAACTGCTCGTCGCCGGGGGTCTTCGTGTTTGCGATGCCAGCGAGCTTGGCCACCACACTGAGAGTGCCTGGCCGGTTAGCGGTTAGACGCACGACGATCACCTGGTCCGGTGCGCTGGAAAAAACCTCGCGTTTGTACTCGACGTCACCCACACGATAGGTCACGCCTGCCACCGCCTGTGCCAGGTCGAGGTCTCGTCGGTAATCGGTCGCCGCCTCGTGGCCGGGGAATTCTAGCAGCAGATCGCCTAACGGTTGGTATTTCATTTGCTCGACGGGGGTACCGAGCATGGTTTTATTGAACAAGGCCTCTGCCTCGCGATGTTTCCCGTCAAAGATCAAGCGCCGGATTTCCGGCAGCGCCTGCGTGCCACCGGGGTGAGTGGGATCATAGGGTCCACCGGTCCAAATCGTTTGCTCGTTGAGGTTGATGCGCTCGCTGGCAATCCCGCCAAACACCATCGCTCCGAGCCGACCATTCCCGACGGGCAGCGCCTCAACCCACTTCGTCGCCGGCTGCGCATACCAGAGCGTCGTCGCTGCAGCACCCGCCGCCAGCGGGTGAGCGACGGGGGCCACGCCCGTCGTTGCAGAACCGGCTTGCACGGGCCCCCAGATCGCCGCCATCAACTTGTAAATCGCAGGTTCTGCCTCCATCAACTCGCCGCGGTTGAATGGGAAAAAATCGTTTGTGCCGAAATACGCCTCGGTCATTTCCGCGAAAAACTCCTTGTGATCGGTCAACCCGTAATGCCGGACCCGCTTGCCGGTGATCAGCAGCGCCGAATCGCCATGGCCGCTCGCTTGGTAACTCTTGTAGGTATCACGAATCCGCGCCTCGTCGAAACCCAGCACCTGGTCGTGATAGGCATGCGCCAATTCATGCAGCAAACACCACGGTTGGACGTTGATCTGGCGCGGCTCAAGCAACTCGCCCGCCACCGGAATATGAACGCAATGCGCGAGATCCGCCGCGTAGCCATTCTCCACTAGCCACTCCGCATCCGGATGGTACTGCATCGGCACCAGCTTCCCGTGGGTGAGGTCGAGCACGATCCTCACGTTCTGCAATTGGGCGACGCAGAACGGCCGAACCACTGCCTTAATATCCGAGAGTCTGGATTCCAGCGATTTGAGGATTCTCCCGCCGAGTTCCTGATTCTCCGGCTGCAGCAGCCGGTCGTCAATCCGGACAGTCCACCCTTCGATCACACGCTCGGTGCGGGTCGCGGGTTTCGGGGCGTCAACCGGCGGCTCTGCACCAGTCGAGGAGAGGCACAGCCCTAGGTGCAGGGCGCTTCCGACGATTAAGCGGGACATGGTCATGGGGTCGTGGCGGTGGGGTCGTAGGCAATCACGGTCGGCGGCAGCCCGTCATGGGCAAGCGCATTGGAATTGCGCATTGGAATTACGCAACGCATGCGTGCCCAGAATTTCCTGCAATAACCAGCGAATAATGAGCGTAGTCCAAGCGTCATGTGCAACCACCCGTTTGCGAAATCCGCCATGCCATTCCGCGACTTGGCACTGAATCCGCTTGGCTCGTTGTCAGATCACTCCATCCTAAACATCAGATCATGACCTAGCGGCCTGGATTTCTCATGAAATCACCACCCGAATTCATCCCCATCCATCCTATGAGCCATCCCCAATCCTTCCAAATCTCCCGCCGTTCGTTTCTCCACCGCTGCACCGCCACCGCGGCGGCCACAAGCCTGCCGCTGTGGTTCGTTGAGCGCGAACTGGCGCACGCCCAAGAAACTCGCAAGCCGCTCTCACCCAATGACCGCCCCTCGATCGCCTTGGTCGGCTGCGGCGGCATGGGCATCGGCGATGCCCGCAGCTCGCTGCAGTTCGGCGACGTCGTCGCGGTATGCGATGTCGATCAAACGCACATTGACCGGGCGGTGACCACGTTCACCAAAGACGGCAAAGTGCCGACCGCATTCAGCGATTTCCGCAAACTCATGGAACGCAAAGACGTCGATGTCATCATCAACGGCACTCCCGACCACTGGCACAGCTTGATCAACATCGCCGCTGCCCGTGCAAAAAAGGATATCTATTCGGAAAAACCCCTCACTCTCACTATCGACGAAGGCAAACACGTCGTTAAAGCCGTGCGCGAAAACAAGGTGGTTCTGCAAACCGGAACCCAACAACGCAGCATCCAGCGGTTCCGCATGGCCTGCGAATTGGTCCGCAACAACCGCATCGGCCAACTCAAGGAAGTCACCGTCTGGCTCCCCGCCGGCCTACGCGGCGGACCCTTCCCCGTCCAACCGGTCCCTTCGCAACTCAACTGGGATTTCTGGCAGGGCCAAGCACCCAAGGCCGACTACATGCCCGAGCGCTGCCACGTCAAATTCCGCAATTGGTACGACTACTCCGGCGGCACCATGACCGATTGGGGCGCCCACCACATGGATATCGGTTATTGGGCTGTCGGATTGCCTGCTCCCACCGCCGTTTCTAGCAAGATGCTCGCCACCCCGGTCCCCGGCGGCTTCACCGCCATCAGCGAATACGAAGTGAAATTCACCTATCCCAATGGCGTGATCTTCAACGTCCGCACCACCACCGACGACAGTCCGTTCGGCGAAACAATCAACGAAAATGGCCAACGCAATGGCATCCGCTTCGAAGGCACCGACGGATGGATCTGGGTCAACCGCGACGAAATCAAAGCCGACGACCGCGAGCGCCTTAGCAAGCCACTGGCCGACGGCTCAGAACGCCTGTACTTCAGCAACGACCACCGCGGCAACTTCTTCGATTGCGTGCGCTCACGCAAAGACCCAATCTGCGCAGTGGAAATCGGCCACCGCTCGGCATCGGTTTGCCATCTCGGCGCGATCTCACTGCGCACCGGTAAAACCCTCCAGTGGGACCCCGCCCTCGAGGTCTTCACCGGCGACCACGCCGCCGAGGCAAATTCCTATCTCGCCCGCGAAATGCGCAAACCCTACGACTACGATTTTATAGACTAACAAACCGCGCCACTCGGCGGCGCGCGGGCAACCCCGCGCCTGCTAGGCCACCAAAGCCCGCACTTCTGATAGTCGGGCACAGGCCATGCACGCCGCTCTTCCACCCATGCGGTGGATCAATGCGGTGCCGCCACCTGAATTTGAAAGTCGCGCACGCTGCGCACCGTCTCCCCGCCTCGCAGGAGCAGAGCGACCTCAACCTGATACGTCCCGGCGGTGACCGGCAGATCGAGGGAGAATGTCAGTTTTGCCTGACCGAGTGCGGCAACGTCGCACGACTGGGACTTCTCTTGGACGGTGACGCCAGCGCGGAGCAGGCGGCACCGGACACCCCCCCGCCCGTCATGATCGAGGTCGTTGGTTACCACCACCGGAAATGCCTGCGCCATACCAGCTGGGTAATCTGCGGCCCAAGCATCAATCATCACCCCAATCGGCGCAAATGCGTCGCGAACATATCGATAGAACTCCGGCTCCCATGTGAGTTTCTCGAGATTCGTCCAATGGTCGCTGGTCTGGCCGTCAGCGCGTGAGTAGCCGAGGGCGCAAAACTCCAACACCCCGGCGCAGGCGCGGTGGGCACGCCAAAACTCGGTCTCGGCAGCGGAGTAGCGGGCATACAGGTGTTGGCGCTGAGCGGCGGTGGAGTCATTGCCTAGCAGGTTTTGATAGACCCCGGCGGTCAAGGTCGTGGGAGAGCCATCGCGGTTGAGCCAAAGCCACCCGTACTCATTGATGATGATGGGATTTTTGCTTGAATTTTTGATGCCGACGTTGCCATCTGGGATTCCGGACTCCTTGGCGATGTTTGCGAGCTTATAGTTTGCGTCGCAAAAGTGATAGGGATGCGATTCAAAAACATCTCCCGCTGCCTGGGGTGGCCCCCAGCCATTGTCCCAAGGACGATTCGATAAATCCAAGGCGCGCACCATCTGGATGGCCACGCCGGTGCGTGCCCCGACGTGGGTTTCATTGCAGGCATCCCAGATGACGACCGACGGATGGTTCCAGCGTTCCTGCATCCACTCGGTATATTCTTGCGCCAGCTCCTTGGGATCGAAATCGCCGGGTTTGGGCGACATATTCCAAATCGGGAATTCATCCTGGATGAGGATACCCAGCTCATCGGCGATGCGGTACCAAAATTCCGGCGGAAAGCCAATACAGTAACGCAATGAATTCCAGTGCATCTTTTTAACTTCCTGGTGCAGGCGGCGCACCCATTCCTCGCGCCATGGTTTATCACCACAATCGGGGTCCTCAAAAAACCGATAGAGCGAGATGTTACTGCCACGCATGAAATACGGCTTACCATTGAGCATCGCCCGACCCGTCGCTTGATCAAGTGTAAAACGGCGCATGCCAAAGCGAGTTGTGATAACGTCGCCCGTGGTGCGCGCCTCTAACTCATATAAAAATGGTTCCTCCGGCGACCACAAGCGGCAATTGCGAAGGCTAACAGTCGCGTGGCCGGTCACTTCCGCCCCCTCACCGGCGGCGGCCATTACGCATTCCGCCTTACCTGCCACTCGACCGGTCACAGCCTCGCGGACCACAAACGCAATTTTGGTGCGGGCAGCTGAGGGTGAGCGGGGCATCCATGCGTGGATTGTCACCGATTGGTGGTCGATATCGGGCACCGCCTGAACGCGGGTGAGGTGCGCAGCACCCGTTAGAATCAACTCAACCGAATCATAGATCCCCGGAATAAACTTTTTTTTCTCATAATCCCAACCGGTGGGAATCACCGTGGGCAGGGACTCGCGGGACGCACCGATCCGGATGACCAATTCGTTTTCACCCGGTTTGAGGGCGGATTTGGCATCAAAATATCCAGGCGTAAAACACGGGATATGCTCGCCCAGCGTCTGACCATTGAGCAGCACCTGCGTGCCAAACATCGCCTTATGAACCTTGAGCAGCGCCACCGCTGGAATCACTCCATCATAGCGAAACGTGCGACGATACCAGAACGCCTCGCGCCTCACACTCTGGACTCCCACGTCCTCAAACACGGGCTGCGCCATGCTCACCAACCCCGGCACCGCCACCTGGTGATCAAAACTCTTCGGTCGAACATCCATCGTCCCCTCTGCCAACTGCCAGGTGCCGTCGAGGGGGAGCGTCTGGCGGGCTCCCTCCACATGCGCCATCGCGACGAGGGAGCAGATTGCACAAACGAGCCATCGCAGAAACGCGCAGTAACAAGTCATCGTGTGACGTATTACCCACCCACAACCGGCCATCTTACATCCAAAATGGATCCAATCATCCGACTGGGCCACCCGATGCAAGCGGTCGCCGCTGCACCCAGCGATTCATCGCACTGCCTGCTTCAAGGCCACCTCATTGAGGTGGGCGATGAGATCCAGACTCATCCGCTCGCGCGCGTCTCGATGCGCGGGCTGGTCATAAAGATTGTGCCACTCCTTGGGATCGGCCTGCAGGTCGTAATACTCACCCGAAATCACATCAGATACGCTCAGGTCGCGGCTCGCCAGACGGTCTTTTTTGAATGTTAGAATCACCTTGTGAGCGTGTGTCCGCCACATAAAAGACACCCCTTTCGGCAGATCACTATACTCACAAAAATTACCCTTGCGCGCACCCATCCCGAGCAAATCGAAACCCGGCTTGGCTCGTGTCACTGGCAGACCCGCCACTGCGGCGATCGTCGGATAAATATCCACCTCTTCCGCCAACCGGTGATCCACGATGCCCTTCCTTCCAGCCGGAATAGAGGTCCCCGAAAGAATCAGCGGCACTCGAACACTACTCTCATAAAGGCAATACTTATTGAACCGATAGTACCGCTCACCCAGCATTTCACCATGGTCGGATACATAGACAATCAGACAATTCTCTAGCAGGCCTTTTTTCCCAAGCCTGTCCATGACCCGCCCAAACATGCTGTCGATCCAGGAACAATTCGCCCGATAGCGCAAGACCATCTGCCGCCATTGGTCGGGGGGCGCCTTACTCCAGAACTCACGATACATCTGCTGTCGGTCACTTCCAGTCGCATGACATGGCTCAACCAGGTCGAGCGGCGGTTGCTCTGGCACCGGCATATCCGCCAGATTGTACAACCGTTCGTAGCCAACCGGAACATTGGCACCGGCGTGCGGCTTTAAAAACGATAGATAGAGAAACAACGGACGCTTATCGTCTAACCCTTGATCAAGGAATTCAAGGCACCGATTGAATGCCCAACCATCGCGGTGGTCCTGCTCTGATACCTGGCTGGTGCATCCCACGTAGCCAGCGGGCCATTCCTCACCGTCACCAAACGATTTCACTTCGTTATGATATCGCAGCAAGCCATCCGGGTTCTGCTGGCTCATCATGATGGCGTCCCGCTCGGAATCCGTAGATGAATAACGCACCTCGAACCCGCGCGTCGATGCGCCCTCGGCTAACCAATGGGTTTTACCAAACCCGGCGGTCTGATAGCCTGCTTTGCGCAACATCTCTGGTAACGGATCGCAGGGTAATTGCTCGTCGCGCAGACCAGGTCCATTACTCAGGATTCCTGTTTGGTGAGGATAGAGCCCAAGCATCATCGAGTAGCGACTCGGCACACACATCGGGGCCTGGCAAACTGCCTGATCAAAGAGAACCCCTTCCCTAGCGAGACGATCTAACGTGGGAGTCCTCACCGTTGGGTCGATCTGACCGATCGCATCCCAACGGTGCTGGTCCGCCATCAAAAAGATGATATTAGGCTTCCTCTTAATTCCTGCGGCAACCGGTGTGAGTTCCGCCGCCGCAAGAATTTGAACGCACAATAGTGTGGCATAAAGACGAGGAATCATGCGCATCCTATGACAGGCTCACAGAATTACTTAGTTTGCAACTTCATCATTGCTTTCCCCAAAGCATCACCGACGAGGAAATACGTTTCCGCGTTGCATGATTCGTGGTGGACATGGCCTGGGTTCGGGGAGTCCTCGGGCTTGCGGGCAAAGCTCATCGTCTCGACTAGGGCTACGGTGCCCTTGAACTCTGGGCGTTGCGCGGCAGCCTTCTGTGCACTCTTGATTGCCAGCGCGGCTGGCGGCGTATCCTTGACGTCCATCCATGGACCCGTTATGTCGCCGATCACGACCGGCAACTTGGGTGAGTTCAGATCCTTGCGGACATCGTGGATCAGGTTGACCAAGTTCTGTTCGTAGGGTGGAATCATCTTAGCATTGCAAAAATCATTCCAGCCGTGCCACCAAACAAACCCTGCGAGTTCATACCCGCGGCCGTCATAGCCTGGGAAGTCGGTTTTAAGGTTAGCCAGCGCAGCACGAATCTGCGAGATCATCTTCGTGTAGTATGGGCCGACCTGACCACCCGAGCTGGGTGGGCGGAAGTCTTCGTCTAGGCTTTTACCGCCCCATGCTGTTTTGATGAGCAGGACTTGATTTTTCATGACATCACCCACGACGTGCCCAAATTGTAACTCTGCCCCGAAATGATGGCTGGCACCATAAGCCGAATAACCGATCCCTAGCGGACCAGCGAGCAGCGGCGTGTTCTCATCGCGTTGGTAGTGGACCCAAACGTCGTCACGAACCGTCCACTTGCCATCGGCGGTTTTGAGGTGTTTGAACATGGGTCCTTTGACGGGGTCACTCATCAAGGTAACGAGTGTGCCTTTGCCGTCATTGTAATCCTTGCCAGTGAGATC